>DATABO010000066.1:0-2109 GCA_036259535.1 Thermoleophilaceae bacterium
ACGCTGAGGATGAAGCAGGCCGAGCACTGCGGCTGCTCCTCGAAGCCGACGTTGAACCAGACCGGCGAGTTGAACGCGGCCAGCTGGTGGAGCAGGATGTGGGTCAGCTCGGCCTCGAAGGCGTCGCCGTCGGCCTCGGTCGCGAAGTAGTCGCCCGCACGGCCCCAGCCGGCGATCGTGCCGGCGACGCGGCCGACCATCTGGCGCACCGAGGACTCGCGCTCGTCGCTGCCGAGCCGGCCGCGAAAGTACTTCTGGGCGACGATGTTGGTCGCGTTCTGGGACCACGACTTCGGGAACTCGACGCCGCGCTGCTCGAACGCCGGCTGCGCGGGGTCGCCGATCAGGGCGTCGCGGATCTCCCACTCGACGGCGTCGAACGGATGCACGCCGGGCTGCGTATAGCGCCGCTCGACCTCGACTCCGGCGGTGCTGGGGGTGGCTGCGGTGGGGTTGCTCGGCATGACTCTCCTCGTCTTCTTTGCGTCCGGATTCCCGGTCGCGGAGGATGCTCAGAGCGCTTACCGCAAGCCGGGAAGCGATGGTGCCGCTCCCGCCGGACGGAAGACGCACAAAAGGCTTCCAACAGCCATTTTAGAGCGTCGAAACCGCTCAGCGCAGCGAGTCGAGCGTCACCGCGAGGCCGTCTGAGAGGCCCATCTCGGCGCGCCAGCCGAGCAGCTCGCCGGCGCGCGTCGCGTCGAGCGCGATGTGGCGCACCTCACCCGGACGCTCGGGGGCCATGACCGCCTCGAACGATCCCTCGGCCTGCGGCGCCAGCGCCTCGATCAGGTCGAGCACGGTCGACTCGACGCCGGTCCCGATGTTGATCGCGCCGGTGGCGTCGGAGTCGGCCGCCGCGAGGTTCGCCCGCACGACGTCGCCGACGTAGACGTAGTCGCGCGTCTGGAGGCCGTCGCCGAAGACCGTCGGCTGCCCCCCCTCGAGCAGCTTGCCGCAGAAGATCGCGATCACGCCGGCCTCGCCGAGCGGGTCCTGGCGCGGTCCATAGACGTTGCCGTAGCGCAGCGAGACGGTCGAGACCCCGTGCAGGCGGCGGAACAGCTCGCAGTAGCCCTCGGCGGCGAACTTCGACTGGCCGTAGGGCGCCTCGGGTGCGACCGGGTGGTCCTCCGGCGCCGGGATCGTCTTGCCCTCGCCGTAGATCGCGCCGCCGGTCGACGAGCTCACGACTCGCGCACCGACGGCCCGCGCCGCCTCGAGCACGTTGATCGTCCCCTCGACGTTGATCCGCGCGTCGGCCGCCGGGTCGGCCGCCGAGCGACGCACGTCGATCTGGGCGGCCAGGTGGAAGATCGCCTCCGGGCGAACGCGCTCGGCGAGCTGCACGAGCGCCGCCTGGTCGCGGATGTCGCCCTCGACCAGCTCGGCGCCGTTGCTCAGCGCCCCGTCGAGGTTCTCGCGACGGCCGGTCGAGAGGTCGTCGAGCACCGTCACCTCATCCCCGCGGGCCAACAGGCCGTCGACGACGTTCGAGCCGATGAATCCGGATCCCCCGGTTACGAGTGCGCGCATAGGGGGCGGCATCCTAGTCGGGGAGAATCGCCGTCAGCGCGGCGAGCGCGTGCGCGCGGTGGCGGTCCTGGGCCGCGACGGCGGCGTCGGCATCGCCGCTGGCCAACGCGTCGAGGATCGCGCGGTGGTGCTCGGCGGCGGTGGCCCGGTGGCTGTCGCGATTGGCGTAGAGCGCGCGGTAGGCGTCGCTGGCGTCCCAGAGCTGGCGGATCGTGCGCGCGAGCAGCGGCCGCCCCGAGGCCTCGTAGAGCTCGAGGTGGAAGCGGCGGTTGGATTGCGCATAGGCCGCGAGGTCGCCCGCCGCGCTGGCGTCGTCGGCGTCGCCGACATGGCGTGCCAGCCGCTCGAGGGTCGGGCCGTCGATCCGCGGCAGCGCGGCACGGATCGCCTCCTCCTCGAGCAGCTCGCGCATCCGGTAGAGCTCGCGCAGGTCGCCGACCTGTCGCTCGACGACCGCGTGGCGCGCGCGATCGACCCGAAGGACTACGTCTGCTCCGACGCGTCGCCGATCAGCGAGTGGCTCGACGCGGCCATCATCGAGTCGCTCCAGCGGGAGCCGGAGCTCATCATCAC
>DATABO010000067.1:0-5562 GCA_036259535.1 Thermoleophilaceae bacterium
CTCGGAGCGCGCGCCGGCGCTCCGAGGGAGCGCGCGCCGGGCTGAGGCTCATGCTCGTTCGAGCGTCAGACGGTGGCGGGGCCCGGATCTGCCGGGACCGGCGTGTCGCCGTCGTTGGCGCCCTTGAGGCGGAAGTAGATGACCGCTGCGACGAGCGCCGAGATCGGCGCCGTCAACGAGGAGCCGATCCAGTCGAAGATGATCTGCGCGACGGTGCTGTCGTCGATTCCGACTGCGATCGCGCCGAGGATCGCCCGGACGATGACGACGATGATGAAGACGATGAGGATCACGCCGAAGACCTGCCAGCCGTGCCCCTTGACGAGCTCGCGCGAGCGTCCGAAGGACTTCATGACCCCGACGCGCTCGAGCACGATCACCGGGGCGATCACCGCCCAGATCGTCATCAGGAACAGCCCGGGGATGACGAGCAGCAGGAACCCGATGCCGATTCCGATGCCCGCCAGCAGGCCGGCGCCGATCAGCGGCAGGATCACGGGCGATGCCGACCTGGCGAGCTCGCCGATCGAGTAGTCGCGCCGGCCGTCCTGGACATCGCTGACGAGCGCCACGACCATGCCGGTGTAGAGCGTCCCGGCGATGATGCTGACCGCCAGGCCGAGCGGCAAGAGGACCACCGACTCGGCGGCGATGCCGTTGACGACCGCGACGATCAGGAACAGCACGAGCGCCACGGGTATCAACACCCCGGCCTGCGAGCCGTAGATCGAGAACGCCTGGCTGAGGGTGCCACCCACGTCGAGCTTTCGTTCCATGCCCTGGTTTTCGGGCTGGAGCGGCCCAAACCTTCAGCGGACCGTCAAGCGGGCGGAGGGATTCGAACCCTCACTAAGAGCTTGGAAGGCTCTTGTGCAGCCCTTACACCACACCCGCGAGCACTGAAGAGGGCATTGTAAGGCCGTCGCGGCGATCTGTCACGCGGCCGCAAGCTCGCCTTCAGCGGGCCAGCCAGCGGCGCGGGTTGTCCTCGAGCATCGTCTGCAGCTGCGCGTCGGTCATGCCGCCCTCGCGCAGCGTGGGGATCACCTTGTCGTGGATCAACGTCGTGTTCCAGTCCTTCACGGCACCCGCCTCGAGCAGCTGCTCGGCCGCCTCGGGCGAGAACCAGTCGATCGACGCACACGAGTCGGCCGACAGGAACATCCGGTCGGCGTAGCCGCGCTCGAGCAGCGCGAGGACGGTGGCGTTGCGGCGCTCGGTCGGCAGGTACATCTCGATCCCGTAGCGGTCCATCCCGATCCAGGCCCCGGTCTCGAGCACCCGCTCGATGTAGTCGAGGTCGTCGGTGTCGCCGGTGTGGGCGAGCTGGACCTTCGCCGGGTCGACGCCCTCCTCGGCGAAGATCTCCATCTGGCGCGGTCCGGTGTCGGCGGCGGGATGGGTGTGGGCCATGATCGGCGCCCCGGTGCGCAGGCTGGCCCGGGCGCAGGCACGGTGGACCTTCTCGACGTTGGGCGTCACGCCGGGCGCGTCGGCGGCGCACTTGAGGAACGCCGCCTTGATCGGCGTGCGCTGGATCCCGTTCTCGATGTCGTGGACGAAGGCGTCGGCCATCGCGTCCTCGTCGCGGGTCAGCCAGGGGTAAGGCAGGAAGTCGTAGGTGTAGATCCCAGTGCAGGCGATCACCTGTAGGTCCGTCTCGCGGGCCACCCGCTCCATCAGGCGGACGTCGCGCCCGCCGTACATCGCCGTCGGCTCGACGATCGTTCGCACACCGACCCCTAGCGCTCCCCGCGCCGCCTCGACCGCCGCCTCGTGCAGCGCGTCCTCGTCGTAGAGGTGCGGCCACTGGATCGCCGTCGCCTCGTCGCGGAAGCAGAGGTGCTCGTGGATCAACGTGACCCCCAGCTCGTCCAGCTCCAACGGCCCAGTCACGCTCTCGACAGTCGCCACGCCTCTCCTCTCCCCTGCATCGGTCGGCCGCGGCGATCCTACTCCCCGCCGCTGGCGGTGCCCGATGGCGCCAGGTACCATGCGCGGCCGTTGGGGCAGTGGCCAAACTGGCTAAGGCACCGGTCTCCAAAACCGGGGATTCCAGGTTCGAGTCCTGGCTGCCCCGCTCAGCGGGCAGCGAAGATCACGCGGCCCTCTCCGCCTCGGCGACGACCTGCTCGAGATAGGGCCCGAGGAGCGTGGCGATGGAGGCGGCGGTGTCGGCGGAGCCAGTCGGGAGCGCCGCGTAGCTGATGGCCAGGCGAACGGCGCAGTCGGCGAGCAGGTCGATCGCGTCGCGGTCGACGTGGGGCCAGCCCGCGGAGATGACGCTGGCGAGCCGCTCGGCTGCCTGCTCGACGACGGGCTGGCCCTGGGTGGTGACGTAGGGCAGCAGGCTGTCGTTGCCCTCGCCCGCGACCACGGCGCGGATCAGGGGGTTCTCCGCAGCGGTGGTCAGGAAGATCTCGAAGGCCGCCCCGAGGGCGGCAACCGGATCGTCGAGGTTGGCGTTGACCGCTCCCTCGACAGCGGCCAGGAAGCGGTCGGCCTCGCGCAGGAACAGCGCCTGGGCGAACTCGCCGCGCGAGCCGAACTCGCTGTAGAGCGTCTGGCGGCTGACGCCGGCCGCGGCCGCGATGTCGGCCATCGTGACGTCGGCCCAGTCGCGCTCGCCGAGCAGGTCCCGAGCCGCGTCGAGCAGCGTGTCGCGCAGCAGCTCGCGCGCCGCGACGGCGTATGGGGTTCGCTCACGCGAGGCCACGGCAGGCATCTTGGTCAGTCCGCCGGCTCGAAGTCGAGCTTGTCGCGCACGCCGCAGTCCGGGCAGGCCCAGTCGTCGGGCACCTCGGTCCATGGCGTACCCGGAGGGAAGCCCTCGCGCGGATGCCCCGCCTGCTCGTCGTAGACGTAGCCGCAGCCGGGGCAGCGGAATGTGGTCGGGGGGCTCACGCTTCCCGGGCCCCCGGATTCATGCGGTCGCCCCGTAGCGGCGCAGCACCCGCTCGCGGACCCGGGGATGGACGTTCGCGCGCGTGACGTCGTCGCCGTAGTGGTCGAGCAGGCGCGGGTCCATAACGCGGCGCCAGAGCGGCGGGATCGCCGCCAGCACGATCATCCCGGCATACCCGGTCGGCAGCTGCGGGGCCTCGTCCTCGTGGCGTAGCGCCTGGTAGCGGCGCAGTGGGTTGGCGTGGTGGTCGCTGTGACGCTGGAGGTGGTAGAGCAGCACGTTGGAGGCGACGTTGTTGCTGTTCCAGCTGTGCTCGGGCCGGGTGATCTCGTAGCGGCCGTCGGGGCGCCGGCCGCGCTTGAGGCCGTAGTGCTCGAGGTAGTTGACGACCTCGAGCAGCGAGAAGCCGAGCACCGCCTGGAGGAGCAGGTAGGGCAGCACGCCCACGCCGAACGCCGTGACCAGCGCGGCGAACAGCACGACCGTCATCGCCCAGGCGTTGAGGATGTCGTTCTGGATCGACCAGACGCCCTTGCCCATCCGCCGCAGCCGCCTGGCCTCGAGGTCCCACGACGAGGTCAGGCTGCCGGCGACCGTGCGCGGCAGGAACTCCCAGAAGCTCTCGCCGAGCCGTGAGCTGGCCGGGTCCTCGGGCGTCGCGACGCGGACGTGGTGGCCGCGGTTGTGCTCGATGAAGAAGTGGCCGTAGCCGGTTTGCGCGAGCGCGACCTTGCTCAGCCAGCGCTCGAGGCTGGCGCGCTTGTGTCCGAGCTCGTGGGCGGTGTTGATCGCCACCCCCGCGACCACGCCCGTCGTCAGCGCGAGGCCGATGCCCTCGAGCGTCGAGAGGTCGCCGCTCGACCAGAGCCAGCACGCGAGCACCAGCGAGACGTACTGGAGCGGGATGAAGAGGTATGTCACCCAGCGGTAGTAGGGGTCCTGCTCGAGCCACGCGACGACGCTGTCGGGCGGGTTCTCCTGGTCGGTCCCGATCAGCAGGTCGAGCACCGGGAAGAGGGCGAAGACCACGAAAGGCCCGACGAACCAGAAGACCCCGAGGCCGGTCGCCTCGACCAAGCCCCAGGCCATCAGCGGCAGGCTCGGCACGAGCAGCCCGAGCAGCCAGGCGTAGCGCTTGCCGTCGTTCCAGGTGCGCTTTACAGCATCGGCAGCCATGTAAAGCATCCTTACATAGTTGACCCTCTCTGTCTAGGGCGTTCTCGCCGCCGGTTACCCGCTCTGCTTCAATCGACGCTCGCCCGCGGATGTGGCGGAATTGGTAGACGCGCCGGCTTTAGGTGCCGGTGGCCTTGGCCGTGGGGGTTCGAGTCCCTCCATCCGCATCGGTTGTCCGTCGCCTCGCTCACGGGCAGGCGGTAGGCTCAGCGCCGAGGAGCGATGACCGAGCCGCTGATCCACCACCCGAACCGCGAGAAGGCGGAGTCGAAGGCGATGAAGTCGATCGTCGTGCTGCTGCTGATCGTCAGCGCAGCGATCGTTCTGGTGATCACGATCGGCGGCTGGTCGGCGCTTCAGGGCGGGCAGCCGTTCGCCTTCGTCTACGCGTTCCTCAACCTGCTGTTTGCCTACTACGTCTCGCGCTGGAACCGCGGGGTGCTGACCGTGGCGGCCGCGCTCGCGGTCCTCTTCGGCGTGCTCGCCCTGGTCGCGGGGCCGTCGTGGTTCTCACGCGACAAGGAGGGCTTCGACGATCCCGCCCTCGATCCGGCCATGCTCGGCCTGCTGACCTTCGCGTTGGTCCCGGTTCAGGCGCTGCTCGTCGCATTCTGCGCACGCGCGTTCGGTCAGCGCTGGAACGTCGAGATCGAGGTCGACCCCGATGACCCGTACTACGACGCTCCTACTCACGGCAGGCCTGCGCCGCTCGGCGCCTAGAATCGCCCTCGACCGCATGCGGCGGTGTCCAAATTGGTAAAGGAGGCGGTCTCAAAAGCCGCTGCTCGCAAGGGCTTGTGGGTTCGAGTCCCACCCGCCGCACTCGATGTCCGGCGATCGCCGGGCGTCAGACCGGCGTGACGGCGTTGCGCTTCGCCGGCCAGTCGCGTACGCGGCCGGCGTAGAGCCGGTAGCGCTGGATCAGCTCGGCGCGCAGGTCCTCGGGCTGGATCACCGCGTCGACGACCAGCTCCGACGCCAGGTGGAGCGTGTCGATCTCCTCGGCGTACTCGGCGCGCAGCTGCTCGACGAACGCGGCCCGCTCCTGCTCGCCCTCGATCGCCTGGACCTGGTTGTAGAAGACCGCGTTGATCGCAGCCTGCGGCCCCATCACGGCGATCTTCGCGCTCGGCAGCGCGATGCAGGCGTCGGGGTCGAAGGCCGGGCCGGCCATCGCGTAGAGGCCGGCGCCGTAGGCCTTGCGCACGACGACCGAGATCTTGGGCACGGTCGCCTCGGTGACGGCCGAGATCATCTTTGCGCCGGCGCGGATCATCCCCTGGCGCTCGACCTGGGTCCCGATCATGAAGCCGGGCACGTCGGCCAGGAAGAGCAGCGGCACGTTGAAGGCGTTGCAGGTCCAGATGAAGCGGGCCGCCTTGTCGGAGGAGTCGACGAACAGCACTCCCCCCTTCTGCTTCGGCTGGTTGGCGACGATCCCCACCACCTGGCCGTCGAGACGGGCGTAGCCGACGATCAGC
>DATABO010000068.1:0-41505 GCA_036259535.1 Thermoleophilaceae bacterium
GGCACGATCCTCACCAACCTGATGGCCGAGGCGATGAACCGGTCGATCCCCAACATCGTCGCCGGCGGCTTCGGCGGCGGCGGTACCGCCGCGGCGAGCGGTGGCGGCGGCGAGGACGGCCGGACCGCCAAGTCGACCGACGCGGCCGACGTCGCGATCCAGCTCGCCTACGCCAGCCGCGTGGTCGTGGCGCCCGGCTACGGCATGGCGGTCGCCCAGGCCCAGCACACGGTGCGCGAGCTCGCCGACGAGCTCGAGAGGCGCGGCGTCGAGGTCCTCTATGCGATCCATCCTGTCGCCGGCCGCATGCCCGGCCACATGAACGTCCTGCTCGCCGAGGCCGACGTGCCCTACGACGCGCTCAAGGAGATGGACGAGATCAACCCGGAGTTCGCGCAGGTCGACGTCACGCTCGTGATCGGCGCCAACGACGTGACCAACCCGGCCGCGCGCGAGGACAAGGGCAGCCCGATCTACGGCATGCCGATCCTCGACGTCGACAAGTCGGGCCAGGTGATCGTGCTCAAGCGCTCGATGAACACCGGCTTCGCCGGCATCGACAACCCGCTCTTCTACAACGACAACACGTCGTTGCTGTTCGGCGACGCGAAGGCCTCCGTGGCCGACGTGCTCACCGAGATCAAAGAGGTCTGACGCGAGTTCCCGCGGAGACCGCGGGGATCGGGCCTACGGCCCTAGACCGAAGTCGCCGAACGGCTCGTCGCGCTCGCGGACGGCCTCCTTGAAGCCGGACTCGGCGGCACGGCGCGCGAATGCGTGGCCCTCGGCCGTGTGGCGGGTGATTCCGTCGAAGAAGGTGCCGAGCAGCTGCGTCTGGTGCAGGCCCTGGGCGTAGGCGGCCTGGTTGACGAGCAGCTTCATCATCACGAGCTGGTTGATCGGCAGCCGCGCGACGCGCTGGACGAGGTCCTCGAAGCGCGCGTCGAGCTCGGCGGCCGGGTGCGCCTCGGTCGCCAGCCCCCACTCCGCCGCCTCGGCGCCGGTCAGCGAGTCGCCGGTCAGCAGCAGCCGCTTGGCGCGCATCGGCCCGAGCCGCTGCGCCCACATCGCCGTCGTCGGCGAGCCCCAGACGCGCGCTGGCGGGTAGCCGATCTTCGCGTCGTCGGCGATCACCAGCAGATCGGAGCAGAGCGCCATGTCGGTGCCGCCTGCGACGCAATAGCCGTGGACCTTGCAGAGCACCGGCTTCTCGGAGTGGAACAGCGACATGAAGCCGCGCACGTTGCGCGACATCATCTGGAAGTCGGTCACCGGGTCCCAGTCGCTCTGCGGCATGTGGTTGCGACCGATCACCTGCGGGTCGAGCGGCGAGCCCGGGATCGCGTCCGGATCGCCGACGCCGCCCTGACCCAGCGACTCCGCCGAGGCGACGAGGTCGTAGCCGCCGCAGAAGCCGCTGCCCCGGCCAGACAGCGCGATCGCGTGCACGGTCGGGTCGAGATTCGCACGCTCGACGCACTCCGCGAGCTCGCGCGGCATCGCGAGCGTGATGCCGTTGCCGCGCTCGGGCCGGTTCAACGCGATCCGCGCAACGGGTCCGTCGGTCTCGTATACCAGCGTCTCGAAGTCGGGTACCGACAGTCCCATGCTGCCGGCTCAGTCCCTCGTCAACGCCGCGGCGCCACCAGCGCCGCTGGGCTGGGAGGCGGCCTCAACGCCGCGATCGACGATGTCGCGCTCGAAGGCGGCCTCCATCTCGGGGTAGCTGTCCCTCGCGCCACGCTCGGTGAGACGCGTCAGCAAGCCGCGCAGCGGCAGCGAAAGGCGGATCATCCAAAGCGGGACGCCGACCCAGCGCGCGCGCTGCTCGAACCCCGCGACGACCGCGTCGCCGACAGCGGACACCGGGTAGGTCTTGCGCGCCGCGGCCGGCAGCTTCGCGCGCATCGCGCCGAGCGCTGGATGTCGGTCGGCGCCGCGCACCATCTCGGTGTCGATCCACGAGAAGTAGCCGACGCCGACGCGGGCGCCGTGGTGAGCGAGCTCGACGCGCAGGCTGTTCGCGAACGCCTCGACGCCCGCCTTGCTCGCCGAGTAGGCGGCCATGCCGGGGGCGTGGAATATCGCGGCCATCGAGGCGACGATCAGCACGTAGCCCTTGCGCTGCACGATCTGCGGCAGGCAGGCGTGGACGGTGCGGTAGGCGCCGAAGAGGTTGACCTCGATCACGCGCTCGAACGACTCGGGGTCGGCGAGCCGCACCGGGGCGCCGATCGCGATGCCGGCGTTGGCGATCACCGCGTCGATCCCGCCGAACCGCTCGACCGTGCCGTCGACCGCGGCCTGGAGCTGATCGCGGTCGGTGACGTCGGCCTCGAACCACGCCGCGTCGGGGCCGCACTCGGCCGCCACCTTGGCGAGCTCTTCCGGCTCGAGGCCGACGAGCGCGATCTTCATGCCGCTCGCCGCGAGCCGGCGCGCGCTCTCGGCGCCGATGCCGCGCGCAGCGCCGGTTAGAAAGACGACCTTGCCCGCCAGCGGCCAGCTTGGAGAGGACATGGCGCCGCAGACTATCTCTAGGGTGTGGCCCATGGCTGCGCTCGACCACCTGCAGGAGGATCTGTCGCCGGAGGAGGTTCGCCGTCTGCTCGACGAGGGCGCCGTCGACCTGATCGACGTGCGCGAGCCTTACGAGCACGAGGCGGGCCGGATCGAGGGGGCGCGTCACGTCGAGATCCCCAAGCTGACGGCGGCGGCCGCCGAGATGGACCCGCAGCGCCCCGTGGTCTTCTACTGCCGCTCGGGCAGCCGCTCGGCCATGACGACGCAGGCCTTCCGCGCTAGCGGCTTCCAGGCGTTCAACATGAGTGGTGGGCTGCTCGCCTGGGTCGACAAGGGCCTGCCGATCGTGCCCGACGGCGGCACGGTCGCCAAGCACTGAGGGCCGCCGCCGCGGCGCGCTACGGCATGCCGATCGAGGACCCGCTCAGGATCGCCGGCGGCCTGGCGATACCGCTCGCCGAGATCGAGCTACGCGCCAGCCGCTCGTCGGGACCCGGCGGTCAGCACGCGAATGTGACCGCCTCGCGGATCGAGGCGGTCTTCGACGTGACCGCATCGGAGGCGCTGAGCGAGGCTCAGCGCGAGCGGATCCTCACGCGGCTCGGACCGCGCGTCACCGCGATCGCCCAGGACACGCGCAGCCAGACCCGCAACCGCGAGCTGGCGCTCGAGCGGCTGAGCGAGCGTCTCGCCAGCGCGCTGGCCGTCCGACGTCCGCGCCGCGACACCAAGCCCTCGCGTGGCGCACGCGAGCGGCGGCTGGCGAAGAAGCGCCGGCGCAGCGACGTCAAGCGTGCTCGTCGCCGCCCGAGCGGCGAGGACTGAGCTCCTGACGAACCCTGATGTCGGATTCGCATCGCCTGGACGCGCCAACCCGACATCGGCGGTGTCGCGCCGGCTAAAGGGCTACTCGGAGGGCGCGACGGCGCCGCCGCCGCCGGGCTCGGGCGTGGGCGCCGGAGCGGGCGTCGGCTCGGGGGTCGGCGTGGCGCCGCCGCCGGCTGTGCCGCCGCCCGTGTCGGGCGCCACCGTCCCGCCGCCGGCGTCCGGCGCGACGGTCCCACCGCCGGTCGTGCCCCCTGTCGTGCCGCCGGTCGACGGCGTCGGGCTCGGCGCCGTCGTGGTGTCGGTCTCGTCGTCGTCCTCGTCCCCGACGGTCGTGTCGAGGTTGTCCGGCGTCGTCGGGACGCTCAGGTCGAGCGGCGACGCGGAGTCCGACTCCCCGCTCCCGCCGCCGGCGATCACCGCGATCGCGACGATCAGCGCAATCGCCGCCGCGGCCGCCGCGACGAGGCGGCGGCGCATGTAGACGGAGTGGTCGTCGGGACCGCGGCGACCGCCGCCGCCGGTCCGCATCTGGCGTGTCGGCTCGTCATGCACCTGCGCGAAAGTAGCAGTTGGGACGGCGGCCGAGCCGGGTCCGCCCGCGCGCCTGCGCCGCAGCTAGAGGCCCGGCACGCTGCGCACCACGAAGCCGGCGGTCGAGCGCGGCGCCTCCTGCCAGCGCGTGCCGGCGCGGCCCTGTCCGCTCGTGTCGAAGCGCAGGCCGGCGACGACCATGAAGATGTGCCCGGGATTGGTGTAGATCGTGATCCACTCGCCCGGCCCGGACGCCCCCCAGTCCATGAACCCGCCCGACGTCAACGGCGAGCCGAGCAGCCCCGCGCCGGCGAGCGCGAACGACACCGAGCCCGAGCAGTCGTAGCCGTTGTCGCGCCACGCGCCATGGCCGCCGCCCCACTTGTATGGGAACTTCGCGATCGCGTTGCCGGCCTGGATGACGCGCTTGACTGGCTCCGGAGCGTCGTCGGGCGCGACCGCGGTGCCGTCGGCCAGCACGCGCGCCCTTGGGCCGGTCTGCAGGAAGGCGGTCGTGCCGAGGAACCGCTTGAACTTCGACAGCTCGGCGCGCGCCTGGCGCAGCTCTGCGCGCACCTCGGCGTCGCTCGGCGCGCCCGGGCTGATGCCGTCGGCCGGCGAGGCCGCCCCAGGCGCGGGCGGCGGCTCGGCGCCCGCTCCGCGCAGCTGCACGGGATTGCCGCGACGTCCGTCGTTCGTGCGTTGCGCGGCGGCACGGCGGGCGGCGTCGGGATCGACGGAGTCGGGCGTCAGGACGGCCTCGGCAGGCCGCGCCCCTTCGCCTGCGGTCGCATCTCTCGAACCGTCTCCGCCCCCGCAGCCGGCGCCCGCGATGACGACCGCGACCGTCAGTGCAGCTATCGAGCCCACGACGCGCATCCCCAGACAAGCTAGCGTCGATGCGCGCCGCTCGCGCCGTCTGCGAGGATCGTCCACATGACCGACCGCGAGATCGACCTGCCGGACGACCCGACCGGGATCGACCAGCCTCACGACGTGCTGGCGGCCGAGGAGTTCGCGATGCCTGCGCGCTCGGTCGGTGACATCCCGCCCGACCCGACCGGCATCCAGGAGCCGCACGACGTCCTCGCCGCCGAGGAGTTCGCGATGCCGGGAGCGGGCGTCGACCACGAGGACGGCGGCAGCTTCGTCGACCCGCGCAGCCTGATCCCGGGCGCGCTGCTGCTGCTCGTCGCCCTCGTCCTGCTCAGGCGCCGCCGCAACCGCTAGGGGTAGATCGGCCCGTCTTCGCCCTCTACGAAGATGGCGGTGACGGGGCAGTTCATCGCCGCGTCGACGACCATGTCGGCTGGGTCGCCATCTGGGTCGATCACGCGCGCCTTGTCCTCGGCGTCGAGCTCGAAGACGTTCGGAGCGCTGTCGACGCAGTCGCCTGAGCCGATGCAGAGCCCGCGATCGACGACGATCCTGATCCGGTTCTCGCGCGACAGCTCGTCCGACATCCGACGGGCAGCCTATCGGTGGCTCGGCGCTCGCCGGATCTCGCTCCAGCTAGCAGGCCCGCGATCGTCGGACCGATCCGGCTGCGCTCCTCCGCTAGCGGCCGCGCCAGAAGCTGGTGCGCTTCGCCGCGCCCGCGCGGCTGAGCCCGATGTGGATGTGGTCGCGGTGCGCGAGCGTCGGCGAGACCCCGCGGCGGCGCTTGCCGCGATCATCGACGCAGACCGAGTAGTCGTCCATGCCGTCGGATCCCGACCACCAGGAGCGGCAGTCCCAGATGATCTCCTGGATGCCCATCCGGCGCGCGAGCGCGTGACGGTTGCCGGCGCGGTCGGTCGCGAGCAACAGGCGGACGAGGCGGCGCGCCGCTCGTCGGTCGGTCGGATCCGACGCATCGAGATGCCAGTCGAGCGCCCGTCCCTCGGCATGCAAGCTGAAGTCGCGCCGCGACAACCGCTCGCAGCGCATGATCCCCCAGGACATCCCGCGGAAGTGGAGCCCGAGCCACGCCTGCAGCGCCAGGGCGCCCTGCGACGGGCTGCGGCGGCAGCGGCTCGCATGGTCGTAGCGGTAGTCGTCGATCGGCAGATCGACCAGCCGGTCGGCGGGGTTGCCCGTCAGCGGCTGCGGCGGCGCGGCGGAGGCCGGCGCGACTGCGACGGCGAGCAGGACGAAGGCGAGCGCAACGAGACGAGCGGGCATGACCCGCCATATCGGCAGCTCGGATGCGTTCTTTGAGCCCGGCTAGTCGCGGCTGCCGCGCCCGTACACGAGCTTGAAGAAGCGACCGATCAGGCGGGCGGAGCGCTTCGAGTAGGGGAACATGAAGATGTCGCGCTTCATGCCGAAGCGGTTGACGACCGACGACTGCTGGCGGGCGTACTTGCGGATGCCCTCGGCGCCGTGGCGGGTGCCGAGCCCGGAGTCCTTCCAGCCGCCCATCGGCAGCTCGAGCGCGAAGTAGTTGAGCGCATGCTCGTTGACGTTCGCCGCGCCGACCTCGAGCCGCGCTGCGATCTGCTCGCCGCGATCGGTGTCGCGGGTCCACACCGAGCCCTGGAGCCCGTAGGACGAGTCGTTGGCCAGCCGCAGCGCCTCCTCGGCATCGCGCACGCGCATGATCGGCAGCGTCGGGCCGAAGGTCTCCTCGGTCATGCACTCCATCGAGTGATCCACGTCGAGCAGGACCGTCGGCTCGAAGAAGTCTCCGGGACCGGCGGCGCGCTTGCCGCCGACGGCGACCGTCGCCCCCTTCGCGCGCGCGTCCTCGACGTGTGCCTCGATGATCTCCGCCTGCCTCGGGAACGTCACCGCGCCGACGTCGACCGAGCCGGTCTGCCGCGGCACGCCCTGCCGCAGCTTTGCGATCTTGTCGGTCACGAGCCTGGCGAAGTCGTCGTAGATCGCCTCCTCGACGTAGACGCGCTCGACCGAGATGCAGGTCTGCCCGGCGTTCTGCATCGAGTAGTAGGCGGCAGCGTTGGCCGCTCGCTCGAGGTTCGCGTCCGCGAGCACGATCATCGGGTCCTTGCCACCGAGCTCGAGGCCGACCGGCGTGAGCGTCTTCGCCGCCCGCTCGGCGACCTTGCGCCCCGTCGCGGTCGAGCCGGTGAACATCACGAAGTCGACGTGGTCGATCAGCTCGGCGCCTGCGTCGCCGAGCCCGGTGAGGACTTGGAAGACGCCGTCGGGCGCGCCGCTGTCGGCGAGGCACTCCGACATCACCAGCGAGGTCAGCGGCGTGACCTCCGACGGCTTGAGGATGACGGAGTTGCCGGCCGCGAGCGCCGGTATGCAGTCGCCGAACGAGTTGACGAGGGGGTAGTTCCACGGCCCGATCACCCCGACGACGCCGCGAGGCCGGTAGCGGACCAGCGCCTTCTTGCCGAGCAGGCTCGGCGAGCTCGTGCGCACCTTGCGCTCGCGCAGGAGCTTCTCGGCGTTCTTGGCCCAGAAGCCGAACGCGCCGCTGGTGTAGCCGATCTCGGCCAGCTGGGCGTCGTCGCGCGTCTTGCCGGTCTCCGCGACGATCGTGTCGATGATCCGATCGGCGTTGTCGAGCGTCCACTTCTGCGCCCGCCTGAGGACCGCCGCGCGGCCGTCGAAGCCGAGCGCCCACCACGCCGGCTGGACCGCGCGCCCGCGCGCGACCATCGGCGCCACGTCCGCCGGCAGCATGCGTGGCACGCTGCCGGCGACCTGGCCGGTGGCGGGGTTGCGGACCTCGATCGTCTCGGTCCCGGTCTCGGGCAGTGTGGCGGTCATGCGGCGATCTCCTCCTTGGCGGCACGCCCGGCGGACGCCCCGATCGGTTGCGCCGCCGCCCGCCGCTTGCGCTCCTCGCGCAGCTGACGCAGGTACGGCCAGTAGTCGACCTGGATCGTGTGGCGCTTCGAGGCGACGTAGCGCTTGCGCATCGCCGCCTGCTCCGCCGCGATCTCCTGGATCATCTCGGGTCGCCCCGGCAGGGCCGCGCGTCCCTCGATGACGTCGGCGATCCACTCCGATTGCAGCTCGGCGATCGGCATGATCGCGCCGAGCGGCTGGACCAGCCCGATGAAGTAGAGGCCCGGCAAATCCGGGTGCACGACGCGCCGGTAGAGCTCGATCCGGTTGTCGCCCGAAGGGTCGAGCAGGTCGGGATCGAAGAACGGGAAGCTGATCTTGTAGCCGGTGCAGTAGACGATCCTGTCGATCCGCTCGACCGAGCCGTCCTCGAAGCGGACGGAGTCGCCCTCCAGGCGCGCGATATTCGGCTTCGGCGTGATCCGTCCGTGGCCGATCCGCGGCAGCAGGTCGGAGGAGACCGTCGGGTGCGCCTCGGCGATCCGGTGGTCGGGCTTGGGCAGGCCGAACTTCGTCGGGTCGCCCTGCGCGCGGTTGATCGTCAGCTGGAGGAGGAAGCGCTGGATCCAGAACGGCACGTAGGTCGCGATCCATCCGGGCGCCAGCTCGTCGATCGGCTTCGAGCCGATGTACTTCGGGATGATCCAGGCGCCGCGACGCATCGCGAGGAATGTCATCTTCGACACGCGCGAGGTCTCGACGGCGATGTCGCAGGCGGAGTTCCCGATCCCCAGCACGAGCACGTTCTTGCCCTCGTAGCCCTCGCTGTTGCGGTAGTAGTGGGCGTGGGTGACCTCGACGGAGTCGTCGAGCTCGCCGGGGAACGGCGGCTCGGGCCAGCGCGGGTCCCAGTGGTGGCCGTTGGCGACCATCACGTCGTCGTAGCGCTCCGTCTCCTCGTCCCCGCCGTCGACCGGCCGAGTAGTGACGTCCCAACCGCTCTCGGGCGCCCGCTCGACGCGCGTCACCTCGGTCCGGAAGCGAATCCTGTCGCGGAAGCCGAAGTGGTCGACGTAGTCGTCGAAGTAGGCGGCGATCTGGCTGTGATGCGGGTAGTCCGGGTAGGACTTCGGCATCGGATAGCTCGCGTACTCCATGATGTCGCGCGAGGTGTTGATGAACAGCGACTCGTATGCGGACGACATCCCGTTGTCGTTGCCGTAGCGCCAGTTCCCCCCGACGCCCGAGCCCTTCTCGTAGCAGTCGAAGGCGATCCCGCGCGCCTGGAGCACCTGGCAGCTGGCGATTCCCGAGCTGCCGGCGCCGATGACACAGACACGTCGGCGCGAGGACGGCATATGCGGCAGCCTAGCGAAGCCTGGCTGGCTGGCCAGATGAAGCCGGCAAGAAGGAGGTCATGCGCCCGTCGGCACGCCGGCTCCGATGGTCCGCCGCATCGTCACCGTCGTCCCGTTCGGCCGGCGGTCGACGTCCACGGAGTCCATCAGGGCGCGCATCAGCACCAAACCGCGACCTCCCTCGGAACGCTGACGCTCGCGCCAGCCGCCCGAATCGCGCACGACGATCTCGACCTCGCCGCCGTCGAGGCGTCCCGTGACCTCGAACGGCGGCCCACCGGCGATCGAGCCCCCGTGCTCGATCGCGTTCGCAGCCGCCTCCCCAGTCGCCGTCAGGATCTCGGCGATCTCGGTCTCGTCGCCGTCGCCGTTCCGCAGCCAGCGGCGCAAGAGCGCCCGCAACGCCGCGAGCTCGCCCGGCTCCGACCCCAGCTCGAGCTGGAAGGTGTCCGCCAGCGGCGGGCTGCAGAGGGCCAGCAGCGCTACGTCGTCGGAGGCGCCGGCCGTAGGCACGAGGCGCTCGACCACCAGGTCGCACAGCTCCTGCGGCCCCACGCGTTCGCCGCGCACCGCGGCGACCAGGCGGCCGAGGCCGTGGTCGAGCAGTTCGCCCGGCCGCTCGACGAGGCCATCGGTGTAGAGCAGCACGGTGCCGCCGAGTGGCATTTCCGTCTCGGCCTCCTCGTAGGCCGGATAGGACATGACGCCGAGCGGGACCGAGCTGGGCCCCTCGAGGAAGCGTGCGATCCCGTCGCTGGTGACCGCGAGCGGTGGCAGGTGGCCGGCGTTGACCCAGGTGATCGTCCCCGCCAGCGGGTCGAAGACGACGTAGACCATCGTCGTCATGTGGCTGGCCTCGATCTCCGACCAGACGAGCTGGTTGAGCCGGTCCACGACCTCCGCGGGCCGGTGGCCCTCGAGCGTGTAGGCGCGCATCGCGCTGCGCAAGCGGCCGACCATCGACGCCGCGGCCAGCCCCTTGCCGGCCACGTCGCCCATCACCAGACCGACCCGGCCACCCGGCATCGCGATCACGTCGTACCAGTCGCCGCCGACCTCGGACTCGCTGGCGGCCGGCTCGTAGCGGGCCGCCACCTCGAGCCCCGGCAGGTTCGGGAGCCGGTCTGGGAGCAGGCTGCGCTGAAGCATCTCGGCGATCTTGTGCTCGCGCTCGTAGATGCGCAGGTGGTCGATCGCGAGCGCGACACGGTCGGCGGCCAAGCCGAGCACCATCAGGTCGTCCTCGGAGAAGCGGCGCGGCGCGGGAACGCCGACCTTCAGGACGCCGGCGACCTCGCCGCCGGCCATCAGCGGCACGCCGAGGATCGAGTGCAGCCCGTAGAGCGCCGGGTCCGCGATCTCCGACGGGTCGGGGTCCTGGACCAGCAGCGGCTGCTTGTCGCGTGCGACCCGCCCCGCGATCCCCTCCCCCAGCTCGATCCGCAGTGGCTCGGTCTCGACGTCGCGGAACATCGAGGCGCGCAGCGTCAGCGAGCCGTCCTCCTCGGCGAGCAACACCGCCGCGCCGTCGGCGTTGACGACCTCGCAGACACGCGGCAGCAGCGCCGCGAGCATGTCGTCGAGGCGGTTGTGGGCGAGCGCGACGTCGAGCAGCATCTGCAGGCCGTGGACGATCCCGGCCATCTGCTCAGCCTCCTCGCGCGCGGCCTGCTCGCGATAGAGCTGCTCGCGCTCGCGCTCGCGCTCCTGACGGTCGCTGATGTCGCGAATGAAGCAGGCGAGCATCGGGCGGTCGCCCGCACGGACGCGTGAGTAGGTGATCTCGGCCAGGAAGCGCTCGCCGTCGCGCCTGACGAGCTCGACCTCGCGCTGTGACGGTCGCGTTTCCCCGTCGTGGCGCGCGAACTCCTCCTCACGCCGGCGGCGGTGGTCCTCGTGGTTCTCGGGCGCGACGATCAGATCGCGGATCGGCTGGCCGACGGCCTCCTCCGCACTCCAGCCGAAGGTCCGCTCGGCGGCGGGATTCCAGGAAACGACCGTACCCTCCTCCGACACGCCGAGGAACGGCTCCGGCGCGCTGTCGACGATCGCCCGCGTGCGCGCCTCGCTCTCGCGCAGGCCCTGCTCCTGAAGAGCGGTCTGGGCCGTCTCGCGCCGAACGCGATCGAGCAGCGTCGAGACCATCAGGCCCGCTAGGCCCGGTGTGCCGACCGCCAGCACCCAGCGCACGACCGGGCTCGGCGGGTCCTGCACGATCAGCACGACCAGGTACGACACCGCGATCACCGCGAGGTGCGCCAGCGCGACCGGCGGCCGGTAGAAGTAGAAGGCGTAGAGCCCGGTCCAGGTGAAGATGATCAGGTAGAGCCCGCTGGGACCGACGAAGTAGTTGGCGGCCGCGAGGATCACGCTGCCGGTGGCGAGCGCGAGGTGCATCCCCCAGGTCGGCATCGACTCGGCGCGCCACAGGACCACCAGGCCGATGGTGACGGCGAGCGCAGCGAGCGCGTAGAGCGGGCCGTCGTCGACCGCCGCGTCGTGCGGGAAGGCGAGCGTCAGGCAGCCGACCAGTGCGCCGCCGGTGAAGAGGTAGGCGAGCGACCGCGCCATCAGGGCACGGCTGAACAGCTCCGGCGAGTCCGCCACGAGCGCTACTCGGGGGCCGTGAGGCCCCCGGCGGAGAGCTTGGCAAGCTGCTCGTGCCCCTCGACCACCCGCCGCTTGACCGGATCGTCGTCCGGGCGGTCGTGCACGAGGTCCCAGGTCCTGTCGGCCACCCGCCTCGCCGTCTCGGGCGTCGCCTCGGCGAACATCGTCTCGACCACCTGGAGCTCGAACGCCTCGATCTGCTCGACCGGGTCGCCTGGCGGCAGCTTCGGCAGTGGCTCCTCGGTCGCGTCGCGCCACATCCCCGTGGCGACGAGCAGGCGGTTGCGCAGAGCAGCTGGGTCCATCTCCCAGGAGGCTATCGGCCTCGGGAAGTGTGGGGCTACGATCCTGGCCATGCAGCCAGTCGCCGACGTCGCGCCGGTGCCGGGTCGTGAGCCGGCGATGCCTCCGGGCCCGCGACTGCCGGCGGCACTGCAGACGGCGCGCTGGGCGGTGCGCCCGTTGCCGTTCCTCCAGCAGCTGCAGCGCCGCCACGGCGACGTCTTCTCGATCCAGCTCTTTCACGAGGACCCGTGGGTGATGCTCAGCGACCCCGAGCTGGTCAAGCGCGTGCTGACCGCACCCGCCGACATCCTGCACGCCGGCGAGGGCAATCAGATCCTCGAGCCGATCCTCGGCCCGCGGTCGGTCCTGCTGCTCGACGAGGACGCCCACCTGCGCCAGCGTCGATTGCTGCTGCCGCCGTTCCACGGCGATCGGATGGAGCGCTACGGCGAGGTCATGCGCGCGGTCGTCGAGGACGAGCTGGCGCGCTGGCCGGCCGGCGTCGCGGCGCCGGCGTGGCCGCGGATGCAGGCGATCACCCTCGAGGTCATCCTGCGCGCGGTCTTCGGCGTGACTGAGCGGGCGCAGCTGGATCCCCTGCGGGTCGCGCTGCGCGAGATGCTCGACTTCATGGGCGACAACCGACGGATGGTCGCGCTCGTGCTCGCCGGGCCGCGCAGGGCGGCGGAGAGCCGGCTACTCGGCTTTCGCAAGCTGATGGAGCGCGCCGACGAGCTGGTACTCGCACAGATCGCGCGTCACCGCGGCGACGACCTCGAGGGACGCGAGGACGTCCTGTCCCTGCTGCTCCAGGCACGTCACGAGGACGGCACGGGCATGTCCGACGCGGAGCTGCGCGACGAGCTGATGACGCTGCTCGTCGCGGGCCACGAGACGACGGCTACCGCGCTCGGCTGGACGATCGAGCGATTGGTGCGCCATCCCGAGGCGCTCGAGCGGACGGTCGCCGAGGCCGACGACGGCGGCGGGCCCTACACCGAGGCGGTCATCCAGGAGGCGCTGCGCCTGCGGCCGGTGATCCCGGTGGTCGCCCGCCACGTGAAGCAGCCGTTCGAGCTCGGCGACCACCTGATCCCCGTCGGCGCGACGATCACCCCGTCGATCCTGCTGATGCACCGCCGCCCCGACGTCTACCCCGACCCGCCGGCGTTCCGGCCCGAGCGCTTCCTCGAGCAGCCGCCCGGCACCTATACCTGGATCCCGTTCGGCGGCGGCGTGCGCCGCTGCATCGGCGCGAGCTTCGCGCTGTTCGAGATGCGCGTGGTGCTCTCGACGCTGCTCTCGCGCGCGACCCTGCGGGCGGATGACCCGCGCCGCGAGACGACACGGCGGCGCGCGATCACGCTCACCCCGTCGCGTGGGGCACGGGTGGTGCTGGCGCCGAGCTAGGCCGCGGCGTCATCAATGCCACCGGGAGGCCGAGGTCGGCCTCCTTGCGGAATGTGGCGATCCTGCGGCCAGGCTGCACGGCGTCGTGCGGCTCACCGCAGAGCTCGCCGAGAGCGGCGGCGGTCGCGTCGAGGTCCTCCACGACGAACGCGAGGCCGTAGAAGCGGGCCGGGCTGTCGCCCGCCAGCGGCGAGCCCGCTGGCGCCTGAGCCACCTCGAGGAGCAGCTCGCCGAGGCGGAAGAACGCCTGGCGGGGAGATCCCGCGGGAGCCGGCTCGTCGCGAATGCGGCGCAGGTCGAGCCCGAGCGTCTCGCCCGCCGCGACGGTGCGGTCGAGGTCCGGTGTGAAGACGACGAGGTGGTCGATCCGCACGACGCCGTTGGGATGCGGCGGAGCCGACTCCTCGACCACCCGCGCCTCCTTGCGCACGATCGGCAGGCCGTCGAAGCTCTCGCCGCGGATCCCGCTCAACCCGCAGCGGACCACCCGTCTCCCCGCTCCGGCGCCCGCGAGGCCGATGGCGACCGTCCCGACGTCGACCACGGCGGCCTGGTCGCCGCCGACGCGAAAGCCGGCGTCCCGCCACGCCGACGCGTGGGCGGCGACGACGATCTCTTGCAGCGCCGGCCCGGCGACGCTCACGTGGGCGGCTTGACCGGAGTCACGCCCCCATCATCCAGGAGCTTGGGCAGCTTGCCCGCGTCGGGCAGCTGGAGGGTCGGCGGCTCGAGCATCCTCGGAAGATCGACAGCTGGCGGCTCGACCGTCGCCGGAGGACTCGTCTTCGGGCCCTCGAGCGGGTTTGGCAGGCGGGGCGGTCGCCAAGCTTCGGCACCGGGTCCGACGACAGCGACGAGAGGGCCGATGCGCCGCTGGCAGACGGGCGGTCCTCGATGTCGAGCGGCCTCGCCGAGCCGCTCGCGGCGCGGTCGGATCCGGTGTCGCCACCGTCGGAGGCGGTTGTGCCGGCGACGCCTGCGCCGCCCGCCAAGACGGCCACGACCGCCACCTTCGCCAGCGTCCCGCCTAGCAGCGGCGTCGCCGCGGCCGCCGTGCCCGCGCCGATCCCGCAGGCGCTCATCACGCTGTCGTGAAAGGCCGCGCTCGGCACGAACGGCAACCCGACACCGATCAGCTTGCGGCGCCGACGCCAGTCGTCGAGATCGACCACCGTCGCCAGCCGCTCGGGACCGTCCGGCTCGGGCGCACGCCGCTTCAGCTCCGACAGGCAGTGGTTCTCGAGGATCGCGTACAGCCACGGCTCGAAGGCGGTCCTGCGCCCGCCGCCGGCAAGGTAGGCGTGGGCGGCCGCAAAGGAATGCCGCACCGCCTCCTCGGCCTCCTCCTGCGAGCCGAGCACGCCGGCGGCGAAGGCGAGCGCGTCGGCGACGTGGCGTGCGTAGAGCAGCTCGAACGCCGTGTCGTCGCCGTCGATGACCCGCTCGACGAGCCGGTCGTCGGAGCTCAGCGACAGCAGCCGTCGTGGCGCGCGGACGGACGCCCGACGGCCTCCAGGTCGTCTCGAGCGATTCACCAGTCCTATTAGGTACCGCGCGGCCGGAGCGCCGAAACTCGGCCAATCGGCCTTTCGCCGCTCAGGGCGAAGGGCCGACGAGCTCGCTGGCGTCCCGGCCGCCGCCGGTCGCAGGAGGCGCCTCGCGGTTCGACGGACCAGGCGATGCGGGCAGGGGGGTCCGAGGGCTGGGCGCCTGTGGCGGTGTGGAGCGAGGCGCGTCGGAGGACGGTCGGCCCCCTCCCGGCGCCTCAGCGCCGAGCGGGCCGACAGGATCCGCCGCCCGATCGCCGCGACTCTCTCCCCGCTGGCCCGCGGGGCGCGGCTGCGTGTGCCTGCCCGGCTTCACGCGCTCGGCCTGTCCGCCCTGGCGGCCGTTGAGACGTGCAGGCGCCCCACCCCGGCGCCCGAGCGCCTTACCGCTGCGCTCGCCAGCCGCCGATCTCCCGCCGCTGCGCTCGCTCGCGCGCTGCTGGCCCAGCGCCCGCCGCTCAGCGCCGCGCTTCCCTTGCCGGCGCTTCAGCGCACGGTCGGAGGGAATGCCTGACGCAGCCGGCGCAGCGCGCCCGTCGGCAGTGCCTGCGGGAACACCGTCGTCCGTGGCTGCCGGCGCCCTGTCCGCCGGTACCCCGCCGTCGTCGCGCACCGCCTCGGTCGCAAGGCCCGCGCCGCCGGCCAGGACGACCCCGGCCACCGCCAGCTTGACCGCGGCCCCGCCGAGCAGCGTGCCGCCGACGGTCGCGGCCCCACCGCTCGCCGTTGCCCCCATGGCACCCGCGCCCGCTGCGCCGCCGGCGAGACCGGCGCCGCCCGACGCCGCCATGCCGGCCGCCCCGCCTCCGATGCCGACGCCGCTCATCACCGCGTCCTTGAGCGCGGGCGCCGCCGCGACGGGCAGGGCGAGGCCGAGCAGCTTGCGCTGGCGACGCACCTCATCCAGGTAGGCAGAGCAGCCCGAGCAGCTGTCGAGGTGGTAGCGGAGTCGGCCACGTCGCAATCCACCGCCCGTGGCCGCGGCCAGCTCCATGCGAATCTCCCCACAGTCCGCCGCCCGCGCGTCGCGCCGCTCGCTGAGCGCCGCCCGCGCGCGGAACACGAGTCCCTTGACCGCCTGCGGCTCGTCTCCGATCACCTCCGCGACCTCCGCATGAGAGAGGTCGCCGAGCTCGCTGAGCACCAGCGCCGCGCGCTGTCGCTCTGGGAGCCGCTGGACGTCGCGCACCAGCTCGCGCAGGTCGGCGCGGCGCTCGACCTGCTCGTTGAGGCCGGCCGTCGACAGCTCCGGCAGCTCGGCCGGCTGCTCGCGCCGCGCCCGCAGGACCGAGACGCAGCGGTTGCGCGCGATCGTGTAGAGCCACGGCTTGAAGGCGATCTCACCCGTGCCGCGGTGCAGCGCGTCATGCGCGGACACGAACGCCTGCTGGACCGCGTCCTCGGCCTCCTGCTGCGAGCCGAGCATGTGTCGGCAGAAGCCGAGCAATCCCGCGACGTGGCGCTCGTAGAGCACCTCGAACGCGGCGGCGTCCCCCGCGCGTACGAGGTCGACGAGACCGACGTCGGAGCGCAGGGCGAGCAGGCGCTTCGGTCCGCGGACCGGAGCGCGCGCCGCTGCGGGGGCTCGGGCGGTGCGCTCCACACGATCATTGTCCTACGGAACGTCGTCGAGGGCGAGGAGTTCGCGAGTACTGCCGAACCTCGGTCCCGGTGACGCGTTGTCACTTCCGAATCCCTCGAAAGGAAGGCTCGCCATGAACAGAACGATCGCAGCAGCGACCGCGGCGCTCGCGCTGCTCGCCGTGCCGGCCGGTGCGGTCGCCAAGCCGGCAGAGAGCGACCGCACCCACGCGGCACAGGAGTGCCGCGCCGAACGCGGAGGCTCGGACGCCACGCGAGAGGCGTTCAAGGCCAAGTACGGCACCAACGCCAACGGCCGCAACGCATTCGGCAAGTGCGTCTCCACGCGCGCTCGGGACGAGGCGCAGGAGGGCGCGACTGCGAGGTCCAATGCGTCCGAGCAGTGCAAGGCGGAGGCCGAGCAGCTGGGCGAGGAGGCCTTCGCGGCGAAGTACGGCACCGGCAAGCAGGGCCGCAACGCGCACGGCAAGTGCGTCTCGGGCGAGGCGAAGGAGCACGAGGCCGCCGCCGACGCCGAGGACCGCAAGCAGATCGCCGAGCGCAAGAACGCGGCCAAGACGTGCGCGGCCGAGCGCGAGGAGATCGGCGACACGGCGTTCGCCTCGAAGTACGGGACCAACAAGAGCAAGCGCAACGCCTTCGGGAAGTGCGTCTCGCAGACGGCGAAGGCACAGCAGGAACCCGCCCCGGCCGCCTAGGCCCTCCGAGCTCAGGCGCGGCCCGACGAGGGCCGCGCCGATGCTCGATCATCCGCGCGTGGATCAGGCCGTTGTAGCGCGCGCGCCGCTGCGCATCCCCCTGGGCGGCGGCGGGACCGACCTTCCCTCGCACTACCGCGCGCACGGCGGCTTTGCGGTGTCGGCGACGATCGACCGTCACGTACACGTGATGCTGTCGACCGCGCTGGCGCGGCGATTCCGGCTCAAGCACCTGGAGTGGGAGGACGTCGAGCGGCCGGAGGAGATCCGCCATCCGATCCTCCACGCCGCCGTCGAGCGGCACTGGGACCGCACGCCGTTCGAGCTCGCATCGGTCGGCGACGTGCCGCCCGGCACCGGTCTCGGCTCGTCGAGCGCCTACACCGTCGGGGTGTTGAGGGCGTTGGCGACGGCCCGCGGGGAGCAGCTCAGCCCAGAGGGACTGGCGGCGCGAGCCTGCCGGCTCGAGATCGAGCAGCTCAGCCAGAGCGTCGGCGTGCGCGACCAGTACGCGATCGCCGTCGGCGGCGTGACAGCGGTGACGCTGGCGGCCGGCAAGCCCAAGGCCGGCGCGGGACCTGCGGACGACGACTGGGGCGACGACATCGCGGTACGCCGACTCGACGTCTCCGACGCGACCCTCGCTGGATTGCGCGATCGCTTCCTGCTGTTCTTCGCCGGCGAGCGGCAGAAGACGTCGGAGTCGATGCTCTCGCCGCTGATCGAGGGCGGAGATGACGCGGCGATGCGGCGCAATCTGCTGCGGACGGCCGAGATCGCCCGCGAGGTCGCGGCAGCGCTCGAAGCAGGGGACCTGGCGACTGTCGGCGGCCTGATGGACGAGCAGTGGGCGCTCAAGGTGGAGCGGACCCCGAACGCCATCACCGAGCGGATCGCCCAGCTTCACGCCGTCGCGCTCGAGCGCGGACGGGCGGGCGGCGCCGTTCTGGGCGGTGCCGGCGGCGGTGGCTTCCTCCTCGTCTACAGCGAAGACCCCGAGGCCACGCGCACCGCCATGAGCGCCGTCGATGCCCCCGAGCTGCGGTTCTCCGTCGAGCTTCGTGGCTGCAGCGCCGGTCCGGCCTGACCCTGCAAGACCGCTTGCATGCAAGAAATCCTGCAACTTGCAGGAGGTTCCCGTGATAGAACGACGACCGTGCCGAATCGCGGTGGACCTTCCATCGTGATCGGGGGACCCAATGTGGCTACGGCCACGGGGGCGAATCGCCTGGCTGCCGGATGCGGCATCGCAGGCGTAGCGCCGTCGAAGCGGATCGCGCGAGCCCGTCAGCTCACCTCGTAGGCCAACCCGAGTCCAAGACAGAGAGGTATCGCCCCGTTGCGCCCCGAGCCGATGGTCGTCGTTCGCCGTGCCGTCGTTCCCGTCGCGCTGCTGGTCGCGCTCGCGCTTCCCTGCGCCGGCGCGCCGGTCGACATCGCGTCTGCGCAGCAGGGGCCAGTCGCCACGACGGCGAGCAAGTCGCTCAAGAAGGGCGCGCGCGGCAAGCGGGTGCGTCAGCTGCAGCGGGCACTCGGAATTCCGGCCGACGGGATCTTCGGCAAGGGGACGCGTCGCGCGGTCAAGCGCTACCAGCGTCGCCACGGCCTCGTCGTCGACGGGATTGCGGGGCCGCAGACGCTGGCGAGCCTCGGCGTGAGCTCGCGCTCGGCGAGCCGCGGCAAGGCGCGCACCCGCAACGTCAGCTCTCGCGGCGGCGGCGTGCGCGAGCTGCAGCGTGCGCTCGGCGTGCCCGCCGACGGGGCGTTCGGCCCGCAGACCCAGCGCGCGGTCAAGAGCTACCAGCGCCGCCACGGCCTCGTCGCCGACGGCGTCGTCGGGCCCCAGACACGATCCGCGCTGGGCATCGGACCGGGCAAGGTGCTCAAGCGCAAGGGCGGCGGAAGCGGCGGCGCGGGCGGCCACGGGCGCAAGGCGCGGATCATCCGGGCGGTCATCCGTGCCGGCAACCGGATCGCGACCCACCCGTACGAGTACGGCGGCGGTCACGGCTCCTGGGTCGACTCCGGCTACGACTGCTCCGGCTCCATCTCGTACGCACTCCACGGCGGCGGCCTGCTGCGCAGTCCGCTCGATTCGACCGGCTTCATGAGCTACGGCCGGCCCGGCCCAGGCCGGCACATCACGATCTACGCGAACGCCGGCCACGCCTACATGGTCGTCAAGGGCCGGCGCTTCGACACCAGCGCCCGCTCCGAGACGGGCTCGCGCTGGTCGAACGAGATGCGCTCCTCGGCCGGCTACGTCGCCCGCCACCCTCCGGGCTTCTAGACGACGCACGAAGGATCGTTGGGGTCGGGGCCCCCTAGAAGCGTTCGCGGAGCGCGAGGGAGTACGTAGTCTCGTACGGATGCCGACCGGCCGCTTCGCGCCAAGTCCGAGCGGTCCCCTGCACATCGGCAACCTGCGAACGGCGCTGCTGGCGTGGCTGTTCGCGCGCAGCGCGGGGTCGGGATTCCTGCTGCGAATCGAGGACCTCGACCCCGAGCGTTCGCGGGTCGAGCACGAGCGGCGGCAGCTCGCCGACCTGCGTGCGATCGAAATCGACTGGGATGGCGAGCCCGTACGGCAGTCCGAGCGGACGCACCTCTACCGCGACGCGCTTCAGCGGCTGGAGGACGTCGGACAGGTCTATCCGTGCTGGTGCACGCGCGCCGAGATCCGGGCGGCCGCCGAGGCCCCCCACGACCCGTTGCCCGAGGGCGCCTATCCCGGCACGTGCCGGCGACTGACCTCCGCGCAGCGCTCCGAGCGCGAGCGGATCGCCGGCCGTCCCCCGAGCCTGCGGCTCGACGCGGCGGCGGCGCATGCAGCCGCCGGCAAGGGCTCGGACGACGGCTGGCCGCCTGTCCTGGTCTTCGACGACCGCCTGCACGGGCGTGTCGAGGACGCGGTCGACGACTTCGTGCTCTGGCGCTGGGACGACACGCCGGCGTACAACCTCGCCGTGGTTGTCGACGATGCCGCCCAGGGCGTCGGCGAGGTCGTGCGCGGCGACGACCTGCGCGACGCGACTCCCCGCCAGGTGTTGCTGCAGCGCAGCCTGGGCCTCCCCACTCCCGCCTACGCCCACGTCCCGCTCGTGCTCGGCCCCGACGGAGCGCGGCTCGCCAAGCGCCACGGCGCCGTCACGCTCGCCGACCGCGCCGCCGTGGGCGATGCGCCCGGCGACGTCGTCGCGTGGATCGCGGCCAGCCTGGGCCTGGTCGAGGCCGCACAGCGCCCGACCCCAGACGAGCTGCTGGCCCGCTTCGACCCGGCCGCGCTCCCGCGCACGCCGACGACGTTCGACGACTAAGGCATCTGCATCCGCCTCTGCCCCTTCGCGGCGGGCCGATCCCGGCTGCATTCCCGCCGACATCTGCCCATCCCGCCCGGCGCCGGAGCGGAGGGCAGATTTCGGCGATATCGGCGCCGACATCCGCCCAGCACGTCGTGCCAGACCTGAAGCCGGTCGCGCGGGCGGCGCTAGAGGCCCGGATCGGCGGGCGGCGGCCGGCGCACCGATGTCCCGGGTTGGCCGCCGTAGCCCGCGGACTGCTCGATCTGGTGCTCGGCGAACTCGCGCTGGGCGCGGTCGACCGACTGGACGACCCCGAGCGGGTCGGCGACGCCCTCGAAGCGGAAGCCGTCGGCGTCGGTGCCGGCGGTGTCGAAGTCGACGGTGCCGACGCGCAGCAGGCGCCCCAGCACCGACTGGTCGGTGTTGACGTTCTGGACGCGCTCGAGGCGCGCCTCGTGGGTCTTGCGCGCGACGATGCCGCGCTTGATGTGCAAACGGCGGTTGGTGATCGTGTAGGTCGTGGCCATCCGCCAGACGTAGCCGCCGACGAGCACTAGCACGATCAGGACGGCGCCGACGATCGCGAGCGTCGTCGCGTCGACCCCGTCGGCGAAGAGGCTCGCGATGCCGGCGTATGCGGCGAGCAGGACCACCGCCCCGAGGATGCCCTTGATGTAGAAGGCCAGCGTCGCGCGCCAGGAGGGATGGCCCTCGAAGACGACGTGCTCGTCCTGCGCTAGCTGGATCGACGGCATCGCCGAGAGCCTAGCTCACCAAAGGCGCCCCGAGAACGAGAAAGGGCCCCGCAAGCGGGGCCCTTTCCGAAGCTATCGCGTAGTGCGAAGCGCTTAGGACTGGATGACGTTGACGGCCTTGGGGCCCTTGTCACCCTGCTCCGCGTCGTAGCTCACGCGGGCGCCCTCGGTGAGCGACTTGAAGCCGTCACCGCTGATGCCTGTGTGGTGCACGAAGAGATCCTTGCCCCCGTCGTCGGGGGTGATGAAGCCGAAGCCCTTCTCGTCGCTGAACCACTTCACGGTTCCGCCTGGCATGGAATTCCTCCACGGTCTTTCTCTGTGCTGCGTACACGCGGAGGATGCTGATGAGCAACGACTGCGAGCGCTGGCACTACTTTCGCCGGACTTTCCGGCCTTACGACCCGTCAAAGTAGCACCGATGGCCGACCCATTGCTACTCGTGGACGCTCCCTACCTTCTCTACCGGGCCTTCTACGGGCTGCCTGACAAGATCCGAGGGGCCGACGGGCGGCCCGTCAACGCGCTGCTGGGGAGCGTCAACACGATCCTCGCGCAGGCCGACGAGCGGGGGGCGCGAGCCGTCGTCTGCTGCTTCGGCCCGGACGCGGCGGCCTACCGCGTGGAGCTCTATCCGGGCTATCACGCTCACCGCCCACCGGTGCCGGACGACCTGGCGCACCAGTGGGAGCGGGCCGCGCCGCTCTACCGCGCGCTCGGCTGGCAGGTCGTCGACACCGGCGAGCTCGAGGCCGACGACCTGCTCGGCGCCTACGCACGGGCCGAGCAGGAGGCCGGCGGCGAGGCGCTCGTGCTGACCGGCGACCGCGACATGTTCCAGTGCGCGACGCCCTCCGTGCGCGTGCTGCTGCTCGGCGGCCGCGGCAAGAAGGGCCCGGAGGAGATCGGGCCGGACGAGGTCCGAGAGCGCTACGGCATCGAGCCCGAGCAGGTACCGGACTTCATCGCCCTGCGCGGCGACCCCTCCGACGGCCTGCCCGGCGCGAAGGGCATCGGCGAGAAGCGCGCGGCTGACATCCTGCGTCGCCACGGCTCGCTCGAGGCCGCCCTGGAGGAGGCCGACCGCGACGGGCCCGACGCCAACTCGCTCTGCCGTCAGGCCGACGAGCTGCGCGCCTTCCGCGACATCGCCACCTTGCGGCCGGTCCAGGTAGAGCGGCCGCCGGACACGCCGACCGACCGCGTCGGCGGCGCCGCGGCCGCCCGCGAGCTGGGCATGAAGCGCCTCGCCGAGCGCCTCGCCGGAACCAGCGACTGACGTTCGGACAGTTGAGCACAGCAGGCTGTGCTCAACTGTCCGATCTGCGCCGCGACGCGGTTACGCGCCATCGCCGGCCGCCAGCTCGACGAACCAGTCGAGCGCGGCTGGGTTCTGCAGCGAGTCCCGCGATGCCGCCTGCTCGGGCGGCGCGCCCATCAGGATCCGCTTGACCGGCACCTCGAGCGCCTTGCCGGAGAGCGTGCGGGGGACCTCGGCGATCGCGTAGACGTCGTTGGGCACGTGGCGCGGCGAGCACTCGGCGCGCACGCGGCGGGCGATCTCGCGCTTCAGGTCGTCCTCCAGCGCCGCGCCGTCGCGCAGCACCACGAACAGCGGCATCCAGCTGTCCTCCGCGTCGACGCCCGCGGCTCGAGCAGCGGCGGACTGGCTCGCCGGCACGTCTACGACGAGCGCATCGACGATCTCGTCGACCGCGAGCACGGCGCGGTAGATCTCGCTGGTCCCCATCCGAATGCCGCCGCGGTTGATCGTCGAATCGGAGCGGCCGTAGATGATCGCCGTCCCGCGCTCGGTGATCTCGATCCAGTCGCCGTGGCGCCAGACGCCCGGATACGTCGAGAAGTAGCTGTCGCGCAGGCGCTCGCCGTCGCGGTCGTTCCAGAAGAAGATCGGCATCGAGGGCATCGGCTGGGTGATCACGAGCTCGCCGACCTGGCCAATGACTGCGTTGCCCTCCTCGTCGAACGCGTGGACGTCGGCCCCCAACGACCGCGCCTGAAGCTCCCCGAGGTAGACCGGCAGCAGCACGCAGCCGCCGACGAACGCCGTGCAGACGTCGGTCCCGCCGGAGGTCGAGAACAGCCAGGTGTCCTCGCCGACGTGGTCGTAGACCCACTGGAAGCCCTCCGGCGACAGCGGCGAGCCGGTCGACCCGACGCTGCGCAGCGCGCTCAGGTCACGGCTCTCCCCGGGCTCGACGCCGTCCTTCATGCATGAGGCGATGTAGGCGGCGGAGGTTCCGAAGCAGGTCACCCCGGCCCGCTCGGCGAGATCCCAGAGCACGCCGAGGTCCGGATGGCCCGGGCTGCCGTCGTAGAGGACGATCGACGCCGGCGTCAGCAGGACTCCCGCGAGGAAGTTCCACATCATCCAGCCGGTCGTGGTGAACCAGAAGACGCGATCGCCGGGCCGGGCGTCGAGGTGCAGGTTGAGCTTCTTGAGGTGCTCGAGCAGGATTCCGCCCTGGCTATGGACGATCGCCTTCGGCAGGCCGGTCGTGCCCGACGAGTAGAGGACCCAGAGCGGGTGGTCGAACGGGAGCTGCTCGAACTCCAGCGGCGTCCCACCCCCGCGCGCGAGCAGCTCGGAGAAGGCGACCCCCTTCGCCAGCCGACCGGCATCGGCCTCGCTGTCGAGGTAGGGCAGCAGCACGGTGTGCTCGAGCGACGGGATCTCCCGCTCGAGCGCAGCGACGGTCTCCATGCGATCGAAGTCGCGGCCGTTGTAGCGGTAGCCGTCGACGGCGAAGAGCACCCTGGGCTCGATCTGCGCGAAGCGGTCGACCACCGAGCGCACGCCGAAGTCGGGCGAGCAGCTCGACCAGACCGCGCCGATCGACGCGCAGGCGAACAACGCCGCCATCGCCTCGGGGACGTTCGGCAGGTAGGCGACGACACGGTCGCCGGGGCGCACCCCGAGCTCACGCAACCCCCCGGCGATACGGGCGGTCAGCGAGCGCAGCTCGCCCCAGGTCAGCTCCGAGAGCCCGCGCAGCTCCGACGCGTGGCGGATCGCCACGGCGGCGTCGTCTCGCTCGCGGAAGACGTGCTCGGCGTAGGAGAGCCGCGCGCCCGCGAACCATTCGGCACCCGGCATCGTACGGCGGCCGAGCACCGCCTCGTACGGCACCGAGGCGCGCACGCCGAAGTGCTCCCAGATCGACGCCCAGAATTCCTCGAGGTCGTCGACCGACCAGCGCCAGAGCTCTTCGTAGCTCCCCACCGCTACGCCCCGCTCGGCGCTGAGCCACTCGATGTAGCCGGCGAGCGCCGAGCCGCTCTTGCGCTCCTCGCTCGGCTCCCAGAGGAGCTGCGGCACGTCGGCGGCGGTCATCGGCGCAGACCCTACCCGCGCCTTGGCCTACCGCGTGATGCCGCCGCGCCCGACGGCCCGGCGGGTCAGTGGCCGCCGCCCGCCCGGTCGAGCGCCGCCCAGCCCTTCTCGACGGCGTCACGGTCCAGCTCGCCCTGGCCGGGCGGCTTGGTCGCCTTGTCGGTCCGGCCGTCGGGCGGGCTCGTCGAGCTGGCGCGCCGTACGTCCGGCTTCTCCTGTCGTGTCTCGTTCTCTGCCATGCGCAACGCCTACCCGGGTTGCCGCCGCGATAACGGGGCAACGCCCCTCACCCCCCAAATGGGCCACCGCGTAGCATGGAATCTTCAGGAACAACCCCATACCCAGCCAGGAGCTGCCCCACCAGATGAGCGCCACCGAGAGCGTCACCGAGCTGACCGGCGACGACGCGAGCCCAGCGGGCGGCGAGACGCCGTTCTCGCTCGAGCTGAGCCAGGACCAGAAGGACATCCGCGATTGGGTCCACGGCTTCGCCGAGAACGTCGTCCGCCCGGCCGCCTCGGAGTGGGACGAGCGCGAGGAGACGCCGTGGCCGGTGATCCAGGAGGCGGCGAAGATCGGCCTCTACGGCTTCGAGTCCCTGGCGCAGTTCTTCATGGACCCGACCGGCCTGCAGATGCCGATCGTCAACGAGGAGCTGTTCTGGGGCGATGCCGGCATCGGCATGTCGATCATGGGCACCTCGCTGGCCGTCGCGGCGATCTTCGGCCAGGGCAGCAACGAGCAGATCGGCGAGTGGATCCCGCAGTGCTTCGGCACCCTGGAGGAGCCGGCGGTCGCGGCCTTCTGCGCCTCGGAGCCCGACGCGGGCTCCGACGTGTCGAAGATCCGCACGACCGCGAAGTACGACGAGGCGGCCGACGAGTGGGTCATCAACGGCCAGAAGGCCTGGGCGACCAACGGCGGCATCGCCAGGGTCCACGTGGTGATCGCCTCGGTCGACCGCGAGCTCGGCTCGCGTGGCCACGCCGCGTTCGTGATCCCGCCCGGCACCAAGGGCTGCGAGCAGGGCGCCAAGGTCAAGAAGCACGGCCTGCGCGCCTCGCACACCGCCGACGTCCACCTCGACGACTGCCGCGTCCCGGGATCCTGCCTGCTCGGCGGCAAGGAGCGCCTCGACGAGCGGCTGGCGCGCGTGCGTGAGGGAAAGCAGGCCCGCTCCCAGGCCGCGATGCAGACGTTCGAGGCGAGCCGCCCGACCGTCGGCGCCCAGGCGGTCGGCATCGCCCGCGCCGCCTATGAGTACGCGCTCGACTACGCCAAGGAGCGCGAGCAGTTCGGCAAGAAGATCGTCGAGAACCAGGCGATCGCCTTCACGCTCGCCGACATGAAGATGGAGATCGACGCGGCGCGGCTGCTGGTCTGGCGGGCATCGTGGATGGGCAAGCAGTCCGGGATGGCGTTCGAGAACGCCGAGGGCTCGATGTCGAAGCTGAAGGCCGGCGAGGTTGCCGTCTGGACGACCGAGCGGGCGATCCAGATCCTCGGCGGCAACGGCTACACGCGCGAGTTCCCCGTCGAGCGGATGCACCGCGACGCGAAGATCTACACGATCTTCGAGGGCACCTCGGAGATCCAGCGGCTCGTCATCTCGCGTGCGATCTCCGGCATGAAGATCGTCTGAGGCGCGCGTCGCCGCCGCTGCGGCTGGGACACTCGGGCCCGTGGCGGGGCCCAGCGACGAGGAGACGCAGGAGCGGGCGCGCGCGGCGCTGATCGAGCGGCTGCGCGCGCTCGGCCAGAGCGAGCAGGCGATCGCGGCCGCCGAGCAGGACGATCGCCTGGCGACGTTCGCGGTCGAGATCGCGCTGGGCGGCGACCGCCGGCACACGCTGACCGGCGTCGCCAAGCTCTCCGGGCTGAGCCCCGCCTTCCTGCGCAAGCTGATGCAGGCGAGCGGGCGGGCGGCGGCGCTCCCGCGTGAGCGCGCCTACACCGACGACGACGTCGAGCTGGCGCGCCGGATCAAGCTGTTCGCCGACGCGGGCATCCCGCGTGAGGGCCTGCTCGAGACCTCGCGCGTGATCGGGCAGGCGATGTCGCAGACGGCGGAGGCGATCCGCCGCACGACCGTGAGCCCGCTCGTCCGGCCCGGCGACACCGACCTGACGCTTGCCCTGCGCTACGTGGAGGCGGCGCAGGCGCTCGCGCCCGAGGTCGCGTTCGTGCTCGACTCGGCGTTCCGGGCGCAGCTGCGCGAGGGGATCCGCAGCGACCTGGTCACCGAGGCCGAGCGCGATGCCGGCCGGCTCGCCGGCACGCGCGACATCGCGATCGCCTTCGCCGACCTCGTCGGCTACACCAAGCTCGGCGAGCAGCTGCCGGCCGAGCGGCTGGGACACGTGGCGACGCGGCTGGCGGAGCTCGCCACCGACTCGATCTGTCGCCCGACCCAGCTCGTCAAGACGATCGGCGACGCCGTGATGCTGGTCTCCTGGGAGGTCGACCCGATGCTCGAGACGCTCCGGTCGCTGGTCGCGGCGACCGAAGCGGAGGGCGAGGACTTCCCGCCGCTGCGCGTCGGCGTCGCGTTCGGGCCGGCGACGCCGCGCGGCGGCGACTGGTTCGGGTCGACGGTCAACCTCGCCAGCCGCGTCACCGACGCCGGCAAGCCGAACCGGATCTATGCGACCGAGCCGGTCGTCGAGCTCGCCGGCGGCGGCTATGGCTGGAAGCGCTCGCGGCGTCGCAACCTCAAGGGGATCGACGGCCGGACGCGGCTCTATGCGCTGCTGCCGGAGGCGAGCTCGGCCGACGAGTCGTCGCCGGCCTCGTAGTCCTCGGCGCGACCGACGTAGAGCAGCACGACGGCCAGCGCGACCAGCGCGAGCGCCGCAACCAGGCGGAACGCCCACTGGAAGCCGTCCTCGAAGCCGCCGCGCTCGACTGCCTCGGTGAAGACCGTCGTCGCCAGACCGAGCCCGATCGACCCGCCGGCGACCTGGAACATGTAGGCGATGCCGCCCGCGAGGCTCGAGCGCGACGAGTCGAGCGCGGTCACCGCGGCGGTCGTTATCGAGCTGTAGAAGAGGCCTACTCCCAACCCCAGGACTGCCATTCCGGGGACCAGCTGGTCCCAGCTGTCGCCCTGCTCGATCAGCGAGATCAACAGCGGCCCCGCGACCATGCACGACGCCCCGGCCGCGACCACCGGGCGCGGTCCGAGACGCTCGTAGAGGGGGCCGGCGGCGAACGAGACGAGCGCGAAGACGCCCATCATCGGCAACAGCCCGAGGCCTGCCTCGACCGGCGTGTAGTCGAGCACCTTCTGCATGAACTGCGGCAGGTACATGAGCGCGACGAAGAACGTCGGCGACATCAGCAGCACCGCCAGGCAGGCCGAGCGGAACGCGCGGTTGCGGATCACGTCGTCGGGGACGAGCGCCCAACTGCCGGCCCGGCGCTCGCTCGCGGCGAATGCGATCAGGAGGACGACGCAGAGCGCGAACAGCCCGAGGATGACTGGGTCGGTCCAGCCGAGCCCGGTGACCTCGTCGAGCGCGACGAGCAGCGCGATCAGGCCGATCGAGAGCGTCGTCACGCCGGCGTAGTCGAAGCGACGCTCAGCGTCGTCGCCGCTCGACTCGGGCACGTAGCGCCAGGTGACGAGGCTGGCGACGGCCGCGATCGGCAGGTTGAGCAGCAGGATCCAGCGCCAGTCGAGCGCGTCGGTCAGGAAGCCGCCGATGAGCGGGCCGGCGGCGTTGCCGAAGCCGGCCGCGCCGATGATCAGCGAGCCGGCGAGCGCCGCGCGGTTCTCCGGCAGGATCGAGTAGGTCATGCCGAGGATCGCCGGCCACATCAGCGCGCCGCCGATGCCCATCAGGCCGCGCGCGACGATCAACGAGATCGCGTCGGGCGCGAGGCCGGCCAGCAGCGAGAAGAACGCGAAGATCGCCGCGCAGACGAAGAAGATCCGCCGCCGGCCGAGCAGATCGGCGAGCCTGCCGCCGGTGACGATCAGCACGCCGAAGATCAGCGCGTAGGCGCTGATCACCCACTGCACGGTGCCGACGCTCGCGTCGAAGTCGCTCTCGATGTCGGGCAGCGCAACGCTCAGCGCTGTCACGTCGTTGGCGATCACGAACACCGCCATCGCCATCGCGGCGAGCGCCACGACGGTCGGGCGATCCAGGCGCTCCGAGCTCTCGTTCACGCCGCGAGCCTAGAACACCAAGCGGCGCCCCTTCGGGTTCCAGCGAAGGATCGTGGGGGCCAGAGCCCCCACGATCGTTCGAGGATCGCGACTAGACGCGCGAGCGGCGCTTGCGCGGCGGCCGCGACGAGGCTACGTTGCCGCGCGCCGTGCCGGCTGCGTTCGGACGCGGCTTGGGGCGGTTGCCGCCCGTGCCGTCGCGCGACTCGCTGACGCGGCCGCGGCCCTGGCCGTCGTTCGAGCGGCCGCGGCCCTTGCCGCCGCCGCGCTTCTGGCCCTGGCCGCGATGACCGCCGCCGTTGCCGCGCGGCGCCATGTCGCGCGGCGGGCCGGTGACGTGGGCGGGCGCCTCGTGGTCGAACTCGCTCAGCAGGCCGAGGTCCTGGGCGATCCGGCGCATGTCGCGCACCTGATCGCCGATCACGAAGCTGACGCCGGCGCCGGTGCCCCCGGCGCGGCCGGTGCGCCCGACGCGGTGGACGTAGGTGTCGCGGTCCTCGGGCGCGTCGTAGTTGATGACGTGGGTGACGTCGGGGACGTCGATGCCGCGGGCCGCTACGTCGGTCGCGACGAGCGTGTCGACCTTGCCCGACTCGAAGCTCGCAAGCGCGCGCTGGCGCTGGTTCTGCGACTTGTTTCCGTGCATCGCGACGGCCTTGATGCTGCTCTTGCCGAGTCGCTGGACGAGCCTGTCGGCGCCGCGCTTGGTGCGCACGAACACCAGCGTGCGGCCGCGCTCGGTCTCGTTGAGCTCGCGGATCAGCGCGTCGACCTTGTCGGCATGGGCGACGTGGAGGAAGCGGTGCTGCACGTCGGCCTTGCGCTCGACCTTCGGCGTGTGGACGTGGCGACGCGCGTCATGGGTGTAGGACTTGGCGACCTCGCCGGTCGCGCCCTCGAGCGTCGCCGAGAAGAACATCGTCTGGCGGTCGTCCGGGGTTTGCCTGACGATCCGATCGACGGCGGGCTTGAAGCCCATGTCGAGCATCCGGTCGGCCTCGTCGAGGACCAGCACCTGGACGTGCTCGAGCGACAGCTCGCGGCGCTGGATCAGATCCTCGAGCCGTCCCGGCGTGGCGACGACGATGTGCGCCCGGGAGGCCTTGCGCGCCTGAGCCTGGATGCCCACGCCGCCGTAGACGGGCGCCACCGACAGCGCGCGCGAGTGGGCGATCTCCTGGAGCTCGTCGACGATCTGGCACGCCAGCTCGCGCGTCGGCGCGAGGATCAGGCCGGCGGGGCGGCGCGAGTCGGCCGCGATGCGGTCGATCAGCGGAACGCCGAAGGCGATCGTCTTGCCCGACCCGGTCGGCGACTGGGCGAGGACGTCATGGCCGGCGAGCACGTCCTCGATGACGAGGCGCTGCACGGCGAAGGGCGCGCTGAAGCCGCGCTTCTCCAGCGCGGACAGCACGGGACTGGATACGCCGAGATCGGCGAAGGACTGCTGAGACATTGACTGCGACTCCTTGAATGCGACGGGGAGATCCCACTACCCCGGACGCGTTAGACGCAGCAAAGGACGGGCTCTCTCGGGCGCCACGGTGGCGGCCGACCCGGTGACCGTAGCAGGAATGCCGAAAAGCCCTGCTACCTGGGCGCTAGCGCCCGAGCTGGCGGCGCTCGCGCCCGCCGCCGAGCTGCAGCCCCTCGGCCGCGGCGACGAACAGCACCGCGGCGCCGGTGGCACAGATGAAGCCGACGAAGTTCAGCTCCCAGATGCTGCCGGTCCCGAGCGCGTTGGCGATCGTCCCGCCGACGATCGAGCCGAGCACGCCGGCGAGGACCGTCATCAGGATGCCGATCCGCTGGCGGCCGGGGAGGATCAGTCGGGCGAGGACGCCGATCACGATGCCGGCGACGATGAATCCGATCATGGGTCCACCCTACCCCCAGTCCCGGACTTCCCAACCTCGGTCAGAGCAGGTCCTCGGCTGTGCGTGGCAGCTCGCGCGGCGCCTCGCCCAGCTCCGGCTCCCCGTCGACGCCGGGCGCACGCAGGCGCCGCACGGACAGCTCGACCGGCGCGGGCGCGTCCAGCTCCGCGCCGTCGGGCGCCACGCCGTGGTCGTCGAACTTGCGCGCCGAGACCAGCACGCGGCTCTCGAGCGTCCCGACCGTGTCGTTGTAGGCCTTGACGGACGAGTCGAGCCGGCGGCCGAGGGTCACGAAGCGGTCGCTGAGCACCGACAGTCGCTGGTAGAGCTCGCGACCCAGCGCCGAGACCTCGCGCGCCGACTCGGCCATCCGCTCCTGCCGCCAACCGTAGGCCACGGCCTTGAGCAGCGCGATCAGCGTCGTCGGCGTCGCGATCAGGACCGACTCCTCGACCGAGCGCTCGATCAGGTCGGGCATCCGCTCGAGCGCGGCCGAGTAGAAGACCTCGCCGGGAAGGAACATCACGACGAACTCCGGCGACGAGTCGAACTGCGCCGCATAGGACTTCGCCGACAGCTTCTGGATGTGCTCGCGGACGTGGCGCGCGTAGCTGTCGAGATGCGCCTCGCGCGTCGCGTCGTCCTTCGCCTCGATCGCGTCGAGGTAGGCGGCCAGCGGCGCCTTCGCGTCGACCACCACGTCCTTGCCGCCCGGCAGCTTGACGACGACGTCGGGACGCAGCACACCGTCCGCCCCGCTGACCGTCTGCTGCTCGTAGAAGTCGCAGTGGGCGAGCATTCCCGCCATCTCGCAGACTCGCTTGAGCTGGACCTCGCCCCAGCGGCCGCGGACGTGCGGTGCGCGCAGCGCGGTCACCAGGTTCGCCGTCTCGGCGTGCAGCCGTTGCTGGGTCTCGGTGACCTCGACGAGCTGGCGGTTCAGGCCGCCGTAGGCCTGGGCGCGCTCCTTCTCCATCTCGCGCAGCACCCGGTTGACCGCCTCGAGCTTCTCCTCGACCGGCTTGACGAGCTGTTCGACCCCGCGCTTCTGGCTGTCCAGCTCGGTCTTGCCGGCCGCCTGCTGGGCCTTCAGGCGCTCCTCCGCCAACTGCATGAAGCGCGCGTTGTTCTGCTCCAGGGCAGCCGCCGAGAGCGCCGTGAACTGGTTCGCCAGCTCGTCGCGCGCCGCGGTCACGGCCTCGACCTTCTCGGCCGCGACCGCCCGCTCGTGCTCGACCCGTCCGCGCATCACGAGGTAGACCACGCCCGCGCCGAGCGCCAAGCCGATCAACAACCACAGCTGCCCCATCAGTTTCCCTTCGTCTCCATTCGAGTCGTCCAGCGTTGCGCGCAGGCAGGACGGAAGACCATCGATGCGGTGCTCGCCGGGTCGGCCCAGCTAGCTCCCCGGTCCCGCGACGGGCCCGATCCGACTGCGCTCCGCTCCTCCGGTTTGGCACGCCCGGGCCGAGGGCACTTGCGAGAAGTGGCTGGAGTGACCGACCGGGTGCGCCTCGGGCGCAGCGAGCTCATGGTCTCGCCGATCGCGTTCGGGACCTGGCAGCTCGGCGGAGAGTGGGGCCGCTTCGACGAGGACGAGGCGATCGCCGCGATTCGCCGCGCGCGCGAGCTGGGGATCAACTTCTTCGACACCGCGCAGGCGTACGGGTTCGGCGTCTCCGAGCGACTGCTCGGGCGGGCGCTCGCCGACGACCTGCGCGACGCGCGCGACGACGTCGTGATCGCGACCAAGGGCGGGTTGCGACAAGTGCCGGACGGCCTGGAGCGCGACTCGAGCCCCGAGTTCCTGCGCGACGGCGTGCAGCGCAGCCTCGAGGCGCTCGGCGTCGAGCACATCGACCTCTACCAGGTCCACTGGCCCGACCCCGACACACCGTTCGCCGAGACCGGCGCCGCGCTCGCGCAGCTGCGCGACGAGGGCAAGATCCGCCACGTCGGCGTCTCGAACTACTCCGCCGACCAGATGGCCGAGCTGGAGCGGTCCGTGCCCGTCGAGACGCTGCAGCCGCCGTACCACCTGTTCAGCCGCGACGTCGAGGACGGCGTCCTGCCCTGGTGCCTCGACCACGACGTCGGCGTGCTCGTCTACGGCCCACTCGCCCACGGGCTGCTGACCGGAGCGATCGACGAGGACGCGCAGTTCGCCGACGACGACTGGCGCTCCACCAGTCCGCTCTTCGATCGCGTCAACCTGCAGCAGAACGTCCAGGTCGTGCGCCAGCTCGGCGAGATCGCCGACGAGCTGGGCTGCACGCTGAGCCAGCTCGCGATCGCCTGGACGCTCGTCCATCCCGCCGTCCAGGTCGCGATCGTCGGCTCGCGCAACGCCGACCACATCGCGGAGTCGGTCGCCGCGGTCGAGGTCCAGCTCGACGACGAGCAGCTCCAGCGAATCGTGACGATCATGCAGGGCGCCATCGGCGCCGAGGGCCCGTCCCCAGAGGGCCCCTCCGACGGCTGAGCCGGCAGCGGCGTCAGCCGGTTTTTGCGGCGCGGCGAGCGGTGCGGACGCGGTCGGTGGCGCTGAGTTCGGCCTTCCGCATGCGGACGATCGCGGGGGTGACCTCGACGCACTCGTCCTCGCGGACGTGCTCGAGCGCCTCGTCGAGCGAGAGCTCGCGCTTCGGCGAGAGCCGCACCAGGACGTCGGCGGTCGAGGAGCGGATGTTGGTGAGGTGCTTCTCCTTGACGGCGTTGACGTTGAGATCCTCGGGGCGCGAGTTCTCGCCGACGATCATGCCCTCGTAGACCTCCTCGCCCGGGCCGACGAAGAGCGTCCCGCGCTCCTCGAGGTTCGCGAGCGCGTAGCTCGCGGTCGACCCCGCGCGGTCGGCGACCAGCGAGCCGCTCCCGCGCGTGCGCATCTCGCCCGCCCACGGCTCCCAGCTCTCGAAGACGTGGTGCATCACGCCGCTGCCGCGCGTCTCGGTCAGGAACTCGGTGCGAAAGCCGATCAGGCCGCGCGCCGGGACGAGGTAGTCCATCCGCACCCAGCCGGTGCCGTGGTTGGCCATGTTCTCCATCCGGCCCTTGCGGCCGGCGAGCAGCTGGGTGATCGCGCCGACGTACTCCTCGGGCGTGTCGATCGTCAGCCGCTCGACCGGCTCGTGCTTGCGGCCCTTGACCTGGCGCAGCAGCACCTGCGGCTGGCCGACGGTCAGCTCGAAGCCCTCGCGCCGCATCGTCTCGACGAGGATCCCCAGCTGCAGCTCGCCGCGTCCCTGGACCTCCCAGACGTCGGGACGCTCGGTCGGGTTGACGCGGATCGAGACGTTGCCGACCAGCTCGCGCTGCAGCCGGGCCTCGATCTGGCGCGCGGTCAGCTTGTCGCCGCTCTGGCCGGCGAGCGGCGAGGTGTTGACGCCGATCGTCACCGACAGCGACGGCTCGTCGACGGTGATCGTCGGCAGCGGGCGCGGGTCATCGGGGTCGGCGAGCGTCTCGCCGATCGTGATCTCGGGCATGCCGGCGACGGCGATGATCTCGCCGGGGCCGGCCTCGGCGGCGTCGACGCGGTCGAGCGCGTCGGTCACGTAGAGGTTGGTCACCGTCGCGCGCTCGACGTTGCCATCGACGCGGCACCAGGCGACCTGCTGGCCCTGGCGGATCGTCCCGTGGCGGACGCGGCAGAGCGCCAGCCGGCCCACGTAGGGCGAGGCGTCGAGGTTGGTGACGTGCGCCTGGAGCGGATGGTCGTCCTCGTGCTCCGGCGCCGGGATGTGGCTGACGATCAGGTCCATCAACGGCTTCAGGTCAGTGCCCTCGGCGCCCTCCTGGAGCGACGCCCAGCCGTCCTTGGCGTTCGTGTAGACGATCGGGAAGTCGATCTGCTCCTCGTCGGCGTCGAGGTCGAGGAACAGCTCGTAGACCTCGTCGACGACCTCCCCGATGCGCGCGTCGGGACGGTCGACCTTGTTGACGACGAGGATCGTCGGCAGCCGCGCCTCGAGCGCCTTGCGCAGCACGAAGCGGGTCTGCGGCAACGGGCCCTCGGAGGCATCGACGAGCAGCACGACCCCGTCGACCATCGTCAGCCCGCGCTCGACCTCGCCGCCGAAGTCGGCGTGGCCGGGCGTGTCGATGATGTTCAGCTTGACGTCGCCGTAGCGGACCGCGGTGTTCTTGGCGAGGATCGTGATGCCCTTCTCGCGCTCGAGGTCCATCGAGTCCATCACCCGGACGTTGACGTCCTGGTTCTCGCGGAACGCGCCGGACTGCCACAGCATCGCGTCCACCAGGGTCGTCTTGCCGTGATCGACGTGCGCCACTATCGCGACGTTGCGTATGTCCTCCCTCCTGGACATGGGCGCAAGAGGGTACAAGGCCGCGCGCGCCACGGCCGGCATGACGCTCGAGGGAGATCGGGCGCGTTTCATCCTCGGCACGGAGGGAACGGTCTTGGTGTGCCAACCGTCGTACAGCCAGGTAGAGCTCGACTCCGCCAGCTGGCACAGACGAAGCCCGACGAGGGGTGCGTGCTCAGCGTCTACGTGAACCTCGACCCGAGCGAGTTCGCGACGGGTCCGGCGCGGTCGAGCGCCCTCACCTCCGCGGCCGACGAGGCGTCGCGCGCGGTCGAGAACGGGGCTGGCGAGCTCTCGCACGAGGTGCGCCTGCGGTTGCGCGAGGACGTCGAGCGGATCCGCGCCTACGCCGGCTCCGCCGACTTCGACGGAACGCACGGCCTGGCGATCTTCTCGGCGGGAGGGGGCGATCTGTTCGAGGTGCTCCACCTCCCCTCGCCGGTTCCGAACGCGGTCGTCGTCGACGGCTCGCCGCACGTCGCGCCGCTGGTCGGGGAGCCGGACGGCGCGTGGTGCGTGGTGCTGGTCAACCGCCGCAACGCCCGCATCCTGAGCGGCGGCCTGCTCGGGCTGGGCGAGGACCAGCGGATCTCCGACGACGTCCCGGGACGTCACGACCAGGGCGGCTGGTCGCAGGCCCGCTACCAGCGCCACATCGACGAGGAGGCGCGCCGCCACCTCGAGCGCGTAGCCGAGGCGGTCGCCGAGCGCTGCCGGCGCGGCGCATTCGACCACCTGCTCGTCGGGGGGCCCGAGGAGGGCTACAGCGAGTTCGTCGAGCTGCTCGACAAGGAGTGTCGCGAGCGGCTCTGCGGCCGTGTTGCGGTCGACGTCGAGAACGCCACGGTCGCCGAGGTGGCAGCGGCGGCGCTGCCGGCGATGCGCCAGCACCACGAAGCGCAGCGCGACGAGCTGCTCCGGGCGCTGGCGCAGGGAGTCGGCGCCGGCGGGCGCGGCGCTGCCGGTTTCGACGCGGTGCTGGGCTGCCTCAACGAGCAGCGCGTCGAGACGCTGCTGCTCGACGGAGGGTTCGCCGCCGCCGGAGCCGAGTGCCCTACCTGCGGCTGGCTGACCGGCGCCGAGGGCGGCGAGTGCCCCGCCGACGGGACGCGGCTGGAGCGATGTCGCGACCTGGTGGAGCCGGCCGTGCACCGTGCGCTCGCCCAGGATGCCGACGTGGTGCGCCTCCACGACAGGCCCGAGATGGAGCTCCACGGCGGCATCGCGGCGCTGTTGCGGTTCTGAGACCCCCGGTTGGGGGGCTCGGCGACAAGTGCTTGATCGTGTCGCTCGGACGTGGTTAGGGTGCACGGGATGTCGCTGACCACGACAGGTCCGCTGCGGCGCGAGATCGAGCACGCGCTGCCGGATCGGCCCTTCACCGTCGACCTCTGGGACGGATCGACGATCGCGAGCACGAACGGCGACGGCGGACCGCGGTTCACCGTCAACTCGCCGCGCGCGCTCGCCCATCTGGTGCGCGCGCCGGGCCAGCTCGGGCTCGGGCGCGCCTATGTCAGCGGCGACATCGACGTCGACGACCTGATGGCGGTGATGCGCGTCGTCGACAGCTGGCAGCCGCCCCCTATCGACGCGCGGGCGCGCGGACGGCTGATGCTCGCGGCCGCCAGGGCGATGGGCGTGACGCGCCCGCCGCGCGTCCCGAGGTCCGAGCTGCGACCGCACGGCAAGCTGCACAGCCGCGAGCGCGACGAGCGCGCGGTACGCCATCACTACGACGTCGGCAACGAGTTCTTCGAGCTGTTCCTCGACGACTCGATGACCTACAGCTGCGCGATCTTCTCGCGCGGGGCGGAGACCCTCGAGCAGGCGCAGGAGGCCAAGCGCGAGCTCGTATGCACGAAGCTCGGCCTGTCGGAGGGCGACACGGTGCTCGACGTCGGCTGCGGCTGGGGCGCGTTCGCGATCCACGCGGCCTCGCGGCACGGCGCGCGCGTCGTCGGGATCACGCTCTCGGCGGCGCAGGCGGAGCTGGCCCGCAGGCGAGTCGCCGACGCCGGCCTCAGCGACCGGATCGAGATCCGGGTGATGGACTACCGCGATCTGAGTGGCGAGCGCTTCGACGCGATCGCCAGCATCGGCATGGTCGAGCACGTCGGCGAGAACCGGATCGACCTCTACGCCCGTCAGCTCGCGGGCCTGCTCGAGCCGGGCGGCCAGCTGCTCAACCACGGCATCGCGCGGCTGCGCCACACCGACCCCGCGCCGGGCTCGTTCAACGATCGCTACGTCTTCCCCGACGGCGAGACGTTGCAGCTATCGCGCGTGTTGCTCGCGCTCGAGCGCGCCGGCTTCGTCACCGAGCACGTCGAGGGGTTCGCGTCCGACTACGCCGAGACGCTGCGCCACTGGTACGAGAACCTCGACCGCGACCTCCCGGCGGCCGAGCGGATCGCCGGCGAGGAGCGGCTGCGCGTCTGGCGGCTCTACCTGCGCGCGGCGCGCAACGCCTTCCTCAACGGGACGATCTCGGTCTACCAGGTCCGAGCGACCCTGGCCGGCTGAGCCCATCCCGCTCGCCGCCGACAGGGGCTTCGCCTTCGGCGACCTGCACGCGCTGGCGCTGCTCTTCTTCGGGCTCGCGGTCTTCGCCGCGGTCGGCGCCCTGTCGCATCAGCACGATCGCGCCTTCTCCGCGAGCCTGATCTACATGGCGCTGGGGGTCGGCGCCGCCGCCGTGATGGCGGCGATCGGCGTCGACGGGCTGCACCCGCTCGAGAACTCGCGGCTGCTCGAGTGGATCAGCGAGATCGCGATCGTGATCGCGCTCTTCGCGACCGGGCTGCGCCTCGACCGCCCGTTCGGCACGGGGTCGTGGGCCGCCGTCTGGCGCCTGCTGGCGATCGCGATGCCGCTGACGATCGGCGCCATCGCGCTCTTCGGCGTCCACGCCATGGGCCTGTCGCTCGGCGCGGCGATCGTCCTCGGAGCGCTGCTCGCCCCCACCGACCCGGTGCTGGCCGGCGACATCGGCGTCGGGCCGCCCGACGAGGAGGACGAGCGCGAGCCGAGCTTCGCGATCACCGGCGAGGCCGGCCTCAACGACGGGCTGGCGTTCCCGTTCGTCTTCCTCGGCCTCTTCGTGCTGGCCGGCGAGTCCGGCTGGGGCGTCGAGTGGCTGACGGCGGACGTCCTCTTCGCGATTCCGGTGGGTCTGGCGATCGGCGCCATCGGCGGCTACGCGACCGCCGCGCTGGCGGTCCGCCTGCGCGATCGCGACCTCCTCTCGCCCCAGTTCGACGGCTGGATGGCGATTCCGACCGTGCTGACCGTCTACGGCCTCGCCGAGCTGGCGGGCGCCTACGGCTTCCTCGCTGCGTTCGCGGGTGGCGTCGCGTTCCGGCGCTACGAGCGATCGCACGACTACAACCAGCGCGTCCACGAGGGAGTCGAGACGGTCGAGAAGTTCGGCGAGCTCAGCGTGATCCTGCTGATCGGCAGCATGCTGACGCTCGACGGGCTCGGCGAGCCGGGATTGTCGGGCTGGCTGCTGATCCCGGTGCTGCTGCTCGCGATCCGCCCGCTGGCGGTGCTCGTCGCGCTGACCGGCAGCCGCCTGGACTGGCGTGAGCGCGCGTTCATCGCCTGGTTCGGCGTGCGCGGCGTCGGATCCCTCTACTACGCAGCGGTCGTCGCCGGGGCGGGCGTCCTCGGCGGTGACGCGCGCACCGTGGTCTGGACGGTGCTGGCCTGCATCGTCGTCTCGGTCGTCGTCCACGGGATCAGCGCCGCGCCGCTCGACCGCCGGCTCTCGCGGAGCTGACCGCGGAGGCGCGCGCTGGTGAGGGCTACGCGGCGAGCGTCAGCTCGCCGCGCTTGCGCGCAACCATCGCCACGTAGTGGATCGGCTCACCGCCGGCCGCCAGCCGGTGCCGATAGCGCTGGTCGGCGACGAGCTCCAGCGCGCCGCCCTCGAGCCCGCCGCGGATCAGCCGCGAGAACCCCGTGGAGTCGCCGGCATCGACGAAGTCCTCCTTGATGTTGAACGCGACCCAGCCATCTTCCTCGACGAGGTCGTAGGCGGTCGTGAACGCCTTCGGCGGGATGTCGCCGAAACCGAGCGCGGCGACGGTCGTCAGGCAGTTGAAGTCGTGCTCGCGCAGATCGCGGTGGTCGTCCTCGGAGACCTCAGTGAGGTCGAGGACCTTGTAGTCGTCGTAGATCCCCGGACGGTCGCGCTCGGTGGCCGCCGCCGCCTCCTCGAGGATGTCGATGCCGACGATCGAGTCGGCGCCCAGGTCGACGAGCTCCTCGCCGACCATGCCGTTGCCCGCTCCGAGATCCAGCACGTTGAGCTCGTCGGCGGAGATGTCGCCGTCGTTCAGCGCGTCGCCGAGCAGTGCGCAGACCGTCCGCGGCGAGTCGCACTCGAGCTTCTCGTAGAAGAGCCGCTCGTAGAGCCCGGGAATTGAGAACACCTCGGCGTAGTCGTGGAAGCGGACCCGGCGCAGCTCGCCTTCGTGGCGAACCTCGCACCACTCTTCGTCCTGGTCGCGGGCGGCCTCGGCCCCGCTCGGGATCCTCACCTCCAGCTCGGATTCGAGGGCGATCGTCTCTGCGCGCGCTTCCGTACTCACGGTCTCCTCGAGTTGGATGCTCGGTCTCTCACGCGGCCCTCCAGCCAGGTGAGCGCGACGGAGGAGTCTAGGCGGTCTGTCCGCAGACGACGCCGATAGGTCTAGGCCCCCGTGGCGTGAGCGCCACCGTCGACGTGGAGGATCTCGCCGGTGATGCCGCGAGCCAGGTCGGACAGCAGGAAGCAGACCGCGGCGGCGACAGGGGTCGGGTCGGTCGGGTCCCAGCCGAGCGGCGCCCGCTCGGCCCAGCGGCCCGCGAGCTCGTCGAAGCCGGGGATGCCGCCCGCGGCCGGCGTCTGCACCGGGCCGGCCGCGACAAGATTGACGCGTACGCCGTTCGGGCCGAGGTCGCGGGCGAGGTAGCGCGCGATCGACTCCAGCGCCGCCTTGGCGACTCCCATCCAGTTGTACGACGGCCAGGCGACGCTCGCGTCGAAGTCGAGCGCCACGATCCCGCCGCCGCGGCCGCCCGAGGACAACAGCGGCCGCAGCGCCCCGGCGAGCGCGCTGAGCGAGTATGCGCTGGTGCGGAAGGCCGCGACGGCGCTCTCCGGGGGCGTCGCGAGGAAGTTGCCGCCAAGCGCGTCCGCCGGCGCGTTGGCGACCGCGTGCAGCACGCCGTCGAGCGTGCCCCAGCGAGTGTCGAGCTCAGCGGCCAGCGCCGCGAGGTCGTCGGCGCTGTCGACGTCGAGCTCGAGCACGTCGGGCGGGTCCGGGAGGCGCTGCGCCGCCCGCTCGGTCAGCCGCCGCGCGCGCCCGAAGCTCGTCAGCAGCAGCTCCGCGCCCTGGCGCTGAGCCTCCTCGGCGACGGCGAAGGCGATGCTGCGGTGGGTGATCACGCCGGTCACGAGGACCCGGCAGCCCGCGAGCATCACAGCGGGATCGCCACGAAGTGCTCGTCGGGCGGCGCCGCCGCCGGCTGAGGCTTTGTTGGCGTGGCCCCGGCATCTCGCCAGACCAGCTCGACCCTCGCGCGCGCCACGACGCGGCCGTCCTGGTTGAGCACCCGCCAGTCGCATGCGACGAGGCTGTTCTCGCCGTCGAGCCGGTCGACGGAAGCGACCGCCGTCTCGACGCGGATCGTGTCGCCGAGCGCCACCGGGCGCTTGAAGACCGCGTTCGCCACGCGGCGCAGCGCGACTACCCGCTCCGGGTCGAGCTCGACGAGGCCGACGCAATAGGAGAGCACCAGCATGCCGTGCGCGACGCGCTCGCCGAAGCGGCTGCCGGCGGCCCAGACGGCGTCGGTGTGCTGGGGGTGCATGTCGCCGGTCAGGGCCGCGAACTGGGCGACGTCGGCCTCCGTGATCGTGCGGGCGCGGCTGACCGCGCGCGCCCCGAGCTGCGACGGGTCGAGCGGCTGGGTCATGCCGCGTCCTCGTCCGGCACGCAGGGCCCGAGCGTCGCGGCGACCCCCTCGACGAACGCCGCCGCCGCGCGCCGGTGCCCTTCGCTGGACGGGTGGAACTGGTCGCGGGCGAAGTTGTCGGGGTCGTCGACGCCTGGATCGCCGGCCCATTCGAGGCAGACCAGGCCCCGCCGGGCGGCGATCTCGCGGATCGCGACGTTGATCGCCTCGATCCCGCCGTGGATCCTGGCGCTCGTGCGCTCGCGCAGCGGCAGCAGGGATCCGATCCGCGGGTAGGTGGCGGTGACGATCGACGCCTCCGGCAGCCGGCGCTGGAGCGAGTCGACTATCCCGTCGAAGACGGCCGTGAACACCTCGGGATCGGGTCGGACCGAGAGCAGCACGTCGTTGGCGCCGCAGATCACCGAGATCAGGTCGGGGTTGAACTCGACGGCCTTCTGGAGCTGCCAGATCGCGACGTCGGTGCTGGTCGCGCCGGCGACGGCGAAGTTGCGGAAGGCGAGCTCGCCGCCATCGCCTGGGAGTGCCCGCGCCGCGCGCTCCGGCCACGGCGTCGACGAGTCGCCCTCGGCGCCGGCGCTGAGGCTGTCGCCCAGCGCCGCGAAGCGGCG
>DATABO010000069.1:0-29148 GCA_036259535.1 Thermoleophilaceae bacterium
CGCCCGATCGCCGCCTTCCAGCTCGTCCAGGCGATGATCGCCGACATGGTCGTCGACACCCACGCGGCACGCGGCCTGGTCTGGAAGGCGGCCTGGCTCAAGGACACCGGCCAGCCGAACACGCTCGAGACCTCGGTCGCCAAGCTCTTCTCGACCGAGGCCGCGATCCGCAGCGCCAACACCGCGATCCAAGTCCATGGCGGATCCGGCTACGTCGACGACCATCCCGTCGAGCGCTACCTGCGCGACGCCCGTGTGACAACCCTCTACGAGGGCACGTCGCAGATCCAGAAGCTGATCATCGGCCGCCTGACCACAGGCGTGAATGCGATGACCTAGCGCCGGCGCAGCTGTCGGAGGACGAAGTGGAGGATGCCGCCGTTGCGGTAGTAGAGCCACTCGTTCGGCGTGTCGATCCGGACGCGGGCGTCGAAGACGACCGGCTCGCCGTCCGCGGGCGTCGCCGTCACCTGCAGCGTCCGCGCGCCCTCCTCGAGCGGCGCGAGGTCGAAGATCTCGAAGCCGGTCAGCCCGAGCGACTCGACCGACTCGCCGTCGGGGAACTGCAGCGGCAGGATCCCCATCCCGACGAGGTTGGAGCGGTGGATCCGCTCGTAGCTCTCGGCGATCGCGAAGCGGACGCCCTGCAGGCGCGGGCCCTTGGCGGCCCAGTCGCGGGACGAGCCCGACCCGTACTCCTTGCCGGCCAGGACGCAGAGCGGCACGCCCTCGGCCCGGTAGGCCATCGCCGCGTCGTAGATCGTCGTCTGCTCGCCGTCCTTGACGGTCACGCCACCCTCGGTGCCGGGCGCCAGCCGGTTGCGCAGCCGGACGTTGGCGAAGGTGCCGCGCATCATCACCTCGTGGTTGCCGCGCCGCGAGCCGTAGGAGTTGAAGTCGCGCTGCTCGACGCCGTGCTCGAGCAGGTAGCGGCCGGCGGGCCCGTCGCGCTTGATCGCCCCGGCCGGTGAGATGTGGTCGGTCGTGACACTGTCGCCGAGCAGCGCCAGCACGCGGGCCCCGCGAATCTTGTCGAAGCCCTCCGGCGCCTCGGCCGGCATGCCCTCGAAGTACGGCGGCCGCTTGACGTAGGTAGACGCGTCGTCCCAGGCGTAGCGATCGCCCTCCGGCGTGTCGAGCGCACGCCAGTTCTCGTCGCCCGCGTAGACCTCGCCGTAGCTCTTGCGGAACATGTCCGACTGGACGGCGGCCTCGACCGCCGTGTTGACCTCGGCCTGCGACGGCCAGAGGTCGCGCAGATAGACCGGCTCGCCGTGACCGTCCTCGCCGAGCGGATCGGTGAGCAGGTCCAGGTCCATTCGCCCGGCGAGCGCGTAGGCGACGCAGAGCGGCGGCGAGGCGAGGTAGTTCATCTTCACCTCGGGGTGGATCCGGCCCTCGAAGTTGCGGTTGCCGGACAGCACCGAGCAGACGGTCAGGTCCTCGGCCTCGATCGCGGCCGAGACCTCGTCCGGCAGCGGGCCCGAGTTGCCGATGCAGGTGGTGCAGCCGTAGCCGACGAGGTTGAAGCCGAGTTGGTCGAGCGGCTCGGTCAGGCCGGCGCGGTCGAGATAGTCGGTGACGACCTTCGAGCCGGGCGCCAGGCTCGTCTTGACCCACGGCTTGCGCGTCAAGCCGCGCTCTACTGCGCGCTGGGCGAGCAGGCCGGCGCCGACCATCACCGACGGGTTCGACGTGTTCGTGCAGCTGGTGATCGCGGCGATCACGACCGCGCCGTCCTCGAGGTCGAACCGCTGGCCATCGAGCGTCACCGCCTTCGAGCGCTTCGGCGGCGCCTCGGCCACGGAACCGTGAGCGTGAGCCGGCTCGCCGTCGTCCTCGCCGTTCTGGCCGGCCATCGCGGCGGGCGGGTCGCTGGCGGGGAAGGAGAGCCGCGAGCCGGCGCCGCCGCCGTGGTCGCCGTCCTTGCCGTTGGCCTGGTCGGCGAGCTCGGCCAGGAAGTCGCTCGCAGCCTGCGAGAGCGCGATCCTGTCCTGGGGCCGCTTGGGCCCGGCGAGGCTCGGCTCGACCGTGCTCAGGTCGAGCGACAGCGTGTCCGAGTAGACGGCGTCCTCGCTGTCGGCGTCGTGGAAGAGGCCCTGCTCGCGCGCGTAGGCCTCGACGAGCTCGATCTGCTCAGCCGGCCGCCCCGAGAACTCCAGGTAGCGCAGCGTCTCGGCGTCGATCGGGAAGATCGCGCAGGTCGAGCCGAACTCCGGCGACATGTTGCCGATCGTCGCGCGGTCGGCGAGCGGCAGGTTCGCCAGGCCAGGGCCGAAGAACTCGACGAAGCGGCCGACGACGCCATGCTCGCGCAGCCGCTCGGTGACGGTCAGCACGAGGTCGGTGGCGGTCGAGCCCTCGGGCAGCGCGCCCTCGAGCCGAAAGCCGACCACCTGTGGCAGCAGCATCGAGACCGGCTGGCCGAGCATCGCCGCCTCGGCCTCGATCCCCCCTACGCCCCAGCCGAGCACGCCGAGGCCGTTGACCATCGTCGTGTGCGAGTCGGTGCCGACGAGGGTGTCGGGGAAGGCCTGGCCGTCGCGGGCGGTCACCACGCGCGAGAGGTACTCGAGGTTGACCTGGTGGCAGATGCCCGTGTTGGGCGGAACCACCGCGAAGTTGTCGAACGCTCCCTGGCCCCAGCGCAGGAAGGCGTAGCGCTCGCGGTTGCGCTCGTACTCGCGCTCGGCGTTGCGCTGGAATGCGAGCCGCTCGGCGAAGCTGTCGACCTGGATCGAGTGGTCGATCACGAGCTCGACCGGCACGAGTGGATTGATCCGGGTCGGATCGCCGCCGAGCGCCTCCATGGCGTCGCGCATCGCGGCGAGGTCGACGATCGCCGGGACGCCGGTGAAGTCCTGCATCAGGACGCGGCTCGGCGAGTAGGCGATCTCCTGCGAGGGCTCGTCGGTCGCCACCCAGCGGGCGAGGTTCTCGACATCCTCGGGGGTGACCGCCTCGCCGTCCTCGTTGCGCAGAAGGTTCTCGAGCAGGATCTTCAGCGAGTACGGCAGCCGGGCGACGTCGAACTGCGATTGCAACGCGTCGAGGCGGAAGATCTCGTGTGTCGTGCCGCCGACCTGGAGGGTCGCTCGAGCGCCGAAGCTGTTCGGATTGCCCACCCCTGAACCGTACCTGTACCTTGCTGGGATGCGCCCATCCCTCCGCCGTTCCCTGATCACGACTGGCCTCGTCTCGATCGCCGCGCTGCTGCCGGCGGCGCCGGCCATGGCCCAGGCGCCAGCCGTCTGCCCGGCGACCTTCCACGTGCTCCACGACGACGCGATCGGCGACCTCGAGCTGCCCGCCGGCAACTACCAGGTGACCGTTCGCGGCGGTCTCTCCTGTCCGGCCTCGAGCGAGTGGCTCGCCCGCTTCCTCGAGGACTTCGACGGCGTGCTGCCGCGACCCTGGCGGCTCGACGCCGCCGCGGCGTCGTTCAGCCGCGGCGCGAGCGCCGTCGGCTTCAGCGTCGCGCGCGTCGCCACCCCGGCCGGCGGCGGCAGCGGCGGCCGTCACCCGATCTCGGGTCGCCTCTGCCCGGCGACGTTCCGCGTGCTGAACAACGACCGGATCGGCGCCCTGCGCCTGCCTAGGGGCAACTACACGATCACCGTGCTGTCGCTGCACCGGCCGACCTGCAGCCGCGCGTCGCGCCTTTTCACCCGCTTCCTGGACGACTTCACCGGCGACCTGCCGCGTCCGTGGGCGCTCGATCCCCAGACAGCGACGTTTCGCCGTGGCGCGGCCAGCTTCGGCTTCCGCGTGAAGCCGGTAAGTGGCTGACCACGAGCTCTATGAGCGGGCGTGCGCGGGGCTCGACGCCCCGTTCGCGCTCGTCGATCTCGACGCCATGTGGCGTAACGCGGCGTCGATGCTCGCTCGCGCGGCCGGCAAGCCGATCCGCGTGGCGAGCAAGTCGGTCCGCTGCCGCGAGCTGCTGAACCGCATCCTTCGCAGAGACCCCGGGTTCAGGGGCCTGATGACGTTCACGCTGGCCGAGACGCTGTGGCTGCGCGGGCAGGGCTTCGGCGACCTTCTGCTCGCCTACCCGACGGCCGATCGCGCGTCGCTGGCCGAGCTGGCGCTGATCGAGGGCGAGGATCGGCCGATCGTGATGGTCGACTCAATCGAGCAGCTCGACTGGATCGCGCGCGCCGCGCCGAGCCCGGCGGCGCCGTTGCGCCTCTGCGTCGAGTTCGACACCGGCTACCGGCTGCCGCGCGGCCTGGCGACGATCGGGCCGAAGCGCTCGCCGATCCGCACCCCCGGGCAGGCGGCGGCGCTGGCGCGCGAGATCGATCGCCGGCCACAGCTGGAGCTCGCCGGCTTGATGGGCTACGAGGGCCACATCGCCGGGGTCGGGGACCGGCCACTGGGCAAGCCGCTTCACGGGGCGGCGATCCGTGCGCTGCAGCGGGCCTCGGTGGCCGAGATCGCCGAGCGGCGGGCCGCGATCGTGGCCGCCGTGCGCGAGGTCGCTCCAGTTCAGCTGGTCAACGGCGGCGGCACCGGCAGCCTGCAGACGACGGCCACCGAGGACGTCGTCACCGAGGTCACCGCCGGCTCCGGCTTCTACGCCTCGACCCTCTTCGACCGCTACTCGGCCTTCGAGCAGCGCCCGGCGGCGATGTTCGCGCTGCCGGTAGTGCGCCGGCCGCGCGCCGACACCGTGACGCTGCTCGGTGGCGGCTACGTGGCGTCCGGCGCGCCGGGCAAGGACCGCCTGCCCGAGCCGTATCTGCCGGAGGGCCTGTCGCTCGACGCGCTGGAGGGCGCGGGCGAGGTCCAGACACCGGTCAAGGGCGACGCGGCCCGCTCGCTGCGCGTCGGCGACAACGTCTACCTGCGCCACGCGAAGGCCGGTGAGCTCTGCGAGCGCTTCGACACGTTGCACCTCGTCGAGGGCGGCGAGATCGTCGACGAGGTCCCGACCTACCGCGGGGACGGCCATGCGTTCCTCTAGCCGCCTCGCCGTGCTCGCGCTGACGCTGATGGCGCTGCTCGTGCCGGCCGCCGCCCACGCGAAGCCGAACATCGTCTTCATCATGACCGACGACCAGACCGTCGGCTCCACGGCGGTGCAGCGCAACGTCGGCTTGATCAAGGGGCAGGGCACGACATTCACCGAGACGATCGCGAGCTATCCGCTCTGCTGCCCGTCGCGAGCGACCTACCTCTCAGGGCAGTACTCGCACAACCACGGCGTGATTCACAACGCGGGCCCGTTCGGCGGCTATATCCACTTCGACCACTCCAATGCGCTGCCGATCTGGCTCCAACAGGCCGGCTATCGAACGATGCACGTCGGTCGCTACCTCAACGGCTACGGCGTCCAGAACCCCAACATGGCCGAGGTGCCGCCCGGCTGGAACGACTGGGTCTCGGGCGTCGGCGAGCAGGTGTTCAACTACGAGCGCTGGCAGACCAACGAGAACGGCCAGATCTTCAACCGCCCCGGTCCCGACCATCCCAACGAGCACCAGACCGACTTCTACGGCCGCCGCGCGGCCGAGCTGATCGACCAGGCGGCACCCTCCACCCAGCCGTTCTTCCTGTCGCTGACGTTCCCCGCGCCGCACAGCGGCTTTCCGCTCGAGCCCGACGACCCGCCGTTCCTGCCCACGCCGTATCCGGCGCCGCGCCATCGCAACGCCTTCGCCGGCACACCGCTGCCGCGGCCGCCGAACTTCGACGAGGCCGACGTCAGTCGCAAGCCGCAGATCGTCTCGGACCGACCGCGGCTGTCGCCGGAGTGGGTAGCGGCGATCCAGGAGAACTACCAGCAGGAGCTGGAGTCGCTGCTCTCGGTCGACGACGCGGTAGGGGGCGTCGTCAACGCCCTAGAGCGCAGCGGTGAGCTCGACGACACGCTGCTGATCTACACGTCCGACAACGGCTTCTTCCATGGCGAGCACCGGCTCGCCTCCGAGAAGATCCTGCCCTACGACGAGGCGGCCCGGATTCCCTTGATCATGCGTGGGCCCGGCGTTCCGAGCGGGGTCGAGCTCGACAACCTGGTCTCGAACATCGACTGGGCGCCAACGATCGTCGACGCCGCCAGCGCCCGCGCCGGGCGGCTGATGGACGGCACGTCGCTGTTCGAGACGCTCGACGACCCGCACCGCGTGCCAGGGCGCGAGATCGTGCTCGAGAACGGCACTGGGGCCAACGGCATCCCGATGTTCCGCGCGCTGCGCAACGAGCGCTACCTCTGGATCGACCACAAGTTCAGTGGCGAGTACGAGCTCTACGACCTGCTCAAGGACCCCTACCAGCTGCGCAACCTCGAGGACCTCGACTCCTACTCGGAGATCCGCGCCGCCATGGCCACCCGCCTGCGCCGGCTGCAGCGCTGCCGCGGCGAGCGCGCCTGCGGTGCCAGCCGGCCGAAGCTGAGCTTCGTGGCGCGCCAGGAGCAACCGCCGCCCCCAGCCAGGCGCAGGCCGCAGCGCCGCGGCGAGGCGCGGTCGGCGGCGAGCTGCGTCGACAGGGACGTGCGCCTCGGCATCGCCGGCCGCGAGCTGGGCGACGTGATCCGCGTCGACTACTACCGCGGCGACCGCAAGCTGCGCTCGACGCGGCGGACGCCGTTCAGCGCGCGCGTTCGCCGCCGCGCGCTCCCACGCGGACGCAAGCTGACGCTGCGCGCACTCGTGACGACGGTCGACGGTCGCAAGGCGACCTATGACCGTGGCGTGCGAACCTGCCGTCGGTGAGCGACGGCTTCGACTTCGACTGGCTCGTCATCGGCTCCGGCTTCGGCGGCAGCGTCGCCGCGCTGCGGCTGGCCGAGAAGGGGTACTCGGTCGGCGTGCTGGAGTGCGGCCGCCGCTTCGAGGACGACGACCTGCCGAGCTCGACCTGGGACGTGCGCCGCTACTCCTGGCGACCGCGCCTCGGCATGCGCGGGATCTTCCGGATCACGAACTTCAAGGACGTCACCGTCGTCTCGGGCTGCGGCGTCGGGGGCGGCAGCCTCGGCTACGCCAACACTCTCTACGTGCCGCCGCGACGCTTCTTCGACGACCCGCAATGGAGCGACCTCGCCGACTGGGAGACCGAGCTGTCGCCCCACTACGCCGAGGCCGAGCGCATGCTCGGCGTCGTCGAGTACGACCAGGACGATCCCGCCGGCGACCTGCTGCGCGAGTTCGGCGAGGAGCTCGGTGTCGCCGACACCTACGGCCGCGCACGCGTCGGCGTCTTCCTCGGCCCGCCGGGCGAGACGGTCCCGGACCCCTACTTCGGCGGCGAGGGACCCGACCGCACCGGCTGCACCCGCTGCGGGCGCTGCATGGTCGGCTGTCCTCACGGCGCGAAGAACTCGCTGGTCAAGAACTACCTCTGGCTGGCCGAGCGCCGCGGCGTGGAGGTGTCGGCCGAGCGCGAGGCCGTCGACATCCTGCCGCTTGGCGCGGCCGACGGCTCCGAGGGGTACGCGGTCATCAGCGAGCGACCGGGCGCATGGCGGCGGCGGAACCGCCGGCTGCACACCGCGCGCGGCGTAGTTGTCGCCGCGGGCCCGCTCGGCACCAACAAGCTGCTCGCCAACTGTCGCCACCGCGGCTCGCTGCCCCGCCTGTCCCACCGCGTCGGCGACCTCGTCCGCACCAACAGCGAGGCGATCCTGGCCGTCACGGTCCCGGACGACAGCGTCGACTACACCAAGCGGGTCGCGATCACCTCGAGCATCTACCCGGACCCCGACACCCACGTCGAGACCGTCGTCTACGGCCACGCCGGGGGTTTGACTAAGCTCTTCAACACGCTGCTGGTCGGCGACGGCACGCGCGTGACGCGCCCGCTCAAGCTGCTCGGCACGCTGCTGCGCCACCCCGGACGGATGCTCAGGCTGCTCGCGGCCCCGGGCTGGTCGCGGCGCACGATCATCCTGCTGGTGATGCAGACGCTCGACAACGCGATCGCGCTGCGGCCGCGACCGACGCGCGACGGCGGCGTCCGATTGCAGACCGAGCAGGACGCCGAGCGGCCGATGCCGACGTTCATCCCGGTGGCGAACCAGGCCGCCGAGTGGTTCGCCAAGCGCACTGGCGGAATCGCCCAGAGCTCGATCCCCGAGGCCGCGTTCAACATCCCGATGACCGCGCACATCCTCGGCGGCGCGGTGATCGGCGCCGATCCCGAGCGCGGGGTCGTCGACCGCGACCAGCGCGTCTTCGGCTACGAGAACCTGCTCGTCTGCGACGGCGCCGCCGTTCCTGCGAATCCAGGCGTCAATCCCAGCCTCACCATCACCGCGCTGGCCGAGCACGCGATGAGTCGCGTCCCGTCGAAGGGCGAGGCACCCGTCGACGCGGCACCGGCCGTGCCGGCCTAGCCCGTCGCGGCGCGCTCCGCGGCAGCCTCGATCCGGTCCGGGTCAGGCTCCCAGTGGGCCTCGGGGTCGATCGGGGTGTCGCGCAGATACGACTCGGCGTCGAGCGCAGCGGCGCAGCCCGAACCGGCGGCGGTGATCGCCTGGCGATAGGTGTGGTCGATCAAGTCGCCGGCGGCGAACACGCCGCCGAGGCCCGTGCGGCTCGAGCGGCCCTCGACCTTGACGTAGCCGTTCTCGTCGACCTCGACCTGGTCGGCGACGAGCTGTGAGTTCGGCGAGTGGCCGATCGCAATGAACGCTCCGTCGATCTCGAGCACGCGGTCCTCGCCGCCCTCGGTGTTCGACAGCACTGCCCGTGCCAGCGATCCACTCTCGCCCGCCTCGAGGCGCTCGACGACGAAGGGCGTCACCAGCTCGATGTTCTCGGTCTCGCGCGCGCGGTCGAGCATGATCGCCGACGCGCGGAACTCGTCGCGGCGGTGGACGACCTTGACGTCAGCCGCGAACTTCGCGAGGAAGGTCGCCTCCTCCATCGCGGTGTCGCCGCCGCCGACGATGATCGTGCGCTTGCCGCGGTAGAAGGCGGCGTCGCAGGTCGCGCAGTACGAGACGCCGCGCGACGCGAGCTCCTCCTCGCCGGGAACGCCGAGCTTGCGCGGATCGGCGCCCATCGCGAGCACCACGCTGCGGCTCAGATACTCCTCGTCGCCGACCCAGACGCGCTGCAGGCCACCATCGGAGAGCTCGACGCGGGTCGCGTCGTCGGTCACGAAGCGGGTGCCGAAGCGCTCGGCCTGCGCGCGGAACTGTTGCATCATCTCAGGCCCCATCACGCCCTCGGGATAGCCGGGATAGTTCTCGACGTCGGTCGTCTGCTGCAGCAGCCCGCCCCACTGGAAGCCCTCGATGACGAGCGGCTGGAGATCGGCGCGCGCCGTGTAGAGCGCGGCCGTATAGCCGGCAGGACCACTGCCGACGATGATCACGTCCTCGATTCGCTTGCCGTCCATCGCCGTCATCGAGCTGGAGCCTCCGCTTTCACTTTACTTTTTGAAGTGTAGTCCGCCCGTCCAGCCTCCCAGCCGGCGACGGTGCGCCGCAGCTGGAAGAAGGCGACGATCCCGGGCGGGATCGGCAGCCAGAAGGCGATCACCCGGTATGTGAGCACAGCCGGGAAGACGATGCCCGCGGGGATCCCGAACAGGACGAAGGCGCCGATCATGCCGGCGTCGACCGAGCCGACGCCGCCGGCCGGCGATGGGATCAGGTTGGCGGCCATGCCGACGAAGAAGCCCTGGACCAGCACGCCGAACGGCACGCTGCCGCCGAACGCCTCGAAGCTGGCCCAGAGCACGCCGATGTTCGCCGCCCAGAAGCCGATCGCGCCGCCGACAGCGAGCGCGCCGCGGCTGGGATGGCGCACATAGGCGACCGCCGTCCGGATGCCGGTCGCGGCGGTCGCCGGAACCGGCGCCAGCCTCGCCGCGACGCGCGCCATCTTGCCGCGCCCCTTGAAGCTGGAGAGCCGCCGCTCGAGGTCGCCCGGAATCAGCGCGATCAAGCCCGCGATCGCCATCGCGCCGCCGGCCAGGCCGGCCGGCACGATCGTTCCCGCGACCGGCGCGTCGCCTGGCAGCACGCCGGTGCGCAACAGCACGCCGAAGAGCACGAGCGCGACGCCGTAGACCGAGTACATCAGCACCAGGAATGCGACCATCCGGCAGGCCGAGCGCCGTCGCGGCATCCCCGCCTTGCGCAGCGCCCAATAGGTGAGCACGATCCCGCCGGCACCGGCCGCGGAGAAGATCCGCGTCGCCGCCAGCCCCGCCATCGTGATCTGGTAGCTCGCAGCGGCGTCGAGGCGGCGGCGCACCCCCGCCGAGGCGTTACCGCCGAGCACGCCGCGGAAGAGCGCGACGTAGGCGCCGAAGGCCGCCACGTTGAACGCCACCGCGATCGCGACCCAGTACCAGGCGGCGTGGCTGATCCGCGCGATCTCGCCGTTGAGCCCGACGATCCGCGGGAACAGCACGTAGATGGCGGCGATCAGCGCCAAGACCAGCGCCACGCCGAAGGCCAGCCGGCGGCGGTCCAGCAACATCGCCCCCATGCCGGATACGCGCAGGTCCTCGTCGGCGTCCTCCTCGAAGACCTCCTCGTCCTGCATCAGGTCGCTCCGGGCTCCAGTCGTTGGATGACGCGCGCGCCGCGCAGGACGGCCGGTGTCGCGAGCGGCGCGCCGCGCCGGACGACCTCGGCCAGCGCGTAGCCGGCCAACAGGTCGACGACGTAGTGCTCACCCAGATAGACCAGGCCGAAGCCGAGCGTCAGCGCATAGGCCCACGCCAGCGCCCCGGGGCCCCGGCCGACCTCGGACAGCACCCGGGCGGCCATAACGGATGTGCCGAAGTGCAGTGATGGCATGGCGGCGAACGGATTGCCCTCCAGCCCATCGTAGAGCGGGCGCCAGAAGCGCTTCCAGAAGTGCTCGCCGGCCTCGACCATGATCCGCCGCACCGGCGCCATCCGGCCGCTCTCGGCGGCGTACCACGGTGGCGCCGTCGGGATAGCCCAGTAGACGACCAGCCCGAGGTCGAAGGTCGCCGCCGTCATCGCCGCGCCGCGCACGAAGCGGTCGTGATGGCGCAGCAGCAGGAAGGCGACCGTGCCGTGCGGCACGATGAACCACGCCCAGTGGACCATCGCCAGCGCGAGGTCGTGGCGGCGCACCTCGCCGGGCGTCCCGAGCGCCCGCTGGAGCCGCGTGGTCGGCGTCTCGCCACCGCCGATCAGGCGGTCGACGCGGATCGGGTAGTCGACCCGCGTGCGCCGCAGCAGCGCGTCGGGATCGTCGTCCGGCATGTCGTAGTGGGCGTAGTAAGCCCACATCTGGAGTGCGTAGATGCCGGCATCGCGCAGCCGGGTGCGCGGGGTCGCCAGAGCGAGCGCGATCGGGGCCTGAAACGACAGCGCCGTGACGACGTGTGGCCTCAGGCGCAGCCGATGGCGCAGCGGGGGCGTGGCGATGCCGACCGCGACGGCGCCCCACGCGAGCGTTCGGAGGGCGCGCGAGCTTCGCAAACCGGCGGCAGCATAGCTCTCAGGCAGGAGGCTCGAAGACGCGTACGTCCACCGGCGCGCGCTGGGCGAACGCCTCGGCATCGGCGCGGCTGCCGAGGTGGCTGCCCCAATGGGAGGGCACGGCGACCCGCGGCTGGATCCGCCGGGCGGCCTCGACGGCCTCGTCGGCGGTCATCACGTAGGTCCCGCAAACCGGCAGCAGCGCCACGTCGACACCTGTCACGGCGTCCATCTCGGGGATCACGTCTGTGTCGCCCGCGTGATAGAGCCGCTCGCCGCGGACGTTGACGTCGAAGCCGACCCCGCCGGCCTGGCGCGGATGAAAGGCATTGCCGTCGCTGTCGCGCTTCGAGGTGTTGTACGCAGCCACCGCCGTCACGTCGATGCCGCGCAGATGCTCCAGCTCGATCGTCTCCCCCGGCGCGATCGACGCGACTCGTCCACGCGCTCGCTCGGCGACTGCGGCCGGCGCGATCAGCCAAGTGCCGTCGTGGGACAGCGCCTCGACGTCCCGTGGCGAGTAGTGGTCGTAGTGCCCGTGGGTGATCAGGATGACGTCGGCGGGCGGCTCCCCCGGCGCTACGCGGTAGGGATCGATGTAGACGGTGGCGCTGCCGGCGTCGACTCTGAACCCGGCATGGCCGAGCCAGGCCACGGAGTCGATCAGCATTCCGCCAGGATACGGTTGCCGCCGCGGACGGCCGCGGCAATCGGACACAGGAGAGCGCGTTGAGCTACGAGACGGTCAAATGGGAGCAGGACGGCGGCGTCGGCCGGATCGTCCTCGACCGGCCCGAGACGCTCAACGCCTGGAACACGCAGTTCGGACACGACCTCAAGGCCGTCGTGGCCGAGGCCGCGGGCGACGAGTCGATCCGCGCCGTGCTGCTGACCGGCGCGGGGCGCGCCTTCTCCTCCGGCGCCGACCTCAAGGCCGGCTTCGAGGAGACCGCCGACGACGGCATGCCCGACATCCGCGGCCGCCTGCACGACCTCTTCCATCCGAGCCTCGTCGGCCTGCGCACGATGCCGAAGCCGGTGGTGGTCGCGGTCAACGGGCCGGCGGCAGGGATCGGCGTCTCGCTCGCGCTCGCCGGCGACCTCGTGCTGGCCGCCGAGTCGGCGTTCTTCCAGCTGGCGTTCGCGAACATAGGCCTGATGCCCGACGGCGGCTCGACGCTGTTCGTGCCGGCCCGGGTCGGCAAGTCGCGCGCCTTCGAGATGGCCCTGCTCGCCGAGCGGATCCCGGCCGCGCAGGCACTCGACTGGGGCCTCGTCAACGCCGTCCATCCCGACGGCGAGCTGATGGACGCGGCCGGCGCGCTGGTCGAGCGGCTCGCCAATGGACCGACGCGCGCCTACGCCAGCGCCAAGCAGGCGCTCAACGCCACGATCTACCCGAACATCGACTCGCAGCTCGAGCTCGAGGCCGAGCTTCAGCACGCGCTGGGTCGCTCGAAGGACTTCATGGAGGGCGGCGTCGCCTTCGTCGAGAAGCGGGCACCCGAGTTCACCGGCCGCTGAAGCTATGATTCCGCGCGCTTTGCCGGTCGTTCGTCCTCCCCACCTCCGTCGCACCCTGCTCGCATTGGCGGCCGGGGTGGCGCTTTCGCTGCTGATCGCCCCGACGGCGGCAGCCGACCTGTTCACGCCGGAGTCGGGCGGGTCGCCGAACGCCAACGACATCGACTCGCTGTACAAGATCATCTTCTACGTCGGCGTCGTGATCTTCCTGATCGTCGAGGGGACGCTGATCTGGGCGCTGGTGAAGTACCGCGCCCGTCGCGGGGGCCCGCAGGAGGGCGCGCAGATTCACGGCAACACGCCGTTGGAGCTCGGCTGGACGCTCGGCGCGGCCACGATCGTGCTGGTGCTCGCGGTGGTGACCTTCCTCTACCTCGGCGACATCAAGAACCCGCCGGCGTCCGGCCCCGATGGGCTGGCGCGCGGCGTCGAGGTCGCCTCGATCGACCAGCCGGAGCCGCCGAAGGGCTCGAGCAAGCCGCTGACGATCGACGTCAACGGCCAGCAGTTCCTCTGGCGCTACGACTACCCCGGCGGCGCGTTCAGCTACTACGAGATGGTCGTGCCGACCGACACCACGGTCGTGCTCGAGCTGACCTCCTCGGACGTCATCCACTCCTGGTGGATCCCGAAGCTCGGCGGCAAGATGGACACCGTCCCGGGCTACGTCAACAAGGCCTGGTTCAAGATCTCCGAGCCGGGCGTCTACATCGGCCAGTGCGCGGAGCTCTGCGGCTCGGGCCACGCCGACATGCGCGCCCGTGTCCGCGCCGTCTCGCCCGAGCAGTACACGGCGTTCCTCGAGCGCCAGAAGGCCGATATGAAGGCATCCCAGGAGGCGCTCGCCGAGCAGCGGCGACAGCGCCTCGAGGCCGAGAACGAGATTCAGTAGGAAGGACCGAGCGACCTTGGCCACCCCCGATCCTGCCACCCCCTCCGCCACAGGCGCCGCCGCCCTCCGCCCCGAGGTCGTGACGCACGGCCTCGCGCCCGAGCCGAAGGGCTGGCTCGCGTGGCTGACGACGACCGATCACAAGCGGATCGGGATCATGTACTTCGTCGCCACCTTCATCTTCTTCATCCTCGGTGGCGTCGAGGCGCTGATCATGCGCCTGCAGCTGATCCAGCCGGACAGCACGCTGGTCGCGCCCGAGACCTACAACGGCCTGGTGTCGATGCACGGCACGACGATGATCTTCCTCTTCATCGTTCCGGTGATGGCGGCCTTCGGGAACTACTTCGTGCCGCTGATGATCGGCGCCCGCGACATGGCCTTCCCGCGGCTGAACGCACTCTCGTTCTGGCTGCTCGCGTTCGGCGGGATCGCCTTCTACGGAAGCCTCTTCTTCGAGCCGCCGCAGGCCGGCTGGACCTCCTACACGCCGCTCTCCGACGACGCCTACATGCCCGGAGGGGGGATCGACGCTTGGATCTTCCTGATCCACCTGACCGGCCTGTCGTCGCTGGTCGGCGCGATCAACTTCGTCGCGACGATCCACAACATGCGTGCCCCCGGCATGAGCTGGGGCCGCATGCCGCTGTTCGTCTGGTCGATCCTCGTCTACAGCTACCTGCTGATCGCCGCGCTGCCGGCGATCGCTGCCGCCGTGACGATGCTGCTCGCCGACCGCCACTTCGGCACGGCGTTCTTCGACCCGACCGGCGGCGGCGACCCGATGCTCTGGCAGCACCTGTTCTGGTTCTTCGGCCACCCCGAGGTCTACATCATGATCCTGCCGGCGTTCGGGATCATCTCGGAGATCCTGCCGGTCTTCGCGCGCAAGCCGATCTTCGGCTACAAGGCGATCGCGGCCTCGACGGTGGCGATCGCGTTCCTCGGCCTGCTGGTCTGGGCCCACCACATGTTCACGACGCCGACCTCGACGGTCGTCCTGATCTTCTTCATGCTGTCCTCTTTCGCGATCGCCGTGCCGACCGGCATCAAGATCTTCAACTGGATCGCGACCCTCTTGAAGGGCTCGATCGTCTTCAAGACGCCGCTGCTCTTCGCGGCCGCGCTGCCCGCCCTGTTCGTGATCGGCGGGATCTCCGGCGTGATCCTCGCCGTGTTCCCGGTCGACTGGCAGCTGCACGACACCTACTTCGTCGTCGCCCACCTGCACTACGTGCTGTTCGGCGGGTCTGTCTTCGGCATCTTCGCCGGGATCTACTACTGGTTCCCGAAGATGACCGGCCGGATGATGGGCGAGAGCCTCGGCAAGCTCTCCTTCTGGGTGATGTTCGTCGGCTTCAACATGACCTTCCTCGTCCAGCACTCCGCTGGCCTGTCCGGCATGCCGCGGCGCGTCTACGACTACTCCGGCGACCTCGGCGTCACCGACTACAACCTGATCTCGACGATCGGGTCGTTCCTGCTCGGCATCGGCGTGCTGCTCAGCGTGATCAACATCCTGCGCTCCTACCGCCACGGCAAGGTCGCCGGCAACGACCCGTGGAAGGGCAACACGCTCGAGTGGTTCGTCCCGTCGCCGCCGCCGGTCAACAACTTCGACGTCGTTCCTCGTGTCCGCTCGGTCGAGCCGATGAAGGACATTCGCCGTGAGGTCGCGCGCTCCGGCGAGGCCGTCGGCAGCGTCGCGCAGCCGGTAGCCTCGGGCACGTGACCCCGAGCACAGCGGGCCTCTCCGAGGGCGCCGCGGGCCCGGATCGGACCTACCGCCGGCTGGCCCTCGCCACGATCGCGACGACCTTCCTGCTGATCTTGATCGGCGGGATCGTGCGCGTGTCGGACTCCGGCCTCGGCTGCGGGCCGGCGAACTCCGGCTTCCACGGCTGGCCGTTCTGCAACGGCGCCCTGATACCGGGCCTCGACGTCAACACGATCATCGAGTACACCCACCGTGCGGTCGCCGGGATCGTCGGCCTGATGATGATCGCGCTGGCGGTGCTCGCCTGGCGGCGCTACCGCGCCAACCGCGCGCTCGTGCGCGCGACCGTCGCCGCCGCGCTGCTGGTGATCGCCCAAGGGCTGCTCGGCGCGGCGACCGTCGAGAACGACCTCGACGAGACGCTCGTAGCCGCCCACCTCGGCCTGGCGATGGCGCTGCTGGCGCTGCTGATCTTCATCTGGCGGGCCTCGCAGGCCGAGAGCCTCGGCGCCCCGCCCGCCGACGGCGGCCGCGGCTTCCGGCCGCTCGCGCTCGTGTCCAGCGGCCTCGCGTTCTGCACGATCGTCGCCGGCGGCTACATGGCCGGCACCCAGAACTACGGCCGCGCCGACTACCAGCTCGGGGACGGCGCCCACCACGCCTGCGGCAAGGAGTTCCCGACCTGCAACGGCGACTTCCTGCCGTTCGGCGTCACACGCCTGGTCGACATCCACCTCACCCACCGCGTCTTCGTCTACCTGACGACGATCTTCGTGCTGGCGCTGATCGTCCTGGCGCTGCGCCGGCGGCCGAGCCCAGGCGTCGTGCTGAGCGCCAAGGTCGCCGCCGCCGTGCTGGCGGCCCAGCTGCTCGTCGGCGCCCTCAACGTGTGGCTGGACGAGTACGAGGTCCTGATCGTCCTGCACCTCGCGCTCGGAACGTTGCTCTGGGGCACGCTCGTCGGCCTGACCTTCCAGCTCTTCCGCATCCCCGAGCCCGTAGAGTCCCGCTCCGGCGCGCCCAGCCGCGAGGCGCTGACCGCCTAGACCGATGCCGCCCCCCGCTGCCACCAGCCAGACCGCCGTAGCCGCCGCGCCGCGCGCCCGCTCGCGGGCGCGCCAGGTCGTCGCCGACTACGTCGAGATGACCAAGCCGAAGGTCCAGTCGCTGCTGCTCTTCACGACGGTCACGACGATGTACGTCGCCGGCGACCCGTCGATCGGCCTGGTCGCGCTGACCTGCCTCGGCGGCTACCTCTCGGCCGGCGGCGCCGGTGCGGTCAACCACTGGTATGACCGCGACATCGACGCCCAGATGGGCCGCACGGCCGACCGGCCGGTGGCCTCCGGACGCGTCTCCCCGAACGCCGCCCTGATCTACGGCATCGCGCTCGCCGTGCTCGCCGTCCTCGTGCTCTGGATCGGAGTCAATCCGCTCGCCGCCGCGCTGTCGCTGTCCGGATTCCTCGGCTACACGCTCGTCTACACCGTCTGGCTCAAGCGCTCCACCCCCCAGAACATCGTGATCGGTGGCGCTGCCGGGGCCGTGCCGCCGCTCGTCGGCTGGGCCGCGACGACCGGCAGCCTCAGCTGGACCGCGCTCTATCTCTTCGCGATCGTCTTCTACTGGACCCCTCCCCACTTCTGGGCGCTCTCGCTGCTGATGAAGGAGGAGTACGCCAAGGTCGGCGTGCCGATGATGCCGGTCGTCCGCGGCGAGCAGGAGACCCGCCGCCAGATCGTCCTCTACTCGCTGCTGCTCTACGCGATCACCCAGCTGCCGTTCTGCGCCGGCGGCTTCGGGGTCCCCTACCTCCTCGGGTCGGTCGCGCTCGGCGGCGTCTTCATCGCGTTCGCGATCCAGCTCTACCGCAACCCGAGCCGGCGGGCGGCCCTGCGCCTCTACCTCTACTCGTTGCTCTACCTCGCCCTCCTGTTCGGCGCGATGGTCGTCGACGCGCGGCTCTGAGCCGCGCCACGCTCGCGATGGAGCCCGCGACCCCGGAGCCGACCCAGCGGCTCCCCGGGCAGGCCAGGCTGCTCTTCGCCGGTCGCTCGCTCGGCTGGGCGGTCCCGCTCGTCGTCGGCTCGCTCATCGTCGACTCCGTCCTCGCGGAGAGCGGGGCACCCGACTGGATCGGGCTCGTCCTCGTCCTCGCCGCGATCGCGCTCGCGCTGCTCGGCCTGGCGCTCGAGCCCCAGCGCCGCTGGCGCAACTGGCGCTACGAGCTGCGCGACGAGGAGATCGACCTCCGCCGGGGCGTCCTCGTGATCACCCGCACGCTGATCCCGACGATCCGCGTCCAGCACGTCGACACCCAGCGCACCTGGCTATCGGACCAGCTCGGCCTGCGCTCGGTCCGCATCCATACGGCAGGCGGCTCGCACACGATCCCGGCGCTGCGCCCCGACGAGGCCGCGGCGATCAGGGACCGGATCGCCAAGCTCGCACAGCGCCCAGACGATGTCTGATCCGACCGACGAGCCCGCGCCGCCCTCGGACCCCACCGCGCCCTCCACGGCAGACCAGCCGGTCGCCCCCGCTCTCCCCGCTCGCCGCCTGCACCCCGCCGGGGCCATCCTCTCGGCGCTCGACGACATCCGCAACGCCCTGTTCAGCGTCGTCGTGCTGATCGTGCTCGGCTCGCGCTCCGCGAGCTTCGGCACGATCGCGGTGCTCTTCGGCGTCGTCGGCGCCGGCGTCGCCGCGTGGGTCGGCTACATGCGCTGGCGCGCCGAGACCTACGAGATCGCCGACGGCGCGATCCGCCACCGCAGCGGCATCGTCTCGCCCGACGAGACCGTCGTGCCGCTCGCCCGCGTTCACTCGATCGACACCAGCCAAGGTCCCGTCCAGCGCCTCTTCGGCATCTACGAGCTCCACGTCTAGACGGCCGGCGGGGGCGAGAAGGGCGAGATCGTCCTGCGCGCCGTCAGCCCGGCCGAGACCGCCCGCCTGCGCGCCGCCGCCGGCCTTCCTGAGCCATCCGCCGCAGACCTGCCCGAGTGGCGCCTCTCGCCCCGCGGCCTGCTGCTCGTCGGCCTCACCGCCCCCCAGCTCGGCATGCTGCTCCCGCTCGTCGGCGGCGCCGCCGCTCTGATCGACGACGTGCTCGGCGAGGACACACGGAACTCGCTCGCCGACCGCCTGCCCACCGACACCGGCGGCATCCTCCTGCTGATCGCCGCGGCGATCGCCGCCGCCTGGCTCCTCTCCTTCCTCGGCTCGCTCGTCGCCTTCGCCGGCTTCTCCGTCGTGCGCGACGGCGACCACCTCCGCATCCGCCGCGGCTTCCTCCAACGTCGCGCCACCAGCGTCCCGCTCCGGCGCATCCACGCCGTCTCGGTCGCTGAGGGACCTCTTCGCCGGCCCTTCGGCCTCTGCAGCGTCCGCCTCGAGACCGCCGGCTACGGCCGCGACCCAGCCGCCGCCCGCACCCTCTTCCCGCTTCTCCCGATCGCCGGCCTCGACAGCCAGCTCGCCACCTTCGTCCCCGCCCTGGCCAACGGATCGCCAGCCGATCCCCCGCCGTCCGCCGAGACCGCTCCGCCCACCTTCCAGCGCCCACCACACCGCGCCGTCCGCCGCTACATCCAGCCCCCCGTCCTCACCACCCTCCTGATCGCGATCGCCGCCATCCTCGCATGGCCCGCCATCTGGCCCGTCATCCCCATCTTCACCGCCCTCGCAGCCCTCCACGGCCTAGCCCGCTACCGCTCCGCCGGCTATCGCATCGACGCCGACCGCCTCCTCCTCCGTCGTGGCTCCCTCACCCGCCGCACCCTCATCGCCCGCCTAGACCATCTCCAAGACCACGACATCAGCCAAAACCGCCTCCAGACCCGCCCGCGCCTCGCCAACCTCTCCATCACCGTCGCCTCCGGCACCAACTCCGCGGTCGCCCACCTCGACAGTGGAGACGCGACATCACTCTTTGACCGCCTCCGTCCGACGCCCTAGCCAGGACCGTCAGATAGGCATGCGATCCTTCTCTCATGTCGGCACGCGGTGACAAGGCAGACGCGAGGACAGGTCAGAAGACGTGGAACACGCCCGAGGCGATCGCGCGTCACCGCGCGATGACACCCGGAGAGCGCATCAAGAAGGCCTCTCGCCTCTCCGATCAGGCCTTGAAGATGGCCCGCGCCCGCCGGATCGATGCCGACGGCTGAGCCGGGCTTCGATGCGGTCGCGATCATTCGCGCCCTTAACGACCATGGCGTCGAATACGTGGTTGTCGGTGGCTTTGCCGTGGCGGCGTGGGGCGTCATACGCGCCACGGACGATCTCGACATCGTCGTCGATCAGTCTTGGGACAACGCCGCACGTCTCGCCAAGGCCTTGACCGAGCTCGAAGCCCACCACTCGACGGACGCAACCACGCCGTTGACCCAAGAAACACTCGTCCGACGAGAGAACCGCCTGTTCGAGACGAAGCACGGGCAGGTCCACATCCTGAATCACGTGGGAACCGTCCCTTCCTATGGCGAGCTGCTGCCGGCTCAACTCGTCGAGGTCGACGACCAGCGAGTTCGAGTCGCAACCAAGGACCAGCTCCGCTCGATGAAGACCGGAACTGGCCGCGCCAAGGATGCAGTCGATCTAGACGAGCTTGGCGAATCCGGTCCCTAGCAGTCCGTCCGACCCCCTCCCCAGCATCACAGGCGTGATTGGAGCCGAGATCATCTGCACCGACGAGTCTTGCGCCGTGACCGTCGACGTCTCCGTCGACACGCTCGAGGAGCTCGAGCTGCTCGCATGCGACGACTGCGGCTGCTCCATCCAGGTCCTCGCCGTATGGGACGTCACCGAGCTCCGCACCGCCGCGCCGGTCACCCCACTACGCCGCACGCCACCCCCGCTCGCCGCCTGAGCACACGCACCTCGCCGACCACCGGCCAAAAGGCCCTCCCCAGTAGCCCGCCGTAGACGTCGCTTTCCGCGGGTGGCGACGATTTTGCGTTTGCGCGCGCAGCTTGCGAGCACGTAAACCACGGAGACAGGACCCGCGGGCGCGCGGCCTACCCCTAGCTCGTCAACCCACCACGTCGAGGCGCGCCCCCGCCGCCTCGTCCAGCAACACCGCCACCGTCCCCTTCGACGGCCGCACCAAGCTCGCCGGCGCGTCGACCCCAGGCGCATCGCCGAACGCTCGCGCCACCGCCTCCGCCTTGTCGCCCCCCGCGATCAAGAACACCACCTCGCGCGCGGCATCGAGAACCGGCAACGTCAGCGTCACCCGCGGCACGAGCGGCGCCATCCCAGGCGTCTCCACTCCGACCGCCCAGCGCTTCCGCTCCCGAAGCGCGGCGTCGCCCGGGAACAACGACGCCGTGTGGGCATCCGGACCGATCCCCAACAGGATCAGGTCGAAGACCGGCAGCTCCGCGTCGGCCGCGAAGGACCCGCGCAGCTCCGCCTCGAACGCGTCGGCCGCCGCCTCCGGCCCCAGCTCGCCGCGAATCCGGTGCCAGCCGACGGGCCGGTGACAGACAGGCAGCCGGTCGACCAGCTCCTCGCTGACCATCTTGTAGTTCGAGTGCTCGTGATCCGGCGGCACGCAGCGGTCGTCTCCCAGCCACAGGTCGCAACCGCTCCAGTCCAAATCCATCGTCGCCAGCAGCTCGTAGGCCCGCCGCGGCGTCGAGCCACCCGCCAGCGCGATCTGTCCCCCACGCCGCACCACGTCGGCGATCCGCTCGGCGGCGGTCGCCGCCGGATCTGCGACGACCGCGATCTCCCGGCTCACGAGCAGACCATCGCCTCCGCGGCGATCAGGGCCTGGCGGTAGCCCTTGTCGCGCAGCAGCGCCTGGCGGATCCCCTCGCCGAGGATCCCCGACTCGCCGCGGGAGGCGCCGGTGACCGTCCAGCGCGACTCGTGGCCGTCGGGCGTGCGGCGCCAGGCACTCAGCCCTCCCGGCCCGCGGTCGAGTGAGATCGCGAGCCCGGAGTGGGTCTCGATCGTCACGCCGGCGAGCCCCGGGATCGGCATCGTGTCGTCGGGGTCGAGCGTCAGGCGCACCTCCCCGTCGTCTGCCTGCGCGACGCCCTCGCAGTGTCCCCCGGCGTCGGGCGCGCAGATCGGGCCGGGTTGCCAGCCGAGCCGGCGCGCCAGCCAGCCGAGCAGCAGCACCGCGGCCGCCCGGGAGTCGGGCTGGTGGCGCACCGTGACGGCGCTGATCCGCGCCAGCTCGGGTCGCCACTGTGGCGGGTCGAACGTGGCCGCGACGCGCTCGCGCCACGGGGTCGAGCGCAGCCAGGCGAGGTCGACGACGTAGGCACGGTCCATCAGCGAGACGGCGCGGGCGATTGCGTCGCCGACCTCGAGCTCGCTGATCGAGTCGATCAGGACGATCTGCGCCAGCCGCAGCAGCGACTCGACCGCCTCGTCGTGTCCGTGCGGCGACCAGACGAGGGTCGCGAGGTCGGGGACCAGCAGCGGGTCGACGACCCGGTCGAGGTGGGCGAGCTGGCCCGGCCCGACGTCCACGACCACCTCCTCGCGCGCAACCGCGAGGCGGCCGGCCGCGATGTCCTCGTCGTTGGCGGTGACCGACGCTACCGCGTCGATCTCGGCCCGCCTCTGGTCGACGGCGCAGATGATCGTGCGCGAGCCGTGATAACGGCCGACCTTGTCGAGCCGGTTCTGGATCTCGCCCCGCCACTCGCGATCGGCGATCACGACGAGGTTGAGCACGCGCGCCGGCGCGTAGGGCTCACCTGCCTCGTAGCGCTGCTTGAGCAGGTCGCGCAGCGCCTCCTCGATGGCGGCCGGCGTCGTGTCCCGAGCGGACCAGACGGTGCCGCTCTCGCTCATATCGCGCGCCAGCGCTCCCCGGGGCGCAGCAGGCGGTCGGCCTCGACAGGGCCGGAGGTGCCGGCCTCGTAGGGCAGCACAGGCCCGCCGTCCGCCTCCCAGCCGGCGAGGATCGGGTCGCAGATGGCCCACTGGGCCTCGACCTCGTCATTGCGCGTGAACAGCGTCGCGTCGCCGCGCATGGCGTCGGTGATCAGCCGCTCGTAGGCCTCGGGCGACTCCGACATGAACGACGTCCCGTAGAGGAACTCCATGTTGACGGGTCGGATCCGCATCCGGCTGCCGGGGATCTTCGCCCCGAGCGAGATCGTCACGCCCTCGTTCGGCTGGACGCCGAGGATTATCTGATTCGGCTGCACGCCGACAGAGCCCTGCTCGTCGAAGGCGAGGTGCGGCACAGGCTTGAGCGTCACGGCGATCTCGGTGACCTTGCGCGCGAGCCGCTTGCCGGTGCGCAGGTAGATCGGCACGCCCGCCCAGCGCCAGTTGTCGACCTCGAGCCGCAATGCCACGAAAGTCGGCGTGGTCGAGTCGGGCGGCACGCCCTCCTCCTCGAGGTAGCCCGGCACGCGGTCCCCCCCGACTACTCCGGCGGTGTACTGGCCGCGGACCGCCATGTCGTCGACGTGCGCCGGGTGCGGCGGGTGGATCGCGTGCAGCACCTTGACCTTCTCGTCGCGCACGGCGTCGGCCGAGAACGAGACCGGCGGCTCCATGCAGAGCAGCGTCAAGAGCTGCAGCATGTGGTTCTGGACGAGGTCGCGCAGCGCGCCCGCCTTGTCGTAGTAGCCGGCGCGGCTGCCGATGCCGATGTCCTCGGCGGCCGTGATCTGCACGTGGTCGACGAAGTTGCGGTTCCAGATCGGCTCGAACAGGCCGTTGGCGAACCGGAACGCCAGCATGTTCTGGACGGTCTCCTTGCCCAGGTAGTGGTCGATCCGGAAGGCCTGGCGCTCGTCGAGCACGTCGAGCACCTCGCGGTTGAGCTGGCGCGCCTCGGCGAGGTTCGTGCCGATCGGCTTCTCGATTACCACGCGAACCTCCGCGCCCTCCTTCTCGTTGAGTCCGTGCTCGCCGAGCTTGGCCACGATCACGGGAAAGAACGCCGGCGCAGTCGAGAGATAGAACACGCGGTTGAAGACGATGCCCGCGTCCTCGTCCAGCTCCCGCTCGACGTTGGCGATCTCGTCGTAGACGTTGGGGTCGTCGAAGCTGCCGGGCACGAAGCGGGCGTGGTCGATCAGCGCCGCGAGCACGGTCTCGTCGGGCTTGCGGCGCGAGTACTGGCGGATCGCGTCGCGTGCCATCTCGCGGAAGTCGCCGTGCGGCATGTCGCTGCGCGACGATCCGATCAGGTTGAAGCGCTCGGGCAGGGCCCCCTCGTGCGCCAGGTTGTAGAGCGCCGGCAGCAGCTTGCGCCGCGAGAGGTCGCCCGTCGCACCGAAGATCGTCAGCGTCGTCGGGCGGATCGGCAGGCGCTCGAGCCCCTCGGCGAGCGGGTTGACGGCCGGCTCGACCAGCGCGTCGGTCACAGCATCGCCTCGATCTTCGCGGTCAGCTCGCGCAGCCCGGCGACCGGGTCGCCGGTCAGCCGCACACGCTCGGCGGGCAGCCCGTGGTCGCGCAGCGTCAGCACGTCGCCGGTGGCGGCGCCGTTCTTGAGCTGGTCGAACGTGTATCCGGCGTCGGGCACCTCGATGTCCTCGTCACCGTCGTGGATCAGCTGGAGGAAGAGGCCGGTCTTTGGACCACCCTTGTGGTACTGGCCGGTCGAGTGCTGGAAGCGCGGCCCGTAGCCGAAGGTGGTCGTCGCCTTGGTCGCGTCGCGGATCGCGGTGCGCAGGTCGTCGACCGCCGCGTCGAACTCCGCGCTCGGCTCGAGGTAGGCGAGGATCGCGACGTAGTGCGGCGGCGCCGCCTGCGCGAGCAGGCCGCGCAGCGCGTCGTCGTCCGCGTCCTCGACGACCAGCGGCTGGGCCGCGGCGAGCACCGCGTTCGTCTTGTCCTTGGCCTCCTGCACGTTCGGCTGGTCGAAGGGGTTGATCCCGAGCGCCCAGCCGGCGACCGCGACGGCGAACTCGGCGAAGAAGAAGACGCGCCCGAGCCCCTTCGGGCCGTCGGTCGCGACCGTGATCACGGCCTGGCCTGCCTCGCGCAGCGCCTGCATCCCGGCCTCGAGGTCGGCGTCGGGCTCGTCGGCGTCGCGCAGGTAGACGAACAGGCGGTCGTCGCCGTAGCTCTCGGGCGCGCCGAGCGGCTCGCCGGCGACCGGCAGGATGCCGCGCCCCTCCTTGCCGGTCGACTCGGCCACCAGCTGCTCGACCCAGAGGCCGAAGCTCGCGATCCGCGGCGACACGACGAAGGTCAGCTTGTCGCGGCCGCGCAGCGCCGCCTCGCCGATCGCCGCGCCGAGCCACAGCCCTGCGTTCGACGCGGTCGAGTCGAAGCTCTGGCAGGCTGCCTCGGCCTCCTCCGCCGACCCCAGCAGCGCCTCGACGTCGACGCCCATCAGCGCCGCCGGGACCATGCCGAAGTGCGACAGGACCGAATAGCGCCCGCCGATGTTCGGGTTGTTATCGAACACGCGCCGGAAGCCGCGCCGCTGCGCCTCGGCGACGAGCGGGCTGCCGGGGTCGGTGACGGCGGCGAACTGGTCGCCGTTGCCGCCGCAGCGCTCGTAGAAGTGCTTCATGTGCGACAGCGTCTCGACCGTCCCGCCCGACTTCGAGGAGACGAGGAAGAGCGTCTTGGCGAGGTCGAGCGAGCGCTCTAGCGCGAGGATCGCGCTCGCGTCGGTGGTGTCGAGCACGTGCAGCCGCAGGCCGCCCTGGAGCTCGCCGAAGCTGCGCCGGACGACCTCGGGCCCGAGGCTCGAGCCGCCCATCCCGAGCAGCACGGCGTCGGTGAAGCCGTCCTCCTTCACGCCCGCGACGAACTCGCTCAGGTCGCCGAGCTGCTCGAGCAGCTCGTCCGAGACGGTCAGCCAGCCGAGCCGGTCGGCGATCTCCGGCACGCCCGGCCCGCCCCAGAGCGACTCGTCCTTGGCCCAGAGCCGGCGTGCGACGTTCTCGTGCTCGGCGAGCTTCGCGCGGTCGGCGATCGGGCCCTCGAGGTCGTCGGGCAGCGACGACTCGATCGTCTTCGGGCGGCCGGTCAACGCCGCCTCGCGGATCGACTCGATGCCCGTGATCAGCTTGTCGAACGGGTCGACGAACTTGTCGATCCCGTCGCGCAGCAGCGTGTCGGTGACGTCGGGCATGTCGATCCCAGCGTCCTTGAGCGCGTCGAGCACCGGATCCGGGTCGCGCTCGGCCGAGCCGGGGTCGATCTCCGATCGCTCCGCGACCGCGAGCAGCGTCTGCATCGGCATCGTGTTGACGGTGGTCGGCGCCACCAGCCCGTCGACGTACTTGGTCTCCGGGTAGGCGGGATCCTTGACGCCGGTCGACGCCCACAGCGGCCGCTGCAGCGGCGCCCCGGCCTCGCGCAGCTTCGCGTAGCGCTCGCCGTGGAAGATGCGCTTGAAGCTCTTGTAGGCGGCCTGGGCGTTGGCGATCGCCGCCTGACCGCGCAGGTCCTCGCGCCCGAGCTTGGCGAGCCGCTTGTCGACCTCGGTGTCGACGCGCGACACGAAGAAGCTCGCGACCGAGTGCACGTCGAGCGACTGGCCGGCCTCCAGCCGGCGCTCCATGCCGCGCACATAGGCCTCGGCGATCGCCTCGTAGGACTCGACCTTGAACAGCAGCGTCACGTTGACGTTGATGCCATCGGCGGTCGCCTCCTCGATCGCCGGGATTCCCTCGTCGGTGCCGGGGATCTTGATCATCACGTTCGGCCGGTCGACGCGCTTCCACAGCTCGCGCGCCGAGGCCAAGGTGGCGTCGCTGTCGTGGGCGAGCGAGGGCTCGACCTCGAGCGAGACGAAGCCGTCGGCGCCGCCCGCCTGCTCCCAGACCGGCCGCAGCACGTCGCAGGCGCCCTGGACGTCGCGCACCGCGATGTCGAGGTAGATGTCGGTCGCGCTCTTGCCCTCGCGGGCCAGGCGGGCGATGTCCTCGTCGTACTCCTCGGAGCCGAGGATCGCCTTCTCGAAGATCGCCGGGTTCGAGGTCTCGCCGCGCAACGAGAGCTCGTCGCGCAGCCGGGCGAGCTCGCCCGACTCGATCAGCGATCGCCGGATCTGGTCGAGCCAGACGCTGACGCCAGCCTCGGTGAGCTTCGCGAGCCGCTCGTTCTGTGCAGTGGTGGCGTCCATGTCGTCTCCTCGTGTCTCTCTAGCCGGCCTCGACGCGCTCGACGACCCGCCGGCCGGTCGCGGCGACGTTCTCGGGCGTGAAGCCGAAGTGCTCGAACAGGTCCTTCGCCGGCCCCGACGCGCCGAAGCCGGTCATCCCCACGGCTTCGCCGGCCTCGCCGATCCAGCGCTCCCAGCCGAGCGTCGCCGCGGCCTCGACCGACACGCGGGCGCGGCAGGTCGGTGGCAGCACGGCGTCGCGGTAGCCCTCGTCCTGCTCGCCGAAGCTGTCGAAGCACGGCATGCTGACCACGCGCGTCGCAATGCCCTCGGACTCGAGCCGCTCGGCCGCCTCGAGGCAGAGCGAGACCTCCGAGCCCGTCCCGATCAGGATCAGCCGCGGCTCTCCGCCACCGGCGGCGTCGCGCAGCACGTAGGCGCCGCGCTCGATCGCGTCGTCGGGGATCAGCTCGGGGTCGATGATCGGCAGCCCCTGACGGGTCAGCACCAGCACGCACGGGCCCCGCTCCTCGCGCAGCGCAAAGCGCCAGGCGAGCGCCGTCTCGTTGGCGTCGGCCGGCCGCACGGCGTAGACGAACGGCGTCGCGCGCAGGTGCGCGAGCTGCTCGATCGGCTGGTGGGTCGGGCCGTCCTCGCCGAGGCCGATCGAGTCGTGCGTGAAGAGGTAGAGCGCCGGCAGCCGCATCAACGCGGCCAGCCGCAGCGACGCCTTCTGGTAGTCGAGGAAGTTGAAGAAGGTCGATCCGAACGCCCGCACCATGTGCAGGTTGAGGCCGTTGACGATCCCGCCCATCGCGTGCTCGCGCACGCCGTAGTGGACGTTGCGGCCCTCGAACTCGCCGCGGGCGACCGAGCCGCCGTCCTCGATCTCGGTCAGCGTCGAGGGCTCGAGGTCGGCCGAGCCACTGACCAGCTGCGGCACCTGGGCCGCCGCCCACTGGATCACCTTCGCCGACGCCTTGCGCGTCGCGATCGGGTCGCCGCCCGCGCCGAAGCGCGGGACCTCGGCGTCCCAGCCGTCGGGGAGCCTCCCGGCCATGATGAGCTCGAGCTCCGCGCACAGCTCCGGATGCGCGTCGCGGTAGGCATCGAGCCGTCGCTGCCAGGCCGCCTCGGCCTCGCGGCCGCGATCGACGGCCCCGAGGAAGTGCTCGCGCGCGTCGTCCGGCACGAGGAAGTGCGCGTCGGGATCCCAGCCGTAGACCTCCTTGGTCAGCCGCACCTCGTCCTCGCCGAGCGGCGAGCCGTGCGCCGAGTGGGTGTCCTGCTTGTTCGGCGAGCCGTAGCCGATGTGGGTGTGCAGCACGATCAGCGACGGACGGTCCTCGACCGCCTTCGCCTCCTCGATCGCCGCCGCGATGCCCTCCAGCGTCAGGTCCTCGCCCAGCTCGATCGTGTGCCAGCCGTAGGCCTCGTAGCGCAGGTGGACGTTCTCGCTGAACGCCATCTCGGTCGAGCCGGCGAGCTGGATGTGATTGCTGTCGTAGAAGACGATCAGCCGCCCGAGGCCGAGGTGGCCGGCGAGCGAGCTCGCCTCGGCGGAGATCCCCTCCTGGAGATCGCCGTCGCTGGCGATCGCGTAGGTGTGATGGTCGATCACCGCGTGCTCGGGGCGGTTGTAGCGAGCGGCGAGCATCCGCTCGGCGAGCGCGAAGCCGACGGCGTTCGAGACGCCCTGGCCGAGCGGGCCGGTAGTGACCTCGACGCCCGGCGTCCCCTCGGCCTCGTGCTCGGGATGGCCCGCGGTCGGGCTGAGGATCTGGCGGAAGCGCTCGAGGTCGTCCATCGAGATCCCGTAGCCGGTCAGGTGGAGGATCGAGTAGAGCAGCGCCGAGGCGTGGCCGGCGGAGAGCACGAAGCGGTCGCGGTCGAACCAGCTCGGGTTCGCCGGGTTGTGCTTCAGCGTCTGCGTGTAGAGCTGATAGGCGACCGGCGCGAGCGCCATCGGGGCGCCGGGGTGACCCGAGTTCGCCTTCTGGACCATGTCGATCGACAGGGTCCGGATCGTGTCGACGCAGAGCTTGTCGAGAGCCTCGCGGTCGATCGTCGTGACGGTCATCCAACTCCCTTGTCGCTCGCTCGTTTCAAGTTCACCTCGCAGTATGTCCGCTGCGCTCCAGCTCGTGAGCGGCGAGCAGCGCCGCGCCGATCGCGCCGGCGTCCGCGCCGCCGCGCGCGAGCCCGACCGTCGTCCGCTCCCAGAGCGCCGGCAGCGCCCAGCGCGCCGCCTCGGCGACGGCGACGTCGAGGAACAGCTCGGCCGCCTCGGAGATCCCACCGCCGATCACGACCCGCTGCGGCTCGAAGACGTTGACGACGGTCGCGATGCCGATCCCGAGCCAGCGGCCGTACTCGCCCATCAGCTCCAGCGCATGCGCGTCGCCCGCGCGCGCGGCCGCGACCGCATCGCGGCCGGAGACGCGGCCGCGCTCGGCGAGGCGGCGGCCGAGCTCGCCGTCGGGATGGCGCGCAGCGGCAGCCGTGGCCTCGCGCTCGAGCCCGCGCCCGCTGCAGTG
>DATABO010000070.1:0-24913 GCA_036259535.1 Thermoleophilaceae bacterium
TGAGCATTTCGGCTCAGCCGGAGCGAAGCCGGGTGGTCAGTCCAATTTCGCCGACCAGACTCAAGTAAGCGGCCGTTTAGCCCGACACTGGGCCAATGCGTGCCCGCCGGCGGGAGGCCGAGCAGCTCGAGAGCAGCCTTATCGAGGCGCGGCGGAAGATCGCCGCGCTCGAGTGTGAGCTGCTCGCCCAGCGGACCTCCGACCCGCTGACCGGCCTGCCGGCCCTCGGCGAGCTGACGCGTCGGCTCGGCCAGGAGATCGAACGGTCGCGCCGCCACGGCCAGCCGCTCTCGGTCGCCGTGCTCGACGTGGATGGGTTCCGCGGGATCAACGCTCACCACGGCCGCGCGACCGGCGACCGCGTGCTGGCGGCCGTCGGCGGCCTGCTCGCCGAGCAGATCCGCGCCAGCGACGCCGCGAGCCGCTCCGGTGCGGACGAGTTCGTCGTAATGCTGCCCGAGACCACGGCCGCCGAGGCGCTGCAGGCCTTCGAGCGCTACTTCCTCGAGCTCGAGGCGCTGCGCGTCGCGGGTGTCGAGGGGGTCTCGGTCTCGGTTGGGATCGCCCAGTGGGAGCGCGGCGTGACCGCCGAGCAGCTGCTCGCGACCGCCGGCTCGCGCATCGACGTCGCCCGATCGCTCGGCGGCGGCCGCGCCGCCGCGAGCGACGCCGCCGAGACTGCCGAGGACAGCGGCCCGCGCGCGCAGGGCGATGTGATCGCCGCGCTCGCCGAGGCGCTGCTCGAGCGCGACCGCTACACCGGCGAGCACTCCGAGTCGGTCGTCGACCTCGTCGAGGCCGTCGCACGTGGCCTCGCGCTGAGCACGACCGAGATCGACCACGTCAAGGCCGCCGCCCTGCTGCACGACATCGGCAAGGTGGCGATCCCCGACGACGTGCTCAACAAGCAGGGCCCGCTCGACGAGCACGAGTGGAAGGTGATGCGCGAGCACCCCGTGATCGGCGAGCGGATCCTGCGCACGATTCCCGGCATGGGGCCGATTGCGCGGATCGTCCGCCACGAGCACGAGCGCTTCGACGGCAGCGGCTACCCGGACGGGGTGGCCGGCGACGCGATCCCGATCGGCGCGCGGATCATCCTCGCCTGCGACGCCTACCACGCGATGACCTCCGATCGGCCCTACCGCAAGGGGATGAGCCATGCCGAGGCCGTCCGCGAGCTGACCGAGCACGCGGGCTCGCAGTTCGACCCGCGCGTCACCGAGGTGCTGATCGGCTCCCTCTACGGCCGGCGCCAAAGCGGCGGCGGGCGCACGTCGGTGGAATCCGACGTGGCCGCCGCCTGACCTCCGGCTAGCTGCGCATCTGCTCGGCGTGCTCCTGGCCCGCCTCCTGGGCGGTCTCGCGGGCGCTGTGGGCCGCCTGCTCGGCGACGTCCTTGCCGCGCTCGAGCGCCTCCTCGCCGGTCTCGCGCGCCTTCTCCTTGATCTGGTCGGCCATCGGGCCGATCCGCTCGTCCTCCATCTGGGTCGAGGGCACGAGCATCCCGGCGACGAAGCCGACCGCGACGGAGCCGATCGCCAGCCCGAGGGGGTTCTCCTGGGCCATGCCGGCCGCGCGCCGCGCACCCTGCTTGATCTGCTGGCCGTCGGGTGTCGAGTCGGACACCTTCGACGTCGTGCCGGTCACCTTCGACTTCACCGACTCGACACGATCCGACACGGCGCCCTTCGCGCGGCCGGTCACGTCGGTCTTGTGGCCGAGCGCCTCGACGGTGTCGCCCATCCGGGCCCGCGTGTCCTCTATTCCCTGCCTGATCTCATCCGGGTCTTGGCCCATTGGACGTCCTCCTTCACGCTGTCGGTTGCTTGCTCCGGCACCGGGGCGCCGACCTCCTGCATCGTCTGCTTGCCGCGCTGCGCCAGCACCGCCGCGACGATCCCGTAGACGACCGCGACGATCAGCGCCGCGATCCACGTGTCCATCGCCAGCGAGAGAGCCGCGATGATCGCCGTCGTCAGCGCCGCGAACGCGCCGATGCCGAAGATTCCGGCACCTCCGAACATGCCGGCGCCGATGCCGGCCTGCTTGCCCTTCTCGCCGATCTCCGCCTTGGCGAGATCGATCTCCTGGCGGACCAGCTCGGTCGTCTGCTGCGAAAGCTCGCGCAGCAGCTCGCCGGTCGGGCGGTCGTACAGGTCGTTGTCTCCGTTGCGCTCCGCCATGGCTATGGGTGGGGTTGGAACTGGCTTGGCTTGGTGCCGGTGCCGACGGGCGGCTCGAGCGTCGGGGCGTCCCCGTAGCCCTGCTGAGAGGCGTAGCTCTGCTGCGAGCTCGAGCGGTAGCGCTGGTTGCTGGACGCTTTGAGCATCCGCGATGCGACGAAGCCGAGCGCCATCCCGCCGGCGACGACGGCCCACGGGTTGCGGCGGCCGAAGTCCTCGACGTCGTGCAGGATGCGGTCGCCGTCGGCGTCCTGGAGGTAGCCACCGAGCCGCTCGGCGCGCTCGGCGGCCTGCTCGGCGTATTGCGCCGGCTTGTCCTTGCCCTGCTCGCGTAGCTGCTGGGCGAACGAGCGGACGTCCTCGGCGGTGCCGCGCACCTGCTCGCCGGCCTGGGTCGACCGCTGGTCGACCTGCTCGCTGACGCGGCCGCGCATCTGCTGGCCGGCGTCGCGCGCCTTCTCCTGCGCCTGGCCGGCGACCTCCTTCGCCTTCTCCTGTGCCTGCTCGGTCGCGCCACCGTTGGTCGCGCCGGAGCTGCCGGTCCCACCGGCTGAAAGAGCCGTGTCGGCCATCTCGCTACTCCTCGTTGGTCGGGTTGCCGTCCGCCGTGGGTGCCCAACGGCGGCGACTGCAAACACCTTCTGTCGCCCGCGGCCCGGAACTGCGACAGGGCTGTGCGAGGTGGCGGTGTCAGTTGGTCAGCGGCCCTGCTCGAGCCGCTCCTCGCGCAGCTCCCGACGCTCCTCGAGCGTCTCCTCGCGCTGCTCGAGGCGCTGCTCCTCCAGCTCGCGCTCGGCGATGCTCGTCGGCCCGAAGTGGGCGGTCACGAGCGCGATCGCGACTGCGGCGATCGCGAGTGCGGCGAGCACCGAGCCGAGTAGCTGGACGCCGTGCGAGGGGCGGTCCATCAGCGGATTCCCTCCATCAGGCGATCCCCAGGAACCCGGCGGCCGACGTCCACCAGGTGATGCCGAGCAGGACGAGCAGCGACACGCCGAGCAGCGGCAGCAGTCGCCCGAGCCTTCCGCCGACGCGCACGACGAGCACCTTCGCGGCGAGCACGCCGAGCAGACCGATTGCGACGACGGCGTGAGTGCCCCCGTCGTCGCCGAGCTCGAAGCCGTAGTACCCGACGCACATCAGCGCGACGACGACGACCAGGATCGCGATCGTGTCGCCGCTGGCGCGGTGGGTCCAGAGCGCAGGCGCGCTGGCGAGGAATGGCACGCGCAGCCAGCCGTAGCCGACCGCCGCGAGCAGCAGCTGGTAGACGGCGAGCGCCATGACGACGGTCGCCAGGACGACCTTGACCTCGGTCACGTTGCCGCGCGTGACGTCCTCGATGAGCTGCTCCAAGGTGTCGGTCACCTACCCGCGCCGACCAGGCCGGTAACGGCGAAGGCGCTACGCCTCGGCTGCGGCGGCGTCGCGACGGTCGAGCACGGCGGAGATCTCGGCGTTGCCCGGCCCCGACTCGAAGCCCGGCCCGCGCAGCGGCGTGATGTCGGTCACGGCGAGCCGCTTGCCGCAGCTGGCGCAGCTGGGGACGACCTTGGTCAGCGCGCCGCACGTCTCGTGGCGGATCAGGATCGGCGGGCCGTCGTCGCCGGCCGTCCAGCGGTCGCCCCACGCCTGCATGGCGAGCAGCACGAAGGCGAGGTCGGCGCCCTTCTCGGTCGGGTGGTAGTCGTAGCGGGCCGGCTTGTCCTGATAGGGGACCCGCTGCAGGACCCCGTGGGCCACCAGCGCGGAGAGGCGCTCGCTGAGAACCTTGCGCGAGATACCGAGGTCGCGCTGGATTGCGTCGAAACGCGATATCCCGAACGCGATGTCGCGAAGGATCAGCGGCGTCCACGCGTCGCCGATCACATCGAGCGTGCGGGCGATCGAGCAGTTCATCTGATCGAGCGAGGAGCGGGCCATCGCCGTCGATCGTAGCGGGGTCGGTTCCTCGAGGGAACCCTCTGAGTTCCTTTTCGAAACCGACTTTGGTACAGTCGCCGCCGTGCTGTCGCGGATCGCCGATTTGACGTGGACCCGGCCGAAGCTGGTCCTCGCCCTGGTCGGCGCCTTCGCCCTTCTGGCGATCGCGATCGGCCACGACGTCGAGAAGCACCTCAAGGCGGCGGGCTTCACCGACAGCGCGTCTGAGAGCGAGCGGGCGACCGCGCAGCTGCGCGAGGCGCTCGGCTACGACCCCAACCCCGGGCTCGTGCTGGTCGTGCGCGACCCGGGCGGCGGCAAGCTCGACGTTCGCAGCCCGGCCGTGCGGCGCGAGGTTGCGCGCTTGAGCCGCGAGATGGACGAGGTCGCCGGCGTCGGCCACGTGGTCGATCCGTTGCGCGACCCGCGCGCCGGGGCGCGGCTGGTCGCCAAGGACGGCGAGTCGCTGGTGATCTCGGGCCACCTGTCCGCGGCGGACGTCGAGGACGAGGGTGGCCGGGTCGCGGAGAGCGTCGCGCCGATCGCCGAGTCGAGCAAGCTGCTCGACGTCTCGCTGACTGGCTTCGCCCCGGGCTTCAACGACGTCAACGACCAGACGCGCGAGGACCTCACGAAGGCCGAGATGATCGCCTTCCCGATCCTCGCGATCCTGCTGCTGCTCGTCTTCCGCGGCGTGATCGCCGCGGCGATACCGCTGTTGATCGGCGTGATCTCGATCCTCGGCGCCTTCCTCGTGCTGCGCCTGATGTCCGGCTTCGTCGACACGTCGCTGTTCGCGCTGAACATCGCGACGGGCCTGAGCCTCGGGCTCGCGGTCGACTATGCGCTGCTGATGGTCTCGCGCTACCGCGAGGAGCTCGGGCGCGACGGCCCGACGCGCGAGGCGCACCGCCGCACGGTGATGACCGCCGGCCGGACCGCGCTCTTCTCGGGCTTCACGGTCGCGGTCGCGCTGGCCGCGCTCGGCGTGATGCCGCAGCGCTTCCTCTACTCGATGGCCGTCGCCGGCGCGGCGGTCGGGGTCCTCTCGGCGGTGATCGCGATCCTCGTCGTCCCGTCGTTGCTCTCGCTCCTGGGCACGAACATCGACAAGTGGTCGATTCGCCGCGGGCCGGCCGTGTCGGACGCCTCCGGCGGCTGGTACCGGCTCGCCCACGCCGTCATGCGACGCCCGGTGGCGACTGCGCTCGCCAGCGCGGCGCTGCTGCTGGCCGCCGCGTCGCCGCTGCTGTTCACCGTGCTGACCGGGCCGAGCGCCGAGGCGGTGCCGGCCGGCGTGCCGTCCTATGACCCAGGCGAGTACGTCGAGGACCACTACCCGCGCGACATCAACGAGGCGATCACGGTCACCGTCGACGGCGCGGCCGGCGACGCCCAGCTCGCCGCGTTCCAGCGCCGGATCGCGGCGATCGACGGGCTCGAGCCGGGCACCCCGTTCGTACGCGCCTCGCAGGAGGTGGCCTACGCCAACTTCGCCGCCGACGGGCCGGCGCTCGCGCAGCGGTCCCAGGACGCGGTCGACCAGCTGCGCGAGCTGACGCCCCCGAGCGCCACGGCCGCGCTGGTCTCGGGCAACACGGCGCGCTTCATCGACCAGAAGCAGAGCATCGTCGACCACCTGCCGCTCGTGGTCGGGATCGTCGCGCTGACCACCCTGGCGATCCTCTTCATGCTCACCGGCTCGGTGCTGCTGCCGATCAAGACGCTGCTGATGAACGTGTTGACGCTCGGCGCCACGCTCGGCGTGATCGTGCTCGCCTTCCAGGAGGGCTGGCTCAACGGCCTCTTCGACTACAAGGGCCCGGACGCCATCGAGGTCACCAGCCTGGTCTTCCTGTTCGCGGTCATCTTCGGCCTCGCGACCGACTACGCGGTGCTCGTGATGGCGCGCATCAAGGAGCTGCACGACCGCGGCTACTCCAACGAGGAGGCCGTCGCCACCGGCATCGGCCGCACCGGCCGCGTGATCACCGCCGCCGCCGTGATGATCGCCGTCGTCTTCCTCGCCTTCAGCGTCAGCCCGGTCTTCTTCATGAAGCAGATCGCGCTCGGCACGGCCTTCGGCGTGCTGGTCGACGCGACGATCGTCCGCGCCCTGCTCGTCCCCTCCCTGATGCGCCTCTTCGGCGACTGGAACTGGTGGGCGCCCGGCCCCCTGCGCCGCTTCCAGCTGCGCTTCGGCTTCCGCGAGGCCTGAGCCCCGCCGCCCGATGTTCGCTTGGGGCGTCCACGCGATGCAAATCCGACATCGAGTCTGAGATCGGCGGAGCCGCCCGCTACCTTGCGCGGGTGCCGCCCGTCCGGAGTCCCGCCGTCACCGCCGCCGTAGTGGCCGCGTCGCTGGCGGCGGCAATCGGGTTCGCGAACGCGACCGCCCAGGAGCCGCCCGAGACGAGGACGCCGCCTCCGCCGCCCGCAGCCGACGATCCCGCGCCTGAGCACCAGCGGCTGTGGATGGCCGCGCCGCGGCGCAGCGCGGTAGGCCGCCAGTTCGAGCTGGTGGTGCGCCGCGCCGCCCGCAACCGCGAGCGACGCTACGTCGCCAAGCTCTGCGTCGCGGCGCCGGCGCTCGGCTGGACCTGCAACCCGCTGGCGCTGCGCGACGGCGTGCGGCGCCTCGAGCAGCGCCTGAGCGCCGAGTATCCCGGCCGCTGGCTGTTCGAGATCCGCAACGGCGAGCAGCGGATCCGGCGCAGCGTGAACGTCGCGCCGCGCGGGGGACGCCTGAAGGTGCTCGCCACCGGCGACTCGATGACCCAGATCTTCGACCACTACCTCGCCGACGGCCTCGGCGGGCGGGCGTCGGTGCGCAGCGAGGCACACATCAGCACGGGCCTCTCGAAGCCGTCGATGCTCGACTGGGTCGCGCACTCGCGCTCCCAGGCGCACCGCGTCAAGCCGGACGTGACAGTCGTCTTCATCGGGGCCAACGACGGCTTTCCGATGTCCACTCCGTCCGGCGTCGCGCCCTGCTGCGGCGACGCCTGGGTGAGGGAGTACGCCCGCCGCGCCGCCGAGATGATCCGCGCCTACCGGCGCGGAGGAGTCGGCCGCGTCTACTGGCTCACGCTGCCGGCGCCACGCGGCGGCAGCTTCCGCACCGTCTTCGGCCCGGTCAACGCGGCGATCCGACGGGCGGCGCGGCGCACGCGCGGCGCGAGGGTAGTCCCGATCGATCGCATCTTCACGCCCGGCTTCGTCTATCGCGACTCGATGATCTGGCGCGGGCGCAGCGTCACGGTGCGCCAGGGCGACGGCGTCCACCTCAACAACACGGGAGCCTCGATAGCCGCCCAGAAGACGATCGCCAGGATGCGCGCCAACCGCATCCTCTAGCGGGCCGCCGGCGGCACGTGGCCGGTGGCAAGGAAGACGTCGCCGGGATCCCACTCGGCCTTGATCGCCGCGAGCCGCTCATACGCGCCCGGGGCGAACGCAGCGCGGGCGCGATCCTCGCCCTCGTCGCCGAGGAAGTTCGAGTAGGCGGCCCCGGTCGCCCACGGCGCCAGCAGCTCGCGATAGCCACGGCCGAGCTCGATCATCGCCGCGTCGTCGGCCGGGTCCTCCCAGAGGAAGAGCGGATGGACGACGAAGCGCGCGTCGCGGCCGGCGACGACCGAGCCAGAGGCGTTGCGGGCCACCGCGCCGCCCCAGGCGGCGATGAACAGCTGCGCCGGGCCTGGCGGGATCCGCCGCGAGCGCTCGTGGATCGCGTCGATCGCGGGGGCGGGCAGATCGTCGAGGTGCTCGACGGTCCAGTAGTTGCGGTAGCCGGGCGGGTCGTCGAGCGAGCACTGGAACTCGGCGTAGGGGGTGGGCGCGAAGAAGTCGGCCGCCGGCGGGCCGAACGCGCGGATCTCGCGCAGCGCCGCCTCGCCCTCCTCGATCGATCCCGCGTACATGCCGCCGACCGCGACCACCGGCCGGCCGCGCAGCTCCGCGGGGATCTCCGGCTCGTCGGGCCCGGTCAGGTAGAGCAGCGCCAGGCTCAGCCCGTCGGGCGCGTCGCGCATCGTGTCGCGATACAGCCGCAGGACCTCGGGACCGCGCTCTGCGGGATGGAGCAGCAGTCCGGCGAGCACCTCGGGCCCCACGGGGTGCAGTGCCAGCTCGAGCGCGGTGACGACGCCGAAGTTGGCGCCGCCCCCGCGGTGAGCCCAGAGCAGCTCCGGGTTCTCGTCCTCGGAGGCGCGCACGAAGCGGCCGTCGGCGGTCACCAGCTCCACCGCGACGAGGCTGTCGCAGGCGAGGCCGTGCTTGCGCTCGAGCCAGCCCGAGCCGCCGCCGGCGGTCAGGCCGACGACGCCGGTCGAGGAGACGCGGCCGCCGGTCGTGGCTAGACCATGGGCCTGAGTGGCTCGGTCGACGGCAGCCCAGGTGGCGCCGCCGCCGATGCGGGCGATCCGCCGCTCGGCGTCGACCTCGACGTCGGCCATGCCGCGCACGTCGAGCACGAGACCGTCGTCGCAGAGCGACGCGCCGGTGACCGAGTGGCCGCCGGCGCGCACGGTGACGCGCATGTCGTGGTCGCGCGCAAAGGCGAGCCCCGCCACGACGTCGTCCGGCGCGGTGCAGCGCGCGACCAGGCGCGGCCGCCGAGCGACCATCGAGTTGAACAGCGAGCAGGCGTCCTCGTAGCCGGGGCTGCCGGGCTCGTGCAGGTCGCCCGCGAGCCGCAGGCTCAACTCGTAGATGGCGGCTCCGATGGCCGGGTCGGCGGCGCTGATCATGGCGGTGCTGGCTCCTCGTTCGATTGCGAGAGCCAAGCTACGGCCGCCCCGGCGCCCTGCCTTCGCCGTTTCCGGCCATTCGCCGAGGATGGCCGGGACCGGCCATGTCCCTCAGGTATGGACACTCGTGCACAGCGTGGTGTGCACAAGTGTCCCAACCGCCTAGAGGAGACCCTCGCGGGCGGCGTAGGCGACCGCGGCCGCCCGAGACGGCAACCGCAGCTTCGCCCTGATGTTGGCGACGTGGCGGTGGACGGTGTGGGGGCTGACGACGAGCCGCTCGGCGATCGCGGCGTCGCTCAGGCCCTGTGCGACGAGGGTCAGCACCTCGAGCTCGCGTGGGCTGAGCTCGCCGGAGTCTCGTGCCGCCAGTGGGGCTCGATCGAGGTCGCGCCGGGCGCCGAGCCGTGTGAAGACCGCGCGGGCGGCGCCGGCCTCGGTCTCCGCACGACTCCCCTCGCCGAGGGCCGCCAGGGCCGCCGCGAGCCCCATCCGAGCAACGGCCGTCTCGTACGGGGCCGAGCCCTCGGTGAAGCAGTCGACTGCGTCCTCGTAGGCCTGTCGCGCGGTCTCCTGGTCGCCGTGCGCCGCCGCCAGCTCGCCTGCGACGAGCCGCTCGCGAGCCCGCAGGTAGGGCGTGTCGATCTGCTCGACCGTCAGGCGCAGCTCGTCGAGCGCCGCCGTCGCGGCCGCGTGCTCACCGAGCGCCGAGCGCGCGCGGGCGAGCAGCTCGAGCGCGGGCAGGCGCTCCAGCCGCACGGCCTCGGGCACCGCGCGCAGCACTCGCTCGGCGGTGTCCGCGGCGGCGCGCGGGTCGCCGCCGTCGAGGTCGAGCTGTCCGAGCCCGACCAGCCCCGCCGACCCAGCCTGCTCGAACAGCGCGCGCGCCTCGTCCGGCCGGCCCTGGCGCGCCCTGTGCTCGCCGAGTCGCATCAGCCCCGATGCCGCCATCCCCGGACGCGAGGCCGCGATGTCCGCGACCGCCCCGGTCAGCTCCACCTCCGCCGCGGGCCAGTCGCCGGCGGCGGCCAGCACGCGCCCGTAGGCGCTGCGGCAGACGCCGAGCACCTGGCGACCGCCCCAGCGCTCGGTGTAGGCGCGCATCGCGTCGCACCACTGCGCCGCGCGCGGGAAGTCGCCGACGCCGTCGCAGGCGGAGATCAGGCAGCACAGCGCCCAACCGGCCGAGACCGGCAGCCGCAGGTCCTCGCTGGCGGCGATCACCGACGCCTCGTCGAGCCGGCGCATCCCCTCCTCGACGCGTCCCTGCAGGACCGTGGCGATCCCGCCCTGGGCGAGGCCGACGGCCTCGAGGTCCGGCACTGCGAGCCGTCGCCCCAGCTGGGCGGCCTCGAGGCTGAGTCGCTCGGCACGGACGACGTCGGCGTCGAGGTTGAGCGCGAAGTCGGCGTCGATCAGCGTCACCCAGCCGTGGTCGGCGGACTCGGGCAGCTCGGCGACGAGGCTGTGGGCTCGCGCGAGCCAGCCACGCCCGACCGATCCGTCGCCGCGGAACTCGCGGTGGTCGGCGGCGAGCCAGGCGGCGACACGGGCCGCGTCGGCCGGCCGTCCCTCGGCCCGGTAGGCGCGGAACGCGCGCTCGCGCGCGTCGAAGGTCAGCCGCTCGTCGGCGAGCCACCAGCCCGCCCAGCCGATCCCCTCGAGCGCCTCGCCCGACTCGCCGCCGACGGCGAGCGCAGCCTCGAAGCCGTCGCGCGCCTCCCCCCAGGCTCCCCGGGCGAGGGCGGCACGACCCGCCGCGAGCGGATCGGCGATCGGCTGCTGGTCGGTCGGCGCGGGCACCGTGCTCATCGTCCCAGGCCCACCGGCCGCGCGCCAGGGCAGAATCCCGCCCTCGTGGTCTTCCCCTCGATCGAGTTCGCGATCTTCTTCCCGCTGGTGCTGGCCGCGTCGTGGGCGCTGATGCCGTGGCCGCGCGTCTGGAAGCCGTTCATCCTCGTGGCGAGCTACGGCTTCTACGCGGCGGCGAGCCCGCGCTACTGCCTGCTGCTGGCCGGGGTGACGCTGGGAAACCAGCTCGGCGCGGTGCTCGTCCACCGCACGGCCGACGAGCGCCGGCGCAGGTGGATCGTCGGCCTGACCGTCGCCTTCGACCTCGCCGTGCTCGGCGTGTTCAAGTACTACGGCTTCTTCGCCGACGAGATCGGCGGCTTCCTCGACGGGATCGGGCTCGGGATCTCGCCGCCGCTGCTGACGCTGGCGCTGCCGATCGGCCTCAGCTTCATCGTCTTCCAGGCGATCTCCTACACCGTCGACGTCAAGCGCGGTCTCCTCGCCCCGGGCAGCACGCTCGACGTCGCGATCTACCTCAGCTTCTTCCCGCACGTCGTCGCCGGCCCGATCGTCCGCGCGCGCGAGTTCCTGCCGCAGCTGCGCGTGCCGCGCGATCCGCGCAACGTCGCGGTCGGGGCCGGGGTGGTGCTGATCATGCTCGGCCTGATCAAGAAGGTCGCGCTCGCCGACCTGCTCGCGCGCGAGATCGTCGACCCGGTCTTCGGCGTGCCGCAGGCCTACGCGGCGCCCGACGTCGCGCTCGCCGCCTACGCCTACGCCGCTCAGATCTACTGCGACTTCTCGGGCTACACCGACATCGCGATCGGCGTCGCGCTGCTCTGCGGCTTCGTCTTCCCGCAAAACTTCAACAGCCCCTACCGCGCGACCAGCTTCCGCGACTTCTGGCGCCGCTGGCACATCACCCTCTCGCGCTTCCTGCGCGACTTCCTCTACATCCCACTCGGCGGCAACCGCGGCGGGCGCTGGACGACCGCGCGCAATCTGATGATCACGATGGTCCTCGGCGGGCTGTGGCACGGGGCGGCGTGGGGCTTCGTGCTGTGGGGGACTGTCCATGGGCTGGCACTGGTCGTCGAGCACCAGTTGCGCGGCACCCGGCTCTCGCTGCCCGCCTGGGCGCGCTGGGCGATCGTCTTCAACGTCGCCGTCTTCGCCTGGGTGCTCTTCCGCGCCGAGAGCCTGACGCTCGCGGGCGACTTCCTCGGGCAGCTCTTCGTGTCGGGCCCGGCGACGCTGTGGACCGCGCCGGTCGTCGGCGCCGTGCTCGTCGTGATCGGCTTCCAGCTGCTGCCGGAGGACCCGCTCCAGCGGCTGCGCGTCCGGGTCGCGAACCTGCCCGCACCCGCCCTGGGCGTAGCGCTCGCCGCGATCGTCGCGGTGGTCGGGGCGACGGTACCGGGCGAGGGCGTTCCCCCGTTCATCTACTTCCAGTTCTGAGGATGGCAGAGCCGACCACACTCACCACTGCGTCCGATCCGGCAGCGGCCGCCGGCGGTCCGGCGGATCCGACCGGCGGCGTCCCGCACGACGTCTTCGCGGTGCCCGACCCGCCGCCCGGTCGTCGCGGGCGCGCCCGCGACGCGCTGATCGTTGTCGGGATCGCCGCCCTGTTGCTCGTGCTCTTGCAAGGCGCTGCCGTGCGTGGCGGTGCTGAGGAGCTATCTCCCGGTATCGGGCGCGACATCGTCGAGGCGGTGGGGGAGCCGACCGGCTGGATCGCCGACGTGCTCCCGTTCAGCGGGCCGACGGACGACGCGCTCGCCTGGCTCGAGAGCGACGGCGAGCCCGAGGCAGCGCCCGTCGCGGGTGGCGGAGACTCGACGCTGCTGGTGACCGGCGACTCGCTCGCGATGCCGCTCGACACCGAGCTCGCGCGCCGTTACGCCGGCAGCGAGGTCGCGGTCGAGCGCGACGCGCACGTCGGCACGGGGATCTCCAAGAGCGACCTCGTCGATTGGACCGAGCTGTCGGCGAAGCAGGCGCGCCGGCACGACCCCGACGCGGTCGTCGTCTTCATCGGAGCGAACGAGGGGTTCTCGCTGCAGGCGCCGGGAGGGCGTCAGGCCGACTGCTGCGGCGCCCCCTGGCAGGAGGCGTTTGCCGCCCGGGTGCGCAGGATCGCCGAGGCGTACCTGACTGGCGGCGACGCGCGCGTCTACTGGCTCACTGTCCCCAAGCCGCGCGATCCCGCCCGCCAGGAGATCGCCACCGCCGTCAACTCAGCCGTCGTGACCGCCGCCGACGAGATCGGCGACCGCGTCCGCGTGATCGACCTCGACGAGACCTTCGCACCCGGCGGCGACTACACCGACGCGATCGAGGTCGACGGGCGTGAGCGGATCGTCCGCGAGCAGGACGGCATCCACCTCAACGCAGCGGGCGCGGCCGTCGCCGCCGACCTCGTCCAGGACGCCGTCGACCGCGACTTCGATCGCTGACGGAATCCGCCGAAGCCTCTTAGGGGCTCTGGGCCCAAAGAAGCTTCGGAGCGGCGCCTGCGGACCGGCTTAGGTGAACTGCGTGTACTTGTGGACCACCTTCTTGCGGCCCTTCTTGCAGGTTGCGGTGGCGCTGAACTGAGTCGGGATCGAGTCGTAGCGCCGCTCGCTGCACGAGTACCCGCTGACGCCGCCGCAGCGCCCGCGCCTGCCGCCGTTGCGCTTGCGGCAGTTGTAGTACGCCTTGACCAGCGACTCGCCCGTCGAGCAGCTGACGCGCCGCACAGAGAGCGAAGTCGTGTAGGTCGGGCCGAGGTCGCGGGTCTTGCCGGCGAGGCTGCACGACTTGGCGGCGACGGCGTCCGGTCCGCCGGCTGCCTGGGCCCCCGCAGGCAGGATCGCGAGAGCGCCGACCGCGACGACGATGGCGAGGAGGGGAGTGCGACGGAGCATGTGAGGAGACGTTCCTTCGGTGCGGGAGCGTGGACCCGGCGATGATGCCATAGGCCGGTGCGGCCACCTTCGCCTCGTTAGGGCACCCGGGGTCAGGCATAAGCTCTCCTCCGTGGAGGATGCGGCCGCCGAGCACCGCCTGATCGACCGCTTTCGCCAAGCGCGCCGCGATGAACGCTGGGCCGTGCTGGAGGGCTTTCACGCGCTCAAGCACGCGCTGCGCTTCGAGGGAGAGGTGGAGGCGGTGCTGACCAGCGAGCCGGCGGAGCTGGAGCGGCTTGCGGCTGAGCTGGCGCCGGACGTCGGCGCGCGCCTGCGCGAGCTCGCGACCGCCGTGTCCGACGACGTCTATCGCGAGCTCGGCCCGTATGCCCACCACACGCGTGTCGCGGCGCTCGCCCGTAGGCCGTCCTTCGATGCCGCCGCCGTGTTGGGCGATCGCCGTGACAGGCCGGTGGTCCTGCTCGAGGACCCGCGCCACCTCGGCAACCTCGGCGCCGTCGTACGCGTCGCCGCGGCCGTCGACGCGGCGGGCGTCGTGGCGGTCGGCGACCAGGATCCCTGGGACCCGGTCGCGATCCGCGGCTCCGGTGGGCTGCACTTCGCGCTGCCGGTCGGACGGATCGGGTCGCTCGGCGGCGTGGGCCTGGCCGGCCGCCCGCTGCTCGCGATCGACCCCGCGGGCGAGGAGATCGATCCGCGCGCTCTGCCGGCCGACGCCATCTACGCCTTCGGCAGCGAGCGACACGGCCTGTCCGATGCGACCATCGCCGCGGCCGATCGCCACCTGCGCATCCCGATGCGCCGCGGCGTCTCGAGCCTCAACCTCGCGACGTCGGTCTCAGCCGTCCTGTTCGCGTGGCGACTGACCGGCGGCGACCGCGTCGGAGCGGCCGGCACGGCGCTGGGTGAAGACGAGGCCCGCCACCAGCAGTAGCACCGGCAGCAGGTAGGCCACGGTGCTCGCCCAGTGGAGGTGGCCATCGTGAGCGATCAGCAGGTCCATGGCACCAGGCAGGTAGGCTCAGGCGCCGCGCAGCCTGTCGATCGGTCGGGCATCGGCGAGCCGGCGCGGGCTCGTCGCGGGCAGGGTGAAGCTGACGACCGTCCCCCCGCCGGGACGCGCCTGGATCGAGATGCGGCCGCCGTGCTGCTCGACCACCGCGCGGCAGATCGTCAGGCCGAGGCCGAGCCCGCCGCCACGCCGGTCGCCGCGCTCGTACCGCTCGAACAGGCGCTGCGGATCGTCTGTGGAGATGCCCGGCCCGTCGTCGCTGACCTGGAACAGCCAGCTGTCTGGTTGGCGCTGCGCCTCGACGGCGATCCACGACCGCTGCGCGCTCTCGGCGAACTCGAGCGCGTTGGCGAACAGGTTCTGCATCAGTCGCGTCAGCTGAGCACGGCTGCCGAGGACCGTTGGCATCTCGCCGACCTTGACGCGGACCGAGCCGTGCTCGAGCCGCCACCCGACCGCGCGCAGCGCCTGGTCGACCACCCCGCCCATGTCGACCTGCTCCTGCTCCTCCTCGTCACGTCGCTGCTCGGCTCCGGCGAGCGCGCCGTCGATCGTCCGCCGCATTTGGTCGATGCCGTCGCGGATGCCGTGCAGCATGCGGCGCCCCCGATCGTCGAGCGCACCGCCCTGCAGCGAGTCGAGCGTGTCGGCGAACAGGCCGACGGTCGACAGAGGCTCCTTGAGGTCGTGGGCGGTGAAGTGCGCGAACTCGACGAGCTCGGCGTTGCGCGCCTCGAGGTCGCGGATTCGTTGCCGCAGCGCCTCGGCCGCGCGGTCACGGGAGCGGGGCGAGTGCGTTGGGTCGCGTCGTGTCGCGAGCAATCGGTCTTGGAAGTCCATCCGGACGGCGAAGGTAACTTCGGTTGGGCGATATCGCCACAGACATCGGGGATTGCACAGCTTCCTGCCGAATTCCGTGCCTCCTCGCGTCGAGCCGTTTGCGCAATCCGCCGACCGTGCCTACCGTCTTCGCGTGGAAGCGCCCCAAGACAAGGTCCGGGTCCTGCTGGTCGACGACTTCGCGCTGATGCGCCAGGGCGTCACCGTCGCGCTCGAGGGATCGGGAACGATGTCCGTCGTCGGCGAGGCGGAGACCGTCGACGAGGCGGTGGCGCTCGCGGAGCGGCTGCAGCCGGACGTCGTGGTGCTCGACATGCGCCTGCCCGGCGGCGGCGGCCTGGTCGCGATCGACCGCTTGCGCGAGGTAGCGCCGAGGGCGCGCATCCTGATCCTGACCGCCAGCGACAAGCCGGAGACGCTGATCGAGGCGGTCTCCGCCGGCGCCACCGGCTACCTGACCAAGCGCGCCGGCGGCGACGAGCTCTGCGCCGCGGTCGCCCAGGTCGCGTCCGGCGCCTCGGTCGTCGAGCCGTCGCTCGCGGGCCACCTGATGCGCGAGCTCGCGGGGGAGCGCGACGTCGGCGGCGGCGCGCGCGTGTCGCTCACCGGACGCGAGCGCGACGTCATGCGCCTAGTCTGCGAGGGCCTGACCGACCGTGAGATCGGCGAGCGGCTGTTCGTCTCGACCCGCACCGTCCAGAACGACCTGCGCCGCCTGCGCGACAAGGCCGGGCTCGAGCGCCGCTCCGAGCTCGTCCACTGGGCGACCAGCCGGTCGCTCGCATAGGTCCGAGATGAAGATCCGGGTCCTCGTCGCGGACGACTTCCCGCTCTTGCTCGACGGCCTCTGCACGGCGCTCGACGCCGATCCGGCCTTCGAGGTCGTCGGTCGTGCGCGGGACGGCGTCGAGGCCGCCGAGCGCGCCGCGGAGCTCGCGCCCGACGTCGTGCTGCTCGACATGATGATGCCGCGCTGCGACGGCCGCGAGGCGATCGAGCTGGTCCGCTCGCGCGCGCCCGGCGCACGGGTGATCGCGATCTCGGCGAGCGAGCGGATCGAGCTCGTCCGCGACGCGCTCGACGCTGGCGCTGCGGGCTACGTCTCGAAGGCATCGCTCTCGCACGAGCTGCGCGACGCGGTGGTGCACGTCCACGGCTCGCGCAACCGCCCGTTCGTCTCGCCGAAGATCGCCGAGCGCGTCCTGCGCTCGGACTCCGACCGTCCCGGGCCCGGGGACGCCGGTCGCGCCCGCGCCGCGCTGCTGAGCCCGCGCGAGCACGACGTGCTGCGCCTGATCGCCCAGGGCTACAGCGACTCGGCGATCGCCGACGAGCTGAGCATTCGCATCCGCACCGTCCAGAACCACCTCGCGCGTATCAGGACGAAGACACGCAAGCGTCGCCGCCCCGAGCTGGTCACCTGGGCGATGCGCCACGGCGTTCGCTGAGCCACTGCGCCGCTGCGCAGTCGAGTTGCGCGAATGCGCAACGAGCGCGGCGTGAATCGCTCTACTGGGAATCCCCGGTCGGTCGCACCTTCGAGTCAGGCGCTCAGACGGCGCCGACTGGCCGATGCCGAACCGACTCCTCACATACCTCCTGCCCACCGCGCTGGCTGCGCTCGCGCTCGTCCCCACCGCGACCGCCAGCTCGGGCACCGAGGTCCTCGTTCCGAGCGGCAGCGGCATCACCGCTCCCTCCGGCGCCGCGCTGACCTCGGACGGCGCGCTCTGGATCGGCGACGGCGAGAAGGGCGTCTGCCGCGTCCGGCTGGCCCAGCCGCGTGGGCTCGTTCGCGACGGGGTCTGGTGCGACCCCGACACGCCGGCACTCGACAAGACCGGGCAGCTCGCCTTCGACCGCGAGGGCAACTTCCTCTACGTCGCCGAGGCCGACTCCGCGGCCGGCGGGATCTGGCGCCTGCGCTGGGACCCCGCGACGGGCACGATCGCCAGCGGCGGCAAGATCGTCGACACGCCGGACGACCTGATCACCGGCCTAGCCGTCAGCTACACCGGCCCGCCGCGCTACGAGGGCGGCCCGCTCACCGCCGAGCTCAACTTCACGTCGAAGCGCACCAACAGCGTGCGCCGCGTACGCGAGCCCGATGGCGCCCAGCCGACGGTCGTGACGATCGGCCAGCGGCGCTTCCTCGGCGAGGAGGAGGTCGGCTCGATCGCCGCCCTGGGCCCCGACCTCTACCTCGCGGAGCCGTTCGGAGTCACGCGCCTGACCGCCTTCCCGGGCGAGACGCCGCGCGCCGAGCTCGTCCCCGGCCTCTCCGAGCCGTTCCCCGCCGGCCTCGCCAGCGCCGTCGCCGCCGACCCCGAGCGCGGCCGCGTCTATGCCGGGACCGACAACGGCAACGCCCGCGACCAGGTCGACGTGCTCGAAGTCGCCAACCTCGGCCAGGAGCTCTACGACGTCGGCGTCGCCGCCGTCGTCGCAATCGTCGTCGAGGACGACGGCGACCTGCTGATCGTCGACGACCCCTCCGACGCCGCCGGCGCCGACGTCAACGACCAGGCGCGCGTCTGGCGGATGCGCTTCGCCCCGCTCGGCCGGCCGCGCGCGAGCTGGACCCAGCTCCCGCCGCTGTTCACCGCGGCTACCCACGCCGGCTTCGGCTACACGGCTCGCGCCGGCTCGACCTTCGAGTGCTCGGTCGACAGCGCGCCGTGGCAGCCCTGCGGCGGGCCGACGAGCGGCTACTACTCGATGGCCGGCCTCGCCGAGGGGTCGTACGTCTTCCGCGTCCGGCCGGTCGACCCCGATCCAGCGATCGGCGTCGGGCGTGCGATCGCCCGCACCCTCGTCGTCGACCGGACGCGGCCGACCGTGTCGATCGACAACACCGCCGCCGACCGCGACATCTACAGCAACGACTTCAAGATCCGCTTCAGCGGCAGCGAGCCGGGGCTGACCTTCCGCTGCTCGCTCGACGGTGCGCCGGCCGTCCCCTGCACGCCCGCCTACCACACCTTCGAGCGCCTGACCCACGGCTACCACACCGTCGAGGTAACAGCGATCGACGCGGCGGGCAACGACTCGCTCTCCGGCCCGCACGCCCGCTACCACTTCTACGTCCACGCGCCGTCGCCGCCGCTGCCGCCCGTGCCGCCGGTCGTGGCGCCGCTGCTGCCGAGCCCGGCACCGACGGCGACCACGACCAGGACGGTCGCGACTCCGAAGAAGGCCAAGAAGGCCGCCCGCCGCCCGAAGGCCGGCAACGCGCGTCTCGTCGGCGCTCCCCGTAGCTGCGCCCGCGGCGCATTCACCGCCTACGTCGCCGGCCGCGCGATCGACCGCGTCGGCTTCCGCCTCGACGGGCGCAGGGTCCGCATCGTGCGCGCAGCCGACCGCCGCGGCCGTTTCGCGATCCGCGTCCCGGCCCGCCGCGCCGGGCGCCACGTGCTGACCGCGCTGATCCGCTTCGACCGCGGCGCCGGGCGCTCCGAGCGCCTCGCGCTCGAGTACCGCAGCTGCTTCCCACCCGGTCTCGGCGCCGGCACCCTGCTCGAGCGCGGAGGCCTTCGATGACCTTCTCATTCACGATCACCCGCGCCCGGCTCCCGCTGCTCGCGCTGATCGCAACCGTCCTCGCGCTCGCGACCACGGGCGCCGTGCTCTCGGTCGTCAGCATCGTCGACGACTCGTCGGCCAGCCACGCCCACCAGGGCCCCGTTCCCAACGGCCCCCAGACCGCCGGGGAGGGGATCCCGACCAGCTTCGGCGCGGTCGCCGTCGAGTACGCGGTGCGGCTCAGCGGCCTGACCTCGAAGGACCTCGCGGGAATGACCCATGGTGTCCAGGACTACGTCCCGCCGGAGAGCTCGCAGGTCCAGGTCGCGGTGACGCTGGCCAACATGCTCGACACCACCAACGAGTACACGCCGGACCAGTTCCGCCTGATCGCCGGCACGAGCGACGTGCCCGGCCCCAGCGCGAAGCGGATCGTCCCGACCGGGTCGACCTTCAAGCCGGGGACCCTGCAGCCCGACGCCGCGATCGAGGGCTCTCTGAGCTTCGTAGTGCCGAGCAAGCGCGCCCACCTCTGGGTCGAGTTCGACGACCCCGAGCGCGCCGAGCCGCTGCTCGTCGACCTCGGCAAGCCCGCCGCGACGCTGCCCGGCGCCCCCGGCCGCGCCGACCGCAAGCGCCCCGAGATGCCAGCCCCGCCCACCTCCTTCGACGGCACCACGCCGCACGGTCACCAGGGCCAGTAGCGAAAGCGAGCTGATCCCCATGACCGAGACGATCCTCCGCAGCATCGCCCGCCGGCCCTCCTCGGCGCTCGCCCGCCCGTTCGCGGTCGCCGTCTACGCGATCGTGCTTTCGCTCGGCGGCGTCCTCTGGCTCAAGCTCGTCCACGAGCTGCAGGGCTCGCACGAGCCGGGCAACACCGGCTTCGCGCTCGAGCTCGGCCGCGACTTCGTGCTCGCGCTGCCGCTGCAGTTCGCCTGGATCTGGATCGCGGTCCTGCTGACCCGACGCGCTCTGCAGCGCAGCGGTGAGCAGTCGCCGGCGCTCTCGGCGACGGTCCTCGCGGTCGTCGTCGCGCTCGTCGCCAGCCTCGCACTCGCGCTCGGCGCCCCGCTGCACGCTGCGATCTTCGGCGCGATCCCCGCGCCCAGCCACGAGATGCCGGCGCTCGTCCACCTCTTCTGGGAGACCGTCGTCGGCCTCGTGGCCACGCTGCCGCTGGCCGCGATCGCCACCGCCTTCCTGCTGCGCCGCCGCCCCTGGGACGCGCCCGACACGCGCCGCTGGCTCGCGCTCGCGCCGTCCGCGCAGCGCGTCCGCCTCGCCTCGCTGCTGCTCGTGCTCGTCCTCGCCCCGGCCGCGACCTTCGCTGGCAGCGGCGTCGACGGCGCGACCGCCGACCTCTCGCCCGGCAGCCCCTGCCCGGCCGGCGCCCCGACCAAGACCTACGACGTGCGCGCGATCGACGTCGACGTGCCGCTCAACCGCTTCGGCGACCACGACCCCAACGGAAAGATGTTCGTACTCGCCGACCGCGTCGACGACGTGCGCGAGCAGGAGGCTTCCCAGCACGTCTCGATCGGGTTGCGCGACGACGCGATCCAGCCGCTGGTGATCCGCGCCAACCTCGGCGATTGCGTCGAGATCCAGTTCCTCAACGACGCCTCTGGCGGCGAGTACGGCGTCCACATCGACGGCCTCTCCTTCGACATGGGCTCCTCCGGCGACGCCGTCGGCAACAACGCGCCGTCCGCGGCCGCGCGCGGCGAGTCGCGCACCTACCGCTACTACGTCCCCGAGGAGCCCGAGCTCGAGGGCGCGCACTACATGCGTCCCGGCCCCGGCAACCGCCAGGCGGTCGCCCACGGCCTGTTCGGCACGCTGCTCGTCGAGCCGCCCGGGTCGGAGTACCTCGACATGGACACCGGCGAGCCGATCGAGTCCGGCTGGGAGGCGATGATCGTCCCCGGCGACGGCAAGAAGGCCTTCCGCGAGTACGCGATCATCCAGCACGAGATCGGCGACGAGAGCGCCGACGTGTTCGACCGCGCCGGCGAGCGGCTGCCCGTCGTCGACCCGCTGACCGACGGCTACCGCCCGGGCTCCCGCGCGATGAACTACCGCTCGGAGCCGTTCATGCGCCGGCTCGAGCGCAACGGTCGGATGAAGTCCAACGCCTACGGCTCCTACGCCTTCGGCGACCCCGCGACCCCGATGCCGCGCAGCTACCAGGGCGATCCGACCAAGATGCGGATCCTCCACGGCGGCTCAGAGACCTTCCACGTCTACCACCTGCACGGCGGCGCGATCCGCTGGCGCTTCAACCCGCACGCCGACACCACGTTCGACTACCAGGACACCGGGCTGAACAAGCACCCGGCGGTCGCCCAGTCGCCCTCGTCGCGGCTCGACTCCCAGTCGACCGGCCCCGGCCAGTCGTTCGACCTCCAGGTCGAGAACGGGGCCGGCGGCGGCCAGGCGGGAGCGGGCGAGTTCCTCTTCCACTGCCACATCGCCGAGCACTACGTCGCCGGCATGTGGGGCTTCTGGCGCGTCTTCGACACCTTGCAGCCGCACCTAGCGCCGCTGCCCGACCGCGAGCCGCCGCCCGAGGCCGTCGACTCGTCCGAGCTGATCGGGAAGACGATGCCCGACGGCACGACGCTGACCAAGGACAACATCGACGCCTGGATCCGTCCGCAGCTGCCGCCCCAGGGCGTGCCGCAGGGCGAGCAGGACGCGACCGTCTGGAACTGGCAGGTCGACGACAGCGATCCCGAGAGCCCGCTCTACCTCGGCGAGCCGGAGTTCCGCGACCCGAGCTGGCCGAACCTGACCAACGCCTTGGACGAGGAGAAGCTGCCGGGACACCCGGGCCTGTTCCCCGGCGACGAGCCGGTCGGGCCCCAGGACCGTCCGAAGATCCTCTTCAACCCCGAGAACGGACGACCGGCGTTCCCGCTGCTGCGGCCGCAGATCGGCGACCGCCCGCCGTTCTCGCCCAACGGCCACTCCGGCGCGCCCTACCTCGGCGAGGACGGCGACCAGCCCAAGCAGGGCGACGGGCCGGACCCGTGGGCCAACCGCGAGGACGGCATCTGCCCGTCCGGCGCGCCGCGCCGCCATTTCAACGTCGTCGCGCTCGACGTCTCGGTCCCCGTGACGCGCAACGTCCGCGACCCCGGCGGCAAGATCTTCGTGCTCGCCAAGGACGCCGACGACGTCGCCGCCGGGCGCAAGCCGGCCGAGCCGCTGGCGATCCGCGGCAACCAGGGCGACTGCGTCAGCGTCACCCTGACCAGTCGCCAGCGCGACGACAACGCCTCCGACCGCTACGCCAAGGTCAACATGCACATCCACCACGTGCAGTTCGACACGCAGGCCTCCGACGGCGTGGTCAGCGGCATGTCCTACGAGCAGTCGGTGCGCCCGTACGCGGCCGAGGACCCGCGCCTGACCGCCGCGGCGAACACCGGCGCGACGACGCTCTCGCTGACCGACGTGTCGAAGTTCCAGCCGGGCGTGGCGATCGGCGTCGGCCTCGGGACCGAGGCGATCGAGATCCGCACGATCGAGTCGATCGACGCCGCCCAGGGCCAGGTCACGCTCGACCGCGCGCTCGAGAACGACCACCCGTCCGGCAGCGCCGCCGGCGTCGAGTTCGCCCAGTACCGCTGGTACCCCGACGCGATGCTCGACAACGTCTTCTGGCACGACCACGTCGACGGCATCCACGGGTGGGGCCACGGCCTCGTCGGCCAGTTCATCGTCGAGCCGCCCGGCTCGACCTACCACGACCCGCGCACGGGAGCCGAGATCGAGTCCGGCGCGATCGCCGACATCCGCACCAGCAACCCGATGGCCGCCGCGGCCGGGGTCAGCGGCAGCTTCCGCGAGATGGTCACCTGGACGATCGACGAGAACCCGGTCACCGACTCGACGATCAACCTCCGCGCCGAGCCGTTCGCCGACCGCTACGCGCGCAACAACGACCCGTCGCTGCTGTTCAGCTCCTGGACCCACGGCGACCCGGTCACGCCGCTGCCGATGGCCTACGCGAACGACCCGTTCGTGATCCGCGCGATCAGCGTGTCCGCCGACGGCGAGAGCTTCCACGTCGACGGGCACCGCTTCAACCTCGAGACGCGCTGGCCGAAGTCGACCTCGCTCAGCACGATGACCTACGGCGCCTCGGAGAAGGCGAGCCTGATCCTCGAGGGCGGCGCCGGCGGTCCGCAGGGCCGGCCGGGCGACTACCTCTACATGAACGGCGTCGGCCGCCGCTTCCGCCAGGGCGCCTGGGGGATGATCCGCGTGCTGCCCAAGCAGGTCCCCCAGCTGCAGCCGCTGCCCGGCACCAGCGTGCCGCTCGGCGGCGCGCCGCTGCCGACGCCGACCGGCGGGCGTCCGCCGGTCTCGCCGGCGAATGGCAGCCCGTGCCCGAGCGGAGCGCCGGAGCGCCACTTCAAGGTGGCGGCCGTCGACCGCCCGGTGGGCTCGCCGCTCGGCACGCTGGCCGCGTTCGTCCCGGCGTCCGACGCCGCCGCGGTCGAGTCCGGACAGCTGCGCCCCGAGCCGCTGGTGATGCACGCCGCCGCCGGCGAGTGCATCGTCGCCGAGCTCGAGAACCGCCGCGACCAGCGCGCCTCGCTGCACGCCGACGAGCTCGTCCGCTCGGCGGAGTCGTCCGGCGTCAACGTCGGCTACGGGCCGGAGCAGACCGTCGCCCCCGGCGAGTCGCGCGTGTACCGCTACTACGCCGACACCAAGGACATCGGCAGCGCCCAGCTCTCCGACTACGGCGACGTCGACAGCGGCCGCGACGGCCTCTACGGCGCGATCGTGGTCGCCGACAAGGGCGCGAAGTTCTACGACTCGAGCACCGGCGCGCCGACGAGCATCGGCGCGCAGGTCGACGTCCACCTGCCCAACGGCGACGCCTACCGCGACTTCACGCTCAACCTCGCCGATGACGACCCGGTCATAGGTGGCAGCAACATGCCGTACCCGAGCGCAGTCTCCGGCCCTGCGCTGGTCAACCACCGCTCGGCGCGCCGGCCCGACTCGCCGACTCAGTTCAGCAGCGCCGTGCGCGGCGATCCCGCGACGCCGATCCTGCGCGCCCACGCCGGCGACAGGGTCCGCGTCCACGCGCTCGGCGCGCCCGGCAACGAGCAGACCCACGTGCTCAGCATGGGCGGCCAGTCGTTCGCGATCGACCCGCTGATCCCACGCTCGAACGAGGTCGGCTCGCACCTCGTCGGCCCGCGCCAGTCGCTCGACTTCGAGATCGAGGGGGCCGGCGGCCGCAACCATGCGACCGGCGACTTCTTCTACGGCGACCTGCGCCGCGCCTTCACCGAGGCCGGCATGTGGGGCCTGATGCGCGTCACCCCCGATACGGGCTGCGACCCGATGCCGCTCCACGACGACCGCTGCCCGCGGCCGCCGGCGCCGCCGGAGGACCTGGTGCCGGAGGGCGACGTGGGCCCGACCGGCGGGGGACAGGCCCAGGATCAGGTCCAGACGCCGATCCAGCCTCGGGCGCGCAACGAGCGGCCCGAGACCGAGGACGCCGCGCCCGCCGTGCGCAAGCCGTCCGGCCTGCGCGTCGCCAAGCGCGTCAAGCTGAGCAAGCTCGCCAAGCCGGGGATCCGGCTGCGCTTCCGCGCCCCGGCGGGCAGCCGCGTCGTGCGACTGCGGCTGCTGCAGCTCGGCTCCGACGGCGTCGCCGACGTGATCGCCACGCGCGTCGTGGCCGTCAAGGCTGGCAAGAGGATGCGCGTCGACTGGCGCTTGCGCCCGCGCGAGCTGCGTCGCATGAGCGGCGGCCGCTACGTGATCGAGCTGCGCGCCGGCAAGCGCTCCAGCTCGCTCTGGGCGGCACGCGTCGAGCGGCCGATCGTCGTCTTCGGCCCCGTCGTGCCCGCGACCAAGCGCTTATCGGGGTGCGCGGGGAATGCGGCTCCAGCGCGAGGACCGCGAGGCGCGCCCGACGGGCGCGCCCGG
>DATABO010000071.1:0-10318 GCA_036259535.1 Thermoleophilaceae bacterium
CTCGCGGCGGAGAAGTCCGGCGCGGCCTCCTCGGAGCGCTTGCGGACGATCCGACAGTGCCGATCCAGGCCGAGCGCCTCGATCCGCATCAGCACGTCTTCGTGAATGCCATTCCAGTCGACCCCCGCGGCCATCAGGCCGATCGTGCCGCTCGCCACGGGCACGCAGTAGGCCCCGACGCGATCTGACAGCCGGTCGCGCAGGAGCTGCCAGCAAGGGCCTCCGTTAGAGAACCAGCGCGCCTCCCGAGCTAGCCCTAGGTACTGCTCGATCGCTTCGCCGCTCGGCAACGAGGGCCGTTGGAAGCGCAGCACAGGCGGCGACTGATCCGCGCAGGCGATCGGTCCGGATGAGGTCATGCGACGGGGAGCGTAGAGGGCGCAAGTGACATGTACAGTGGCCCCGTGGCTCAGGCAGACGCCTCCGATGCGCTCGCTGGGCGATCGCTTCCGGAGGCGCTGCGCGAGGAGCTGAGCGAGCTCAACGCGACCATTCCGGTCGACGAAGGGGGTGGCGCCAGCGCACTGAAGGTCCTCGTGATCGCCGACGCGATCGCCGCCAATGACCTCGAGCGCGTCGTCGAGATAGGTGTGTACCGCGGGCGGCTGCTGTTGCCGCTCGGCTTGCTGATGCGCAGGTTGGGTCGTGGCGAGGCGATCGGGATCGACCCGTACTCCGCGACGGCCGCGGCGCAGTCCGATCCGCACGGCCGTTCGATCGACCTCGCGGCATGGGCCGCGGGGGTCGACTGGAATGGCATTCACGAAGACGTGCTGATGCGGATCGAGGCGCTCGGCCTGGATCGGCACTGTCGGATCGTCCGCAAGCGCTCCGAGGAGGCCGCGCCGGACTTCTCCGCCGCGAGCATCGACGTTCTTCATGTCGACGGCAACCACGACCGCGCGGCGGTCGAGCGCGATGTCGCGCTGTATCTGCCGAAGGTCCGCCCGGGCGGCTTCGTAGTGATGGACGACGCGGCGTGGCCGTCGATTCGACCAGTTTGCGCGCGGCTCGCGGACGAGCACCAGATGGTCCTGCAACTCTACGATGGCAGCGGCGTGCTGGATGGAGTCGGCGGCAACGACTTCGCGATCTTCCAGCTCACGGGCGGCTGACCGGCCCGCGGGTTCTACCCTCGGGCACTGTGCGTGCTCTCCTCGTCGGCCTAATGACCTGCCTCGCCCTCGTCGTCGCCGATCCCGTCGGGGCGGCGACCCCCCGCGACGGTTCTGGCCTCTTCGTCGCCGACGACGACTGGGAGTTCGTCAACCCGGGCGCCTTGCCGGCGCTGGGCGACGACTTCGCGAGGCTGGGCCCGAAGGTGTTCCGGCTGCAGACGATCTGGAACACCGTCGACCGGCCGGAGTGGTTGGGGCGGACGCAGACGATGATCAGCCACGCACGTGCGCGCGGGGCCCAGCAGGTGATTCTCACGCTGCGTTCGAACAACCCGGCCAACGTGGGGCCGGAGGGGTACTTTCCGACCGCTGACGAGTACCGGGCCAAGGTCGAGCCGCTGGTCCAGCAGCTCGCCGGCGTCGTCGACGTGTGGGGACCGGCCAACGAGCCGAACGGTGCTTGGCGGCCGAAGGAGGACGCGGCGGGCCAGGCGCCGCTGCCGCCGATCGCGCTTGCCGGCTACTACACGACCTTCCACGACATCGTCCGCCGCCACGACCCGACTGCGCTGGTCACCTCGCCCGACTTCCTCGACGCAGGCTCGCTCGCGTCGTTCACCGAGTATCTGACGGCCTACGCCGCGGCGGCCGGCGGCGGCTGGGGTGACGTCGTCGCCTTCCACCCATACGGCGACGTCGAGCGAGCCGTCGAGCCGACGCCAGCCGCCACGTTCACCGACGCGCTGGCGGCGCTCATCCCGCCCGACAGCGACATCTGGGTCACGGAGGTCGGCGCCCATCACGACGGCGATCCGGCCGCCCAGGCGTTCCGGGTCGAATGGATCGCCGACGTGCTCGCCAACCACCCCCGCGTCACGCGGGTCGCCTACTACAACATGCGCGGCGGCGGGCCCGACTGGGACACGGGGCTGCTCGACGCCGACTTCAGCCGTCGCCCGGCCTGGTACGCCTGGTGCGCCGCCGCCCACGGCGACGACCCGCTCCATCCCGACTGCGCGCCCGTACTTCCACCCGGATCCGACGGACCCGGCTGCATCGCCTACTTCGTCGAGTACCTCGTGCTCGAGACGCACGACTGGTCCGGCGTGCGCTGCGTCTAGATCGGCGACGACCGAAACCTTTTGATCCAAAGGTGTCTTGTAATGAAGCTCGCTCTAGTGGAATCGATTGATTGGAGTAGAAGCACCATGACGTGTCTCAGGGTCGTGACGGGATCGGCCATTGCCTCGGCGATGGGGTTGTACCTCGCCGCTGGCAGTCTCGCGGCATGGTCGCCGCCGTTCCCGATCACCGACCTGGGCCGCGCGTCTGGAGCTCAAGTCGCGATGTCCCCGAGCAACGGCGCGGTCGTCGTATGGCTGGATGGCGGGACCAATGCGATCTGGGCGCGACGCGTTTTCCGTGACGGGAGGTTGGGTGGCGAGCGGAGGATCTCGCCCAAGCTCGGGTCCTTCGCCGAGGGCCTCGACGTGGCCGTCGACCGATCGGGCGCGGCCGTCGTCATCTGGTTCGACCACGATCTAGACCGCGGCTACTCGCTGCACGCCCGACGCCTGGATTCCCGGGGGCGGCTTGGCGCTGTGCGCGAGATCGCGCCGCCGCGCCCGTTGATCGAGCCGACTGTGCAACTCGCCATCGATCGCGCGACCGGGGACGCCACGATCGCCTGGACGCAGGTGCTAGGGACGCCGGTGGAGCCCAAGGGTGTGAACGTCACCAGCGCGACCGTTCATGCGCGTCGCCTGAGCGCTGGCGGGAGGCTCACACCCCTCGTCGAGCTACCGGCGGGCAATGCGATGTACCCGGATCCGAGCGTCGCCGTGTCCTCGTCCGGCGACGCGATCGTGGCCTGGACCACTCACCAGGAGCAGGGGTACTCGATCCGCGCCGCGAGCCTGGGAGCGCAGGGCCTCAGCGGCGCGATCCAAGAGCTCTCGGCCCCAATGCAGTTCTGGTCTGGGGGCGGCGCCGAGGTCGTGGCGGATGGCTCCCGACGCGCAACCGTCGCCTGGGCCATCCCAAGCGTGGACGGGCTGGGGCAGACGGTCCTTGCTAGAGCGCTCTTCGCCGACGGACCCGGGCCGCTCCAGTCTCTCCCCGGGGGACCCGGTGTCCAGACGCCCGCCGTAGCGAAGGACGCCACCGGCAGGGCCCTCATCGTGTGGGGTGTCACGGCGGGCTCGGGAGACCCGGTCGGGCGCCGCGTGGCGGTGGACGGCGTGCCGAGTCCCGTATGGCAGCTGAGCTCCCCGGGACCGAATCGCGGGATGCCTGAGCTCGTCGTTGACGCCTCGGGCCGACGGGCGACGGCGATCTGGGCAGACGGCACCGACGTCTTCCGCGGTCCGACCCAGATCCAAAGTCGCCAAATTGCGGCCAGCGGAGGGGTGGGCTCCGTGAGCACCCTCGCCGACGCGCCGCGGATGTTCATGGGACGCCCAGAGGGCGTCGGGGCCCCAGACGGAACGGTCCTCGCGGTGTGGTCCCGCTCGCTGCGCCTGAAGTCGACGCTGCAGGCGGCCCGCCTGGTGCGCAACTGCGACGACGTGAGCCTGCGCCGCGCGGTGGCGATGACGCTGCTGCCGTACCGACCCGGTCGAGTCCGGGGGGTGCGCGTCCGGCTGACATTCGACCGCGCGGCCGAGCCCCGCGTCGCAAGCGCTCGGCTGACCTTCCGGCTGCCGGGCACTGGTCGATCCCGATCGGTCGTTCTGCGTTCGCCGAGCCACGTCACCGCGTACGGGGTCCGGCTCGCCGTTCCAAAGCGCTTGCGCACGACCCTGCGACCGGGTCAGGCAGTCGCGCTGCGGCTGCGGCTGCGCGCCAAGCCGCTTGCGTCGGGCTGTCCCTATGGGAGAGCGAGGACCGTCGAGGTCAGATCGCGAGTCGGTTGGATCGACCGTCGCTGAGCGGCGGGGCGCCGCTCAGACGAGCTCTCAGGCTGAGTTCGACCGCTGCCGCCGCCGGCTCAGCGTCCGCCGCCGCTGCAGCGGCATCGCGAACCAGAGCAGGGCGAAGACCAGCGCGACGGCGCCCGTCGTGACGACTGCCGCGACGGTGCTGAAGACGAAGTCGGTGACCAGGATGGTCACGCCGGTCATCGCCAGCGCGACGAGGGTCAGTCCGGCGATCGCGAACCGGTTCGAGAGCTTGACGAGATGCTCCTTGTCGCCGTGGCGAAACTCGAGCCGGTGGTGCATCGAGGGGGCGATCAGCAGCGCCGAGGCGAAAGCGGTGCAGATCAGCGTGGCGAGGTAGACGTCGCGCTGGAAGGCGGTGGCGTCGTCGAAGCGGCTGTTGAACGGGACGATCAGCAGGAACGCGAACAGCACCTGGACGCCTGGTAGCGCTACGCGCAGCTCGCCGAGCAGCTCGGAGAGGTTGCGGTCCGTGCGCTCGAGCGGGGTCTCGTCGCGGCCCGGGGAGGGGGGTGGCTCCGCCATGGAGCCACCCTACCCCGGCCATAGGACCGCTCAGTCGTCGTCGCCGCCGCGGCCACGGCCGCTGTCGTCGTCATCGCCGTCGTCGTCGCGGCCGCCGTGCTCGCCACCGCCGCCCGACTTCTCGACCTCGATCGCGATCCAGGCGCCGTCGACCTTGCGCCGCGTCTTGACCTCGATGAAGCGCTGGCCGACGCTCAGCCCCGCGAGGCCGGCGACGCGCTCGTAGCGGGTGCTCCGCGTGACCTTGATCCGCTTCGTTCCGCGCTCGCTGTCGTGCAGGCGGAAGGTTCGCGCGCCGCGGTCGATCGACACCACCCGGCCCTCGAACTCGCGCAGCGGCGGGCGCTGGCTCGTCGTGGCCGCGTTCGCCAGCGCCGCCAGGCCGGCGGTCAGGAGGGCGGCCAGGGCTATCGCTGCTCCGATGCGTCTCATCTCAAATCACCTCTCAGGTCGTGAGCTCTTCCCCGACCATGCCCGCCCGTCCGCCAGCCGCGGTCCAGCGGCGGGTTAGGAGTTGGTAAAGCCGTTCGGCGCTCAGGCCGGATGGCGCTCGAACAGCTCCGCCGCGCGCTCGGCCACCAGCTCCGGCTTCTCCTCCTGGATGAAGTGCCCGGAGTCCGGCACGAGCTCGACGACGAGGTCGTCGCAATGGCGCTCGACGCCATCGAGCAGCTGGCGCGGGACCGCCACGTCGTTGGTCCCGAACAGGAAGCGGGTCGGGACGGCGAGCCGCATGTCCTCGAACCGCCGCTCCATCGCGACCGCCTTGAACGACCGCGCGTAGCTGCGGTAGAGCAGCGCGGTCGCGCGGGCGCTCTCCGGGCGCCGCAGGCGAGCCGCATAGGCCTCGGCATCCGCCCGCGTGATGCCGTCGTGGACGCGGTCCGCGCGCAGCATGCGGGCGATGACGTCGGGCCGGCTGCGCACGATCCGCTCGCCGAAGGCCGCGAGCACGAAGGCGTACGAGGTGCGCCACAGCTCGAGCGCCAGCCGCGGCGACGGCTCGATCCACGGCGGAACGGTGTTGAGCACGACCATGCTGGCGATCCGGCCGGGCGCGGCGATTCCGGCCGCGAACGCCGCAAAGCCGCCCCAATCGTGGCCGATCAGGTGCGCGCGCTCGATCTCGAGCGCGTCGAGCAGGGCGATCGCGTCCGCGCCGAAGGTCATGCCGTCGTATCCACGGCCGGGTGCGTCGCTGCGACCGAAGCCGCGCAGGTCGGGCGCGATCAGCCGGTGACGGTCGGCGAGCCGCGGGATCACGTATCGCCAGCAAGCCGCGTCCTGCGGCCAGCCGTGCAGCAGCAGCACCGGCGGGCCGGCGCCGGCCTCGTAGAGGTGGACGTCGAGCGGGCCGACGTCGTGAGCCTGGATGCTGACGGTGCGCTGCTCGGCGCCCGGTATCTCCGGTGGAGCGGGGATCTCCGGGGCCGACATGGGGGCGACCCTACAGGCCGGTCGGAGCGGGTCGGGGGCGAGCGCACAGCGCGGTAGGCCCCGGGAGCCCTAGCGTTCCCGCCATGCCCTCCTCCCTGATCACCGGCTTTCCCGGCTTCATCGGCCGCCGTCTCGTCCGCAAGCTGCTCGAGCAGGACCGTCGGGCGCGAGTCGTCACGCTCGTCGAGCCGCGGATGCTCGACGCCGCTCGCGCCACGGCCGCGGAGATCGATCCCGCCCGCATCGAGATCGTCGCGGGCGACATCGCCGATCGCCGCCTCGGCCTCGACGATGCCGAGTACGCACGCCTCGCGGCCGACGTCCGCCGTGTCTACCACCTCGCTGCGATCTACGACCTCGCCGTGCCGATCGAGCTCGCCCAGCGCGTCAACGTCGACGGCACCGGCAACGTGCTCGAGCTCTGCCTGGCGGCGAGGAAGCTCGAGCGGCTCGTCTACATCAGCACCGCCTACGTCGCCGGCAAGCGGCGCGGCGTCGTCTACGAGCACGAGCTGCTGATGGGCCAGCAGTTCAAGAACCACTACGAGTCGACCAAGTTCCAGGCCGAGGTCTGGGTCCGCCAGCTGCTCGACCGCGTTCCGACGACGATCCTGCGCCCGGCGATCGTCGTCGGCGACTCCCGCACGGGTGAGACGCAGAAGTTCGACGGGCCCTACTACCTGCTGCGCGCGATCGCACAGGCGGCGCGCCAGGGGCGGCCGCCGGTCCAGATCGGCGCCTCGGACGCGACCTTCAACGTCGTCCCGGTCGACTTCGTCGTCGATGCGATCGCGATCGCGGGAACCGACCCGGCGACCGTCGGGGAGACACTCCACCTCGTCGATCCCGACCCGGTCAGCGCGCGCCAGCTCCTCGAGCTGCTGTCGCGGGAGTACGCCGGCCGTGCGCCGCGCGGCAGGATCCCGCCGGCGCTTGCTCAGGGCGGCCTGCGCTTCAAGCCGGTGCGCAAGCTCTTCTCCGACACGCCCGCCGAGTCGATCGCCTACCTCAACCACGCGGTCACCTTCGACACCCGTCGCGCCGTCGACCTGCTGACCCCGCACGGCCTCGCCCCGCCGCCCTTCGCCTCCTACGTCGGCCCGATGGTCGAGTTCTTCCGCGCGAACGAGGACGACCCGGCGCTCGCGCCGCGCGCGGCGGCGTAGCGCAAGCTCAGGAGTGATCGACGGCGAGGACGCGCATCGTGCGCGTTCCCGACGGTGTCTCGAGCGTGGCGGCATCGCCGACCTTGGCGCCCGCCAGCGCCTTGCCGACCGGCGAGTCGATCGAGATCAGGCCGGCGCTGGGGTCGGCCTCGACCTTGGGGACGAGCTTGTGGCTGAGCTCCTTGCCGCTCTTCTCGTCCTTGTAGGTGACGGTCGTGCCCATGCCGGCGACGTCGCCGGCGGCGGTCTCGACGATCTCGGCGGAGCGGAGCTGGTCTCGCAGGCCGGCGATCTTGGCCTCGAGCATCGCCGCCTCCTCCTTGGCGGCGTGGTACTCGGCGTTCTCCTTGAGGTCGCCCCACTCGCGCGCGGTCTTGATCCGCGCGGCGATCGCCCGGCGGCCCTCGCCTTCGAGGCGCTCGATCTCCTCGGTGAGGTGGGCGTGGGCGGCGGCGGTGAGCTTGGTGGTGTCGGACATGAGGTTCGAACCCTAGATGGTCGATTCCGCGATTCGACACGGCCCGTTGCCCACCTGCCGGGGCGAGGCGCTAGCGTCAGGACGCGTGCAGCCGGACGATTCCGCCGAGACGAGCGTCCGCGCGTCGGACGCCGAGCGCGAGCAGGCCGTGGATCGGCTCAAGGGGGCCGCCGCCGAAGGGAGGCTGACCCTCGAGGAGCTCGCCGACCGCACCGAGGCCGCCTACGGCGCGACGGTCCGGGGCGAGCTCGAGCGAGTGGTCGCCGACCTTCCCGCCGCGCCGTCGCCGGCGGCGCCGGCGCCGACCAAGACGCGCCGCACCTTCGTCGGGATCATGGGCGGCGACTCGATTCGCGGACCGATCCGGCTCGCCGACCGCTGCACGATCGTCAACGTGATGGGCGGCGTCGACCTCGACCTCTCGCGCGCGACGATCGAGGGCGGTGAGCTGACGCTGCGGATCTTCTCGCTGATGGGCGGGTCGACGATCCGTGTCCCGCCCGGCGTCCACGTCGAGCGGTCGGGCTTCTCGCTGATGGGCGGCGACAGCGTCAGGCCGCCGGACGACCCGCCGCCGTCTCCCGACGCGCCGGTGATCCGGATTCGCAGCTTCAACCTGATGGGCGGCACCAATGTGCGTCCACCGCGTCGTAGGGATCGCGGCTAGACGCTTCGGCGATCTAGGTGTACAATCGTACATGTACACCCGTACAGATTGGAAGTGGTCTCCATGTCTCCCGCAGTCCTGCTCGCGCTCGCCATCGTCTCGGAGGTACTGGGCACGGTCCTGCTGCGGGTCTCCGACGGCATGTCGAAGCTCGTGCCCTCGGTCGGCATGCTCGCCGCCTATGGCGTGTCGGTCTACCTGCTGGCGTTGGTGCTCAAGCACATCGACATCGGCCTCACCTACGCGATCTGGGCCGGCGTCGGCACGGCGATGGTCGCGGTCATCGGCGTCGCCGCCTGGGGCGAGCCGATGGGCCTGGTCAAGATCCTCAGCATCGGGGCGGTGATCGTCGGTGTCATCGGGCTCAACCTCTCCGGCGCCCACTGAGCCGCGCGGCGCGGCTCGCCGGCGCGCCCTGCTCGACGCCGCCGTGCGCGTGATCGGCCGCGGCGGCATCGCCGCCGTCGACCACCGCGCCGTCGCCGCCGAGGCCGGCGTTCCGCTCGGCTCGACGACCTACTACTTCGACTCCAAGCACGACATGGTCGCGCGCGCCCTGGAGCACGTCGCCGACCGCGAGGCCGAGCGCCTGCGCGCCGAGTCGGAGGGCGGCGCGCTCGACGTCGGCCCCGAGCTCTTGCCCGAGCGCCTAGCGGACGTCGTCATCGAGATCTGGGCCGGCGACCGCGTCACCCTGCTCGCCCAGTACGAGCTCTACCTCGAGTCCGCGCGCCGCCCGGACCTGCGGCCCGCGGCCGAGCGCTGGGACGCCGCGTATCGCGACTTCCTCCAGCACGGCCTGGAGCTGCTCGGCGCCCCCGACCCGGAGCACCGTGCCCGCCTGCTCTGCGCGGGCCTCGACGGCCTCCTGCTCGACCACGTTGCCACCGGCAGCGACTCCGCCGACCTCCGCTCGCTCGCGATCGAGCTCATCGAGCGCCTCGCCGTGCCCTGATCCTCCACCGATGGGGGATCGGCATCGCCCGGACGCCACAAAGCATCATCGGGCGCGGGCGTCAGCGTCCCGGACGCTCGAGGCGGTATAGGACGTGGGGGAGGTCGGCGTGGACGAAGTCGCGCACGTAGGTCATGCCGAGCTTTTCCATCACGCGCCGTGAGGCGCGGTTGTGAGGAAGGGTGAAGGAGACGATTTCGTCGAGGGCGAGCCGGAAGAAGGCAAGGTCGAGTGCCGCCCGTCCGGCCTCGGTCGCGTAGCCCCTGCCCCAGTGCGCGGGGAGCAGCGTCCAGCCGATCTCGACGACGGGCTCGCCCTCGACATCGGTGTGCTGGAGTCCGATCTGTCCTACGAAGTCACCGCTGTGGCGCTCGGCGAAATACCACATGCCATAGCCGTGCTCGATCCAGTGGCCGAGGAAGCGCTCGACGAGTGCCTCTGCCTGCTCGGGCGTGCGCGGACCGCTGTCGTCACGCTCGGGAGGCCAGATCCACGTGGCGACCTGCGGATCGCCGAAGAGCGCCACCGCTTTCTCGCGATGACGCTCGCCAACGGGCTCGCCGATCAGGCGCTCGGTTTCGAGTATCAGCCGCAGCCGGTGTTGTTGCCGCAGCTCGAGCACGTGTAGCAAGTGCCTGTGCGCTGCATCATGCCGCCGCACTGGGAGCAGGCGGGACCGAGGTCGAGACCGGTGATCTTGGCTGGCGCCGCGACCGGTGGCTCGTCGGTCAGCGCCGCCGCTGCGGGGGCCGGAGCGCTTGGGGCCGGGGCGCCGTTGCCCGAGCTCCCGTTGCCGTGGCCGTTGCCGCCGTTGCTCGGCCCGGCCGTGTCGCCGCGCAGCGCGGCCTCCTCGGCCGCCTTGCGGGCCTTGACCTCCGCAGTCATGATCCCCAGCTCCTCCTGGACGTCGACGTCGAGGAAGCGCGAGGCGAGCCAGCGCATGATGTAGTCGGGCAGCGACTTGGCGAACGGGATCTCCTGGTTGCCGGTGATCCCCTCCGGGTCGAAGCGCATGTAGGAGAACTTGCGCACG
>DATABO010000072.1:0-25245 GCA_036259535.1 Thermoleophilaceae bacterium
GTCTTCGACCAGGTTGCCCGGCTCATGCAGGCCGAGGCGCCCGGCCTCTTTCAGGACTTCGTCCAGCAGGACGACGGCTCCTGGGCGCCGGAGCACCGCAAGGTCTGAGCCGTCCGGTAGCGTCGCGCCAGCCGTGAACGACCAGCTGCTTCGCGACCGCCGGGTCGCCCCCTCGATCCTCGCGTCGGACTTCGCGCGGCTCGGCGAGCAGGTCGGCGAGGTGATGGACGCCGGCGCGCGCGTGATCCACGTCGACGTGATGGACGGCCACTTCGTCCCGCCGATCTCGATCGGCCCGCTGGTCGTCGACGCGCTGCGCGATCAGGTCCACGATGCCGGCGGCATCCTCGACATCCACCTGATGGTGGAGCGGCCCGAGCGCCACGTCGCCGACTTCGCCTCCGCCGGCGCGGACTCGATCACAGCCCACTTCGAGGCGACGCCGAACATCCACTACGCCCTGCACGCGATCCGGGAGGCCGGCTGCCGCGCCGGGCTGGCGCTCAACCCCGGCACGCCGGTCTCGGCGGTCGAAGCGCTCGCCGGCGCCTACGACCTACTGCTCTGCATGACCGTCAACCCCGGCTGGGGCGGTCAGCCCTACATCCCCGCCTCAGACGCCAAGATCGCCGCCTTGTGCGAGCGCATTCCCGACGGCGTGCCGCTCGAGGTCGACGGGGGCATCGACCCGACGACCGCCGGCCCTGCCGCCGCCGCGGGGGCGTCGCTGTTCGTTGCTGGATCCTCCATCTTCGGCAAGTCCGAACCCGCCGCCGCCTACCGCGCCGTCGCCGAGGCAGCCGGCGCGACCTGAGTCCGTGTTGTGGCGCTGACCACCGAAGCGGTGGGGCACCCCACAAGCCCCATCCGGGCGACCGGCCTTGTGGCGCTGACCACCGCCGCGGTGGCCGGCGCCACAACGGGTGCCGGCTAGCGCCGCTTCTTCTTGCGCTTGCGCGACGAGCGTGTACGGGCGGGCGCGTCCGCGGCGCCGTCACCTTGCCGCGGTGGCTCAGCCTCCGCGGCGCCCTCACCCTCCCCGACCTGCTGGCGCGCGAGCCCCGACGGCCACTCGACAGCCTCGCCCGTCTCCCACGCCGGCCCGCGGCCGCCTGGCCAGTGGCCGAGGAACAGCACGCCAAGCGCCAGCAGCCAGATCAGTTGCACGACCAGTGGACCCGCGAGCAGCGGGATCACGTACAGCGCCCCGACGATCGCCCCGATGATCCCCATGAACCGGGTCAGCAGGCCGACGCGCATCGCGTTGATCCCGAACAGCACGAAGGCCACCGCGATCGCGAGCGTCCCCGCGGAGCCGAGCGACGTGGAGAGCACGCTGCGATCGTCGAGCAGATCCTCGGCTCGCTCGACCGTCTCGGCGCCCGAGGCCAGGAACTTGTCGGCGATGTCGAGGCGGTCGAGGTCCGACAGCACACCGGCGAGCGCAAGCAGCAACGGACCGATCAGGCCGAGCCAGAGGAGGATCCTGGGAAGCTCCGGCCGACGCGCCATGACCGCCCGCCCCAGGTAGAGGAAGACGCCGACCAGCGCCAGGAAGCTCAACGCCTGGAGGCCCGACGAGACGAGGTAGCCGCCGGAGCTCTCGTCGATCGCGAGCAGGAACTCGCGATCGTCGTCCGGATTGCCCTTCAGCGCGACCGCCTGGCGGACGATCGTCGCGGCGATGAGGAAGAACGCCGACGCGAACGCAGCGGCCGCCGCCGGCTTCGCCCAACGGCGCTCCCACTCGAGCTGGTCTGCGGCCGACACGGCCGGGGATGCTCTCACGGGCGGCTAGCCCGTGCCGAGCCGGTAGACGCGCCGGCCGAGGCCGAGCAGCACGCTGCGCGGCGTGTAGTGGCCGCCGAGCGCCGTCGCCTTGTTCACGAGGCCCGGGATCACGACGCCCTTGCCGCGCTCCATGCCGTCGACGCCCGCCTCGGCGACGTCGGGCGAGGAGACCCAGACGAACTCGGGCAGGATCGCCGCCTCCTTCGCCACGCCGGCGACATCGATGAACTCCGTCTTGACCGGGCCCGGGCAGAGCGCGGTCGCCGTGACCCCGGTGCCGTGAAGGTCGGCTCCAAGCGCCTGGGTGAAGGCGAGCACGAAGGCCTTGCTGGCGCTGTAGGTGGCCTGGGTCGGGAGCGGCTGGAAGGCGGCCGTCGAGGCGACGTTGAGCACCGCCCCACCTCCGCGCTGGACCATCCCCGGCACGAACCGGCCGCAGAGGTCGACGACGACCTCGCAGTTGAGCCGCACCAGCTCTGCCTCGCGCTCGCCGTCCAGCTGCTGAAAGAGCCCGGCGGTGCCGAAGCCGGCGTTGTTGACCAGCACGTCGACACGGAGGCCCAGGTCGTCGAGCTGCTTCGGCAACCGCTTGCGCGCGGCGTTCGTCTGGAGGTCCGCGGCGATGGTCTCCGCGCGGACGCCGTAGGCGTCGACCAGCTCCTGCGCCAGCTCGGTCAGTCGCTGCTCGCGGCGCGCTACGAGGACGACGTTGCGGCCACGCTGGGCCAGCGATCGGGCGATGTCGGCGCCGATGCCCGACGACGCCCCGGTGACCAGCGCGGCGGAGTCCGGCGAAGGGTCTGGAATGGCCATCCGGGCAGCCTATCCAGGCGACGGCGGCGCGGTCCCTAGAATCGATCGCATGTCATCAGAGGACCCATTCGGCGGACTGTTCGGCGACCCCGACGAGCTGCGGCGCCGGATGGCCGAGATGGCCGAGCAGATGCAGGGGGCTCAGAAGGTCGCCTGGGCCGACAACGCGATCAAGCTGGCGGTCGACATGACCGTCGCCGGCATCGACCGGCTCAACCTCCAGGGCAACGCCGAGCAGCAGGCCGAGGAGGTCCGCGCCGCGATGACGCGCATCTTCCCCGAGGCGGTGGCGTTGATTCGCGAGGCCCGCGAGGGCTTCGGCACCTGACCGTCAGGTCGACGATTCCGCCGCGCGGTCCTCGCGACCGCGTGCGACGACTTCCTTGAAGCTGCGCAGACGGAAGATGAACGCCAGCGCGGCGAAGCCGACGCCGAAGACGAACGCGGCGATCGCGATCTGCTGACCGACCGAGTAGGCGGCGACGGTCGCCGCCGGAGCGGTCCCGGCGAACACCTTGACCAGCAGTGCCTGCGCGACGCCCGCCCCCTGGGGCGTGAACGGGACGGCGGCCGCCACCGCGCTGACGCCGAGCACCAGCATCACGTTCTTCACCGAGCCGCCGACGTTGAACGCCTCGAGCAGGAACCAGAACGCGGTGAAGCGGAACAGCCAGCCGACGAACTGCACCGCGAAGACCTCGCGCAGGTAGCGCTGCCGGTCGAAGGCGATCGTCAGGCCCTGGCGCACCCGCTCCCAGAACGCCCGCACGCGGACCGAGAAGTACGCGAACGAGAACAACGTCGCGACCGCGAGCGCCGTGATCAGGAACAGCGTGAAGCGGGGGTGCGCGGCGAGGTAGGAGAGGTCGAAGGCGTTCAGGCTGGCGAAGTCGGGCGGCTTGGGAAAGACGCCCTGGGTGAACGCGAACAGCAGCACCAGGCTGCCCATCGCGACGTCGAATCCCATCTCGACGACGAAGCTCGAGCCGACTGCCGGGTAGCTCGAGTTCGGGATCGACGTCTTGGTCAGGAAGAGCCGCACGACGTCGCCACCACGCGCGGGGATCACCGCGTTGAACCCGTAGCCGGCGAAGTACGCCCCCCAGATGTCGCGGAAGGCGATCTGCTCGGTCGGGTAGGCGGCGCGCAGGATGTTGTACGAGGCGCGCGCCCGGAAGGTCAGATAGATCCCGAAGGCCAGCAACGCCAGCAGCAGGGGCCCGAGCCGCACGTCGGCCAGCCCCTGGAAGAACTGGTCGACGGCGTCGAAGAACGAGCGAAACGAGTCGCCTAGGGTCGCGCTGGGGGCCATGCCCCGGGGAGACTACGAGGCGCCTACAGCTCGACGTGGGTGTCCGGGTCGCCACCCAGGCGGTTGTCGCGGTCCAGCCCGGCGATCGCCGCCAAGTCGTCCTCGCCCAGCTCGAAGTCGAACACGTCGATGTTCTGCGCGATCCGCTCGGGATTGCCCGACTTCGGGATCGCCACGAGGCCGAGCTGGACGTGCCAGCGCAGCACGATCTGGGCTGGCGTGCGGCCGTGAGCGTCGGCGATCTGCCCGATCGTTGGGTGGTCCAGCACGCCGCGCCCGAGCGGCCGCCACGACTCGATCGCCACCCCTTGCTCGACGTGCCACGCCCGCGCCTCGGCCTGTGGGAACTCCGGATGCAGCTCGATCTGGTTGACCGTCGGCCATACGCCCGTCGCCTCCACGATCCGCTCGATCTGCGCCGGCGTGAAGTTCGACACCCCGATCGACCTGACCAGCCCCTCCTCGCGCAGGTGCACGAACGCCCGCCACGTGTCGACGTAGCGATCGACCGACGGCAGTGGCCAGTGGATCAGGTAGAGGTCGACGTACTCCAGCCCAAGTCGTCGCCGGCTCTCCTCGAAGCCCGCGAGCGCCTCCTCATAGCCATGGTCCGCGCCCGGCAGCTTCGTCGTCACGACGATCTCCTCGCGCGGGACGTCCGAGTCCGCGACCGCCCGCCCGACCCCGGCCTCGTTGTCGTAGCGCGCTGCGCTGTCGATCAACCGGTAGCCCCGCTCGAGCGCCGTCCCCACCGCCGCGTAGGCCTCGTCGTCGTCGAGTGGCCAAGTCCCGAGCCCGAGCTGTGGCAGCCCGTGCCCGTCGAGCAGCTCGACTGTAGGTGCGTGCGTCACGGCTTGCTCCCCATCGACCGCCCCGACGCTAGCGGCACCGGCTCGTGGCGCCAAGCGGGGCCGAGTAGGTGCCGCATGGCACCCTCAGCGCTGAAGCGCGTCGTGCTGACCAGCGCCTCAGAGCGCTTGCAAGGCCTTCAGCACCAAGTCGTCGTGGGTCTTCGGCGAGACCTTTGGGAAGGCCTTGGCGATCTTGCCGGCGCCGTCGACGATGAAGGTGGCGCGCTGGATGCCCATGTACCTCTTGCCGTACATCGACTTCTCGACCCAGACGCCGTAGGCCTCGGCGACGGAGTGGTCGGGGTCGCCGACGAGCGTGAAGTCGAGCGAGTGCTTGTCGGCGAACTTGCGCAGCGCCGAGGGCTCGTCGGGCGAGACGCCGATCACTGTGGCACCGGCGGCCCGGTACTCGGCGCGGCGGTCGCGGATTCCGCAGGCCTGGGTCGTGCAGCCGGGCGTGTCGGCACGCGGGTAGAAGTAGAGGACGACGGTCTCGCCCACGTGGTCTGACAGCCTCACGGCCTCGCCGTCCTGGTTGCGCAGCTCGAAGTCGGGGGCCTTGTCGCCTTCGTCCATCGGATCCTTTCGCCGGTTGGGCGACCTATCTTGCTTCGAGCCCGCGTCGGATGACGCCGGTCACGGCCGCGCCGTCCGTGTAGCTCACCAGATGATGGGCGCCCGCGATCTCCTCGAGCCGGGCGTGGGGCAGCCCGTCGAGCAGGATCTCGGCGGCACGGCGAGGGCAGACGTCGTCGAGCTCGGCCGCCACCACGAGCACGGGACTTCGCACGCGAGCCAGCCGTCGATGCAGCGAGCCATCGCCCATGCTCCTGACCGCGCGCAGCCCGTTGAGGTACCCGCGGGGATCGCTGACGGCACGGAGGCGCTCGGCGACGACGCGGTCGAAATCGGCGAACCCCGCGGGCAGCTGCGCCGCTGTGTCGCGCGTCAGCATGTCCCGCACCGCCTCGGCGCCTTGGGCGCGAACCGTCGATATGCGCCGCGTGAGATCGGCGACCGCCGTGCGCCCGACGATCGAGGAGGTCGCGATCGCCACGACGCGCTCGACCAGGTCCGGGCGCTCGGAGGCTGCCCATAGCGCCACGGCGCCCCCGAGCGAGAAGCCCACGCAGGCGCTCGGGCCGACCTCCTCGAGCCGCTCGATCAGGTCGCGCCCGAGCTGGGCGAGGGTGCCTTCGGCGACCCCGAGCGGGGCGCTGCCGTGTCCCCGAATCTCGTGGGCGATCGTCCTGAGGTCGCCGAGCTCGCGCCGCTGATCGATCCACATCGTCCGATCCTGCGCGATGCCGTGGACCAGCAGCACCCGATCGCTCCCGGACGTCACCGCCTCCGCGCCGCCACGGCCGCGTGGCGCTCCCGCGCGAGCGCCGCGAACTCATCCAGGGTCTGCGGCTCCGAGACGGCCTCCCTGCTGATCACCTCGCCAGGGGGGAGTCCCATCAGGATGCGCTTGATCGGCACCTCCAGCCGCTTGCCGGTCAGAGTCCGTGGCAGAGCGGCCATCCGGCGAACCTCGTCGGGCACGTGGCGCGGCGACGCGGACGCGCGCAGCGCGGCGGCGATCCTGCCCTCGATGCCGTCGTTCGGCTGGGCGTCCTCGTGAAGCACGACGAAGAGCGGCATCCAATAGCCGCCCCCGGCCTCGTCGACGCCGACCACGAGGCTGTCCCGCACCTCGGGGATCGCGTCGAGGACCTCGTAGATCTCCGCCGTCCCGACCCGCACGCCGTTTCGGTTCAGCGTGGCGTCGGACCGCCCCAGGATCCGGACCGACCCCTCCTCGGACAGGCGGGCCAGGTCGCCATGGCGCCAGACGCCGGGAAAGTCCTCGAAGTAGGTGGCGCGATAAGCGCTGCCATCTCCGTCTCCCCAGAACGCGACCGGCATCGAGGGCAGCGGCGTGGTGATCACGAGCTCGCCGACCTCGCCGACAACGGCCCTCCCGGCTTCGTCGAAGACCTCGACTCCCGCGCCCAGGCAGCGGCATTGGATCTCGCCCGCGCGGACCGGCAGCAGCGGGCAGCCGCTGACGAAGGCCGAGCAGACGTCCGTGCCCCCACTGCTGGAGACGGGCCACACCCCGGCGCCGACGGAGTCGGCCACCCAGTGGTACGAGGCGGCCGGCAGCGGGGAGCCGGTGATGACGAGGGCGCGCAGCGCGTCGAGGTCGTGGTCCCGGCCGGGAGCGAGGCCCGCCTTCGCGCAGGCGGTCACATACGACGCGCTCGTGCCCATCACGGTGACGCGCTCGCGCGCGGCGAGGGCGAACTGCGAGTCGAGCTGCGGGTGTGTCGGGCTGCCGTCGTAGAGCACGACCGTCGATCCGACCAGCAGGCCGGCGACCAGCCAGTTCCAGACCATCCAGCTCGTGTTGGTGAAGAAGGAGAACGTGTCGTGGGGACCGAGATCGAGGTGCAGGGCGTGGTGGCGGAGGTGGTCGAGCAGCAGGCCGCCGTGCCCGTGGACGATGCCCTTCGGCTTCCCCGTCGTCCCGGACGAGAACAGCACGCAGAGCGGGTGGGCGAAGGGGACGCGCTCGAACTCGGGCTCGCGCGGCGAGCCCGCGACGGCCTCCCACCGCTGGCCATCGACGCCCGCGGGCGGGCCGAGCTCCTCGTGCTCGACCACCACCAGCAGGGGCTCGCCGCTCAGCGAGCCGATCAGCTCCGCCACCGCGTCGCGGCGGTCGTGGACCCGCCCGCCGTAGGGGTAGCCGTTGCCGGCGAGCAGCACCGCCGGGGCCAGCTGGTCGAGGCGGTCGTGAGCGGCGGCAGGACTCAGCTCGAGCGAGCAGGACGCCCACGTCGCGCCCACGCTCGCGCAGGCGAGGTAGGCGATGACCGTCTCGACGCGGTTGGGCATGTACGCGGCCACCACATCGCCGCGGCCGATGCCCTGCTCACGCAGCCAAGCACCGGCGCTTCCGACCGCCGCGGCCAGGTCGTCCCACGACAGCTCGCGCCTGAAACCGCGCTCGTCCACCTCGACGAGTGCCGGCTCGGCGTGGCGGCGGTCGCGCAGCGCGTGCTCGGCGTAGTTGAGCGTCGCCCCCGCGAACCAGCGCGCGCCCGGCATCGACCGATCGGCCAGCACCGCGTCGTAGCGCTCCTCCGACCGTATGTCGAAGTAGTCCCAGATCGACTCCCAGAACAGGTCCGGGCAGCGCACCGACCACGACCAGAGATCGCCGTAGGTCGCGAACCGCTCGCCCTGGCGGTCGGAGACCCAGGCCATGTAGCGGGCAAGCCGCGAGTCCGCCCGGGCCTGCTCGCTCGGCCGCCAGACTGTCGCCGCGTGCGTCGTCATCGGCGTTAGGGGAGGCAGGGCCCGGCCGACCGCCCGGCCGGCTAGGCGACCCTGTAGACGCGGTACTCGACGGCCGGCCCCGGCTGGATCCGTCCCTCGCCCACGAACAGCGACTGGTTCACCCACGCGTAGCGCGAGTCGCCGGTCTCGAGCCGCGGCGCGATGCGGACGTAGTGGTCGGGATAGTCGCTCGGCCGCTCGCCCGCCATCGCCGCTCCGGCGGCCTCGTTGAGCTCGAGGACGCCCCGGAACTCCACGTAGACGTGAGCGCCGTCGTCGGTGTCGACGGTCATCCGGGCGTCCAGCCGGGCGAAGCCGTCGTCCCCGATCAGCGCCCAGTCGCCGCCGCCCGAGCCGACCGTGCCGTGGATGCGGTCGCCGGTCACCTCGCCGCCGACGACCTCGAAGATCGAGCGGTCGCCGAAGGGGCCGGCCCCCACGGACACGGGCTCCTTGATCCTCGCCGTGAACGTGAACTCGTGCTCGAGGTCCATCATGTCTCCTCGTGTCGATTTGCCGTTGAAGCAGTGCTCGTCGCGCGCAGGCGCGCGAGGGTCGCAACGGCCAGCTCGGCGAAGCCGGGGTCGTTGACGTGCAGCTCGCTCTCGATCAACTCCACCGAGGGGTCGACTCCGCTCCGGATCGCGTCGAAGAGCGCCGCGTCGGACTCCGGGTACTCGAACGCCGCCCCCGGTGAGTCGAGCGCGGAGACGCCGCCGAGCGGAAGCAGGACCGCCACGGGACCGCTCGCGCGATTGACCTTCTCGCTGAGGACGCGGCCGATCTCGCGCGACTCGTCCGGCTCGATCCGCATCAGCGTGACGTTCTCGTTGTGCGCGTAGAGCCGGCGATCGCGCAACGCCGGCGGGACGGTGCTCATCGGGCCGAAGTTCGCCATGTCGAGCGCCCCCGTCGACACGACCTGCGGGATGCCCGCTCGACCGGCCGCCTCGAGCCTGCTCGGGCCCGCCGACAGCGTTCCCCCGACGACCTCGTCGGCGAGCTCGGTCGTCGTGATGTCGAGCGCGGCGGCGACCCGGCCGGTGTCGATCAGGCGCTCGAAGGACTGCCCGCCGACGCCTGTGGCATGGAAGACGAGCACCTCGTCGCCGCCCGCCTCGAGCAGCTCGCGAGCGGCGCTGACGCACGGCGTCGTGACGCCGAACATCGTGGCCGCGACCACGTCGGCGTTGCGATCGTCCTCGACGGCCGCGGAGGCCTCACGCGCCATCGCGGCGATCGCGGCTCCGGCGCGCCGCAGCACGTCGCGCGATACGGCGTTGAGGCCCTCGATGTCGACGATCGGATAGAGCAGGCCGACGTCGGCGGCGTTGACGTAGGGACGGGTGTCTCCGGCGGCGACCGTGGAGACCAGCAGCTTCGGCGCCCCGAACGGCAGGCCCTCGGCCGCGAGCGCGAACAGCGTGGCGTTGTTCGACCCCCCGGCCGCGACGAGGCCGTGGACCTCGCCCCTGTCATGCAGCTCGCCGAGCAGGCCCGCGACCGCGCGGCCGAGCGCGCCGACCGCCGCGCCGCGGTCGTTGGCGGCGCGCAGCTCGCCGAGCGAGGTCCCCGCTCGCTCGGCGATCGCGTCCGCCGTCACATCGACCTCGACGGTCGGAGTCCCGAGCACGCCGCAGTCGAGCAGCAGCGGCCTCGCGCCGTGCCGCCTCACCGCGTCGGCCAGGTAGCGCAGCTCGGCGCCCTTGGTGTCGAAGGAGCCGACGACCGCGACGACGGGTGCCTTCATCACTTCGCCACCTTCACTTGCTTGAAGACGCGGGTCGTGTCCTCGAGCGCGGTCTCGACGGGAAGCCGCTCCATGCTCGATGCGCCGACGAAGCCGACCGCCGGCGTTCGCGTGAGCACGTACTCGGTGTCGTAGGGCGTCGCTATCGGGCCCCCGTGACAGAGGACGATCACCTCCTCGGCCTCCGCCGTCGACGCCTCGGCGATCGCCGTGACCTTGCGGACCGCGTCGTCGAGCCCCCCGGCGAGGTCCTTGCTGGCGCCGATGCTGCCGCCGGCCGTGAGCCCCATGTGCGCGACCACGACGTCGACGCCCGCGGCGATCATCTCGCGGGCGTCGCCCTCGTCGAATACGTACGCCATCGTGAAGACGCCGAGCTCGGCGGCGGCGGCGATCATCGCCACCTCCCTGTCGTAGCCGAAGCCGGTGTCCTCGAGGCTCTTGCGCCACTGCCCGTCGATGACCCCGTGCGAGGGGAAGTTGATGACGCCCGAGAACCCGAGATCGCACAGCCGGCGGACGAGCGCCGGCATCGACCGGGTCGGATCGGTCCCGTTGACGCCCGCGATCACCGGCGTGTCGACGACCGCCGGCAGGATCTCGCGCTCGCCCATCTCGGCGACGACCGCGTTGGCGTCGCCGATCGGCAGCAGCCCGGCCAGCGAGCCGTGGCCGGCCATGCGATAGCGGCCCGAGTTGTAGACGAGGATCAGGTCCGCTCCGCCGCGCTCCTCGAACTTCGCCGATATCCCGGTCCCCGCTCCCGCGCCGAGGATCGCCTCGCCGCGCTCGATGCAGGCGTGCAGCCGCTCGAGGATCGTGGCTCGGTCTGGCCGGCGCGCCGCGACCACCGCCTGCGTGCTCATGAGGCGCTCGCCGAGACCGCCCCGGCGCCTCCGGCGCGATCGATGCCCTTGACGAGGTCGGAGGCCTTCTCGCCGATCATGATCGTCGCGGCGTTCGGGTTCCCGTTGACCATGAACGGCATCACCGACGCGTCGGCCACGCGCAGGCCCTCGATGCCGTGCACCTTGAGCTTGGAGTCGACCACCTCGCCCATCCGGCACGACGACGTGGCGTGGTAGCAGCTCAGCACGCCGTCGCGCAGGTACTGCTCGAACTCGGCGTCGCTGCCGTCGATCGGCGGCGCCTGGAGCGCGGCGCGCTGATGGCTGCGCAGCGGCTCCTGCTCGGCGATCCGCAGCTGCAGTCGCAGCCCGTCGATCATCGAGCGCATGTCCGCCTCGCGGTCGAGGTGGTTGTTGACGATCCGCGGCTTGGCCGATGGCGTCGCCGAGCGCAGCCGGACGCTGCCGGTCGTCTCCGGCCGCAACAGCCACTGGAGGATCATGAACTGGTCGTCCTTGACCTCTGCCAGACCTTCCTCGGCCCAGCCAATTGGCATGATCGTCGTCTGCACGTCGGGACGCGGCAGATCGGGGCGCGAGCGGAAGAACCCGCCGACCTCGACGACGTTCGAGGTCAGCGGCCCCTCGCGCTTCTGGCGCCAGAGCTCGAGGTTCTCCGGCGTCCCGACCGTCCGCATCGTCTCGGTGTCGGTCGCGTACTGCAGGAAGATGCCGGCGTGGTCCTGCAGGCCTTCGCCGACCGGGAGGTCGACGAGGCACTCGATCCCGAAGTTGGCCAGCTGCGCGCGGGGGCCGATGCCGGAGAGCATCAGCAGCACCGGGCTGTTGTAGACGCCGCTCGAGACGATCACCTCGCGGCTCGCCTTGAGCGACTCGAGCTTGCTCATGTGCTCGACCTCGACGCCGACGGCGCGGCCGTCCTCGATCAGGATCCGGTTGGCGAACGTGTGCGTGCGCACCTCGACGTTCGGCCGCTCGAGCGCCGGGTAGAGGTACGCGGTCGCGGTCGACCAGCGGCTCGCCTCGCGCTGGGTCACCTGGTAGAAGCCCACGCCGTCCTGCTCGGGCCCGTTGAAGTCCGGGTTCAGCTCGAACCCGGCGGCGAGGGCCGACTCGAGCCAGGCCCTGCTGATCGGGTGCTCGTACCTTGGGTCGCTGACGCTCAGCGGGCCGCCGACGCCGTGGTACTCCGACTCGCCGCGAACGTTGTCCTCGGCCTTGATGAAGTACGGCAGGACGTCCTCGTAGCCCCAGCCGGGGTTGCCGAGGTCGCGCCAGCCGTCGAAGTCGTCGCGATGGCCGCGGATGTAGACCATGCCGTTGAGCGCGGAGGTGCCTCCGAGGCCCTTGCCGCGCGGCAGGTAGTTCCTGCGGCCGCCGAGGTTCGGCTCCGGCTCGGACTCGTAGTCCCAGTCGTGCGCGGTCTTGAACAGCTGGCCGAACATCGCCGGCACCGACATGTGCTCCTCGCGGTTGTCGCCGCCCGCCTCGATCAGCAGCACGCTGACGTCGGGGTCCTCGCTGAGCCGCGACGCGAGCACGCAGCCGGCCGAGCCGGCGCCCACCACTATGTAGTCGTACATCTTGGTCTCCTTGGTGTCAGGAATCTCTGTGACTTCATGCGCTCGCCTCTCCCGCCGCCGGCGGGGCTCGCTCGGCCCGCCGGCCTCGTTCGCGCAGGCGTGAGCGCAGAGGACCGATGCGGTCGTCGATCGCGACCACGGCCACGAGCACGCCTCCCTGCACGACGAACTGCCAGAACCTGTCGACCCCGAGGATGTTCAGGCCCGACGCGATGACCCCCACGATCAGGGCGCCGATCAGCGTCCCGACGACCGATCCCTGGCCTCCTGCAAGGCTGGTCCCGCCGAGCACCGCGGCCACGATCACCGCGAACTCCCAACCCTCCTCGACGATCTTCGGGTCCCCGTTGAACTGACCCGCGAGGATCACGCCCGACACGCCGGCCGCCAGCCCGGCCGCCACGAACAGGAGCGCCCGGACGCGATCGACGCGGATGCCCGACAGTCGCGCCGCGCTCTCGTTCGAGCCGATCGCCACCGCGTAGCGCCCGACCTTCGTGTGGCGCTGCAGGAACCAGAAGCCCACGACCAGCACGAGCATGATCCAGGCGGGGTTGGGCACCCCGAGCCAGGTCCCGTTGCCGGGCGCCGAGAACGACTCGGCGTCGGGGATCACGCTCTGCGGCCGCCCGTCGCTGATGATGAAGGCGATCCCGCGCGCGACGAAGAGCATGCCGAGCGTGGCGATCACCGAGCTGATCCGCAGCCCTACCACGAGCCCCGCGTTGACCGCGCCGATCGCGCCGCCGACGGCCACGCCTGCGAGGAACGCCGTCGCGACGGGGGTCTCTCCGGCCGCGAGGCTCGCGCAGACCACGCCCGAGAGCGCGATCGTGCCGCCGACCGAGAGGTCGAGCGAGCCCGCGATCATCACCAGCGTGATCGCCGCGCCGGCGATCGCCACCGGAGCCACCTGACGCAGGATCGTCTTGATCGTCCCGGGCTCGAGCAGCTGCGGCGCCAAGCTCGCGAAGACGGCGAAGACGACGGCGAGGATCGCGACCGTGCTCAGCTCACGAAAGCGCATCGGCGCCGTCCTCTCCCAGCGCGAGCGCGAGCAGGCGGTCGGCGTCGGCCTCGGCACGAGGGACGGTCGCGGTGCTGCGGCCCGCTCTCATGATCACGATCCGGTCGGCTACCTCGAGCAGCTCGTCGGCGTCCGAGGACGTCACCACCACGGCGATGCCGCTCGCGCGCAGGTCGTCGAGCGTTCGGTAGATCTCGCGGCGCGCACCGACGTCGACGCCGACCGTCGGGTCGTCGAGCAGCAGAACGCGCGCGCGGGCGAGCAGCCAGCGCGCCAGCACGACCTTCTGCTGGTTGCCCCCGCTCAGGTTGCGCACCGCGGTCCCCAGCGACGGCGCCTTGATCCGCAACCGCCCGGCGATCTCCGAGGCGGCCTTGCGCCCGGCCGACTCGCGCACCACGCCGGCGCGGCTGAAGCGCCGCAGCGACGCGGACAGCGCGTTGAGCGCGACGCTGGCGATCATGAAGAGGCCGTCCGCGTGCCGGTCCTCGGGCACCAGCCCGACGCCGGCCTCGACCGCCTGCGCCGGTCCGCGCAGGCGCACCGCGGCGCCGTCGAGCTCGACCGTTCCGGCCGTCGGCCGATCGGCGGCCATCAGCGCCCGCAGGAGCTCCGTCCTGCCGGAGCCCATCATCCCGTAGACGCCGAGGATCTCGCCGCGCCGCACCTCCAGGCTTGCGTCGACGAGGCCGCCCTCCGAGGCCAGCCCTCGCACGCGCAGGGCGACCGGAGCGTCGACCGCCGCCGAATGCGCCGCGGCCGGCTCCCGTGCCGCGGCCTGGCTCGCGCCGACGACCAGCCGCGCGAGCTCGCCCGGGGTCGTCGTCGGCTCGACGGTGACGCGGCCCGCGACCAGCCCGTCGCGCAGCACCGTCACCCGGTCGCAGATGGAGACGATCTCCTCGAGCCGGTGGGACACGTAGACCACCGTCGTCCCATGGCTCGCCTGAAGCTGGCGCAGCATCGCGAACAGCCGCTCGGACTCGTCCTTGCCGAGCGCGGCGGTCGGCTCGTCGAGGATGAGGATCCGCGACCTCGCCTCGAGCGCCTTGCCGATCTCGACCATCTGGCGCTCCGCGAACGTGAGCCCGGCGAGCGGGGCGTCGGGATCGATCTCGAGGTCGAGCGCCGCCAGGCCGCGACGCGCTCGCTCGCGGTCGCGGCTCGGCCGCAGCACGCCGCCCTGCGTGGTCTCCTCCCCGAGGCAGAAGTTGCTCGCGACCGAGAGCTCGGGCACCACCTGCTGGTGCTGGAAGATCATCCTGATCCCGAGCTCGTGGGCGTCGCGCACGTCGCGCGGCGCGATCGGCTCGTCGTCGATCAGGATCTCGCCGGCGTCGGCGTGCTCGGCCCCGGTGACGATCCGCAGCAGCGTCGACTTGCCGGCGCCGTTGGCTCCCAGGAGACCGTGGATCTCCCCGGCCGCCACCGACATGTCGACGCCGGCCAGCGCCCGGACGCCGCCGTAGCGCTTCTCGAGGCCGCGCACCTCGAGCGCGGCGCCCACCCGTACCCGACCGACGGGATCTCGGTCGGGCACGAGCGTGGTGCCCTGCGCGGCCATGGTCTGCGCTCGCCCGGCCCGTCCACCTAGCAGTCGACGGTCTCGCCGTACTCGCGCTCGAGCAGCCTGTTGGCCTCGGCGCAGTCCGGGCCGACGAGCGTTCCCGTGACCGTGTCGCGGTAGTCGTCGCCGAGCCTGCCGCGCGCGTGCCTGATCGTGAGCTCGGCCAGCTTGCGGGCGTTCTCGTATGGAGTCAGCATCAGCACCTCCATCACCGACGAGCGCGGGTCGGTCAGCTTCTCGACCTCCGCCGGGCTCCCGTCGATCGTGAACACGTACTCGGTCTCGGGCACCTTCCGGCCGTCGTCGCCGACCGACGCCTTGCCGCGTCCGGCACGCTCTAGGGCGCTCAGCGCGCCGAGCGCGGACTCCCCGTTGCATGCGGTGACGAGGTTGAAGTCGTCGCCGCTGCGGATCACGTCCTCCATCACCTTGTTGGACTGCGCCCGTACGCCGGCGCCGTCGGGCTGGGCGACGACCTGCGCGTCGGGAGCGACGGACTTGACGCCCTCGACGAACGGGCCCATCCGGAAGTCCTCGCAGATCGGGACGCCTGGGATCGTGATCGTCACCATCCTCACGGGCTCGCCGGGGAAGGCCTCCTCGACCGCGCGCGCCGCGTTGGCGCCGGCCTCGCGAGACTGCTCGCGGTCGTCGAGCGCGATGTAGGGGGCGGGATCGATGCCCTGGACCTCGCCGTTGCCCCAGACGATCACCGGGATGTCGGCGTCCTGGATCGCGCGAACCGTCCCGGTCGCGGCCCCGGGGTCGGGCGGCTGGATGATCATCGCGTCGACGCCGGCGTTGATCAGGTCCCGCACGACGCGGTCCTGGGTCGGCTGGGAGTTCTCGCCGTTGACCGTCTGCACCTCCGCGCCGAGCTCCTCGGCCCGCTCGACGAAGTACTTCTCGTGATTCTGCTGGTACGCATCGACGCCGAACAGGACCTGGCCGAGCCGCAGCCCGTCACCGCCCTGTCCCGATTCGCCCGACGTGTCGTCGTCCGACCCACAGCCGGCCGCCAGAGCGGTCAACAGCACGGCGGCAGCCGTCATCCATCGCTTGCCTCGCATGTGATCTCCTCACTCGCCTCGCCGGCCGGACCGCGCTTCGGTCCCCGACTCGAGGCGATGCTAGTTCCGCCCAATGGGCATTACCTCGGCCGCGCGGGACGAAATGAGGGGGTCGTGCTAGTCGCGCCGAGACGAGTGCTCGGCGGCGGCGGGATGGTCGAGCCGGTACAGCTCGAGGACGTCCGCAACGGCCAGGGCGAGCCGCAGCTCGAAGCGCGTTCGTGGGTCACCGAGGGACTTCCCCAACACGGCTTCGGCTCGCTTCAGGCGGTACTTCAGCGTGTTGACGTGGATGTGGCAGCGCTCCGCGGTCGTCGGCTGATGCTCCCCGCACTCGAGGTAGACGCGAAGGGTCTCGACCAGGGAGGCCTTGCGGCGCGCGTCGTACTCGGCGAGCGGTCCGACGGTCTCCTCGACGAGCGCCGCCATCTCGGTGGCGGCCGGGGCGTCGAGCATGAACTTCAGCGGCCCGAGATCGTCGTAGCGCGCGTGGAGGTACGGCGCGTCGCGCTCGCGCGCGAGCCCCAGGGCCGCCTCGGCCTCGCGCAACCCGATGTGCAGCTCGCGCCGCGCCGATCCCGTGCCGGCGATCGCCGGGATCCCGGCGCGCTCGGCCTTCACGAGCATCAGCCCCGTCCTCTCGCCCACGTCGACGGCGGCGGCGTCGAGCGCCACGATCACCTTGCTGGCGCGTTGGGTGACGAGCGCGTGCCCCGGCGCGAGCCCTTGCCCGACAGCGATCCGGATCAGGTCGCGCAGCTCGGCGGCCTGCGACTCCCGCTTCGGCTCGAAGGCGGTCACGTGCCATTCGCAGTCGCGCTCGACGCCGAACCGCTCGCAGCGACCGGCCAGGCCCTCGGACCAGTCCCCGCGCGCCTGCAGCAGCTCGTCCAGCAGCTCGCCGCGCAGCCGTCCCTCGACCTCGAGCGCCGCTCGCTGCTTGATCATCTCGAGCGCCACCACGGTCGCTCCATGCTGGAGCGCGTTGCGCTGAAGGGCGGTCGGCTCGTCCACGCCGACGATCCCGAGCGACCCGAGCTCGGTGCCCTGGGCGCGGATCCGAACGGCGTGGACGCTCTCCAGGAACTCGCCGGCCTCGCGTCCGTTCCGCGCAGCGGCGGGGTACATCGTCCAGCGATCGTCGTCGTCGGTCCGCAGCGCGACGTCGCGACCGATCAGCCCGGCGAGGGTCCTCACGATCTCGTCGACGTCCGCGCCCGAGAGCGAGGCGTTCGACAGCGACCGATGGAGCGAAAAGGTCCGTTCGAGCAGCTCGTTCTGCTGCGAGAGCCGGCTGTAGAGGCTCGAGTTGACGATCGCGATAGCGGCCTGGGCCGCGAGGGCCGTCAGAAGCACCGTCGCCCGACGAGAGAAGTCGGTGAGCTGGCGCGATCCGACGTAGAGCGCACCGACCGCGCGGCCGTCGTGGAACATCGGCGCGCAGATGATCGAGACGATGCCTTCTCGCGCGAGCGCTCGGTGGACGGGCGGGGGCATCTGCACGTCGTACTTCGCCTGGTTGCGGACGACGACCGCCCGGCCCTCGGCGACGGCTCGGCCGCCGATCCCGGTGCCGACGCGGACGTTCATCTCGTTGAACTCGAAGGTCTGGGTCCCGACGGCGACCTTGACGAAGATCCGGTCGTTCTCGTCGACCAGCCCGAGCCAGCTCACGTCGGTCTCGATCAGCTCTCGCGCACGGGCGACGATCAGCGCGAAGACCGCATCGGCGTCGACTTCGGCGGCTTGGAGCTGCTGCCCGATCTCGACGAGGGCCTCGTAGGCCCGGACCCGCTCAGAGGCAGTTTCGCTCCTCGCGGTCATCCTCCTGAGCTTAGACCCGCTACTTCAGCAGCTTCGAGAGGCGCCGGTCCTTGAGCACGCGGCCGCCGGTCTGCTCCTCGGGGCAGTAGGACATGACGTAGTCCTTGAAGTGGATCGCCTCGAGCTTGGTTCCGCAACGGGGGCAGGGCTCCCCCTGGCGGCGGTGGACCTCCAGCGGCAGCGGCAGCTTGTCGGGGATCGTCGCGCCGATCTCCGCCTCGTAGCGGTCGAGCGCATGACCGAGCCGCTCGCCGATCGCCACGCGCAGCCGCTCGACCTCGTCGGGCTCGAGGTCGTCGCCCTGCTTGAACGGCGACAGCCGCGCCGTCCAGAGGATCTCGTCGACCCACGAGCGTCCGATGCCGGCGATCGTGCGCTGGTCGCGCAGCAGCGGATGGAGGTGGCGCGGCTGGTCGATCAGCGCGGCGAAGACGTCGGGCGGCAGCGTCGGCCATGCCTCTGGCCCGAGCGTCGCGACGGCCGGGTCGGCGTCGACCTCGTCGGCCGCGAGCAGCTTCGCCCAGGCGCGCTGCTGGGTGCCGAACTCGCGCAGCCGCAGCTCGCGCTCGCCGTCGACTCGCACGAGCAGCCGCGACGCCTTGTCGCGCAGCGACGCCCGCTTGTCCCACAGCTGCAGCCGTCCGGCCGACATCAGGTGGACCAGCAGCGTCAGGTCGCCGAAGCGGACCTTGAACAGCTTGCCGCGCCGCTCGACCCCATCGAGCGTCCGCCCGACGAGCGCGTCGAGCGGCGGGTCGAAGGTCTTCATCGTGACCATCCCCGGCGCGAGCGCCGACTCGACCGTCGCCCCCGCGGCGGCGGTCGTCAGCCGGCGCGCGGCGATCTCTACCTCTGGCAGCTCGGGCACGCTTGAAGACTAGGCGCGCTGGGTACGTGAACGTCGATGGGGAGGCGAATTGCAGCGGCCTGCGTGACCGCGATCGCACTGCTGGCCGGCGCCAGCCCGGCAACGGCACGCGACGCGACCGTCACCTCGTTCGACGGGACGCCGATCACGGTCCACTTCTTCCCAGCCGCGGGACTGCCCGCCGGCGCGACGGCACCGACGGTGCTCGTCGGCCACGGCTGGGGCGGCAGCGGCGCCACCGACCCCGAGGGGGCCTCGGACGCGACCACCGGGAACACCGGCCTGAGACCGCTGCGCCACGCCGGCTTCAACGTCCTCACCTGGGACGCACGCGGCTTCGGCTCGTCGGGCGGGCAGGTGAAGGTCGACTCGCCAGAGCACGAGGGCCGCGACGTCCAGGCCCTGATCGACTGGCTCGAGGGACAGCCGGAGGCGCGCCTCGAGGCGCCGGGCGATCCGCTCGTGGGGATGAGCGGCGTCAGCTACGGCGGCGCGATCCAGCTGATCGCAGCTGCCCTCGACGCGCGTGTCGACGCGATCACCCCGACGATCGCCTGGCACTCGCTGACCCGCAGCCTCTACCGCGACGCCTCGGTCAAGCAGGGGTGGGGCACGCTGCTGTTCGCGGCCGGCGCGACCAGCGGCAATCTCGACCCGCAGATCCAGCAGGCCTTCACCGAGGGCCTGACGACCGGTGTCTTCTCGCCGACGACGATCGACTTCTTCGACGCGCGCGGGATCGACCGGCTGATCGACCGGGTCGACGTTCCGACGCTGATCGTGCAGGGAACGGCGGACACGCTCTTCACCCTGCAAGAGGGCATCGACAACTACGCGGCGCTGAAAGCGGACGGCGTGCCGGTGAAGATGATTTGGTTCTGCGGCGGTCACGGGCTGTGCAGCTCCGGCGCCGGCCCCGGCGGCCTGGCCGAGCGCTCCGTCCTGGCGTGGCTACGGCGCCACCTTGCCGGCGAGCCGGTCGACACCGGGCCGGAGTTCGAGTGGGTCGCCGACGACGGCGCGCTGCGTGCCTCGGCCGGATATCCGCTGACGCCGCACGCCCCGCTGCGCGGCAGCGCCTCCGGCCTGCTGCCCGTCACCCCGGGGTCGCCGGTGACCGGCGGCGGCGTGCTGATCGCGGCCAGTCCGGCGCTCGACGCCGTCAACGTGAACATCGAGCCCGCGGCGGCGCCGGGCGAGGTCGTGGGCCCGCCGCGCGTGGACATCACGTACTCGGGCATCGCGGTCCCTGCACGCACGCATCTCTATGCCCAGGTGCTCGACGCTCAGACGAACCGCGTGCTCGGCAACCAGGTCACGCCGATCCCCGTGATCCTCGACGGCCAGCGCCGCACGGTGACGCGGACGCTCGAGCCGATCGCGGCGCATGCCACGCCCGCGTCGCGCTACCGGGTGCAGGTCGCGGGCGGCACGACGGTCTACGGGCTCCAGCGCAGCACCGGCCTCGTGAACCTGTCGCACGTCGCCGCCGAGCTGCCTGTCGGCGCACCGGTCGCCGGCTCGGGCTGAGGCGCGACAAGCCTGCGGCTAGGCTCGAGACCGTGCGACTGAGCGTGTCCGCGGACGAGCTGACCGGCGTGGCCGAGACCCTGGTCGAGCGGCTGCTGCAGCGCGAGCACGACCTGACGATGCACGGCGTCCTCGCCGACGGCGAGCGCTCCGACTGGGCCTGGGCGAGCGAGGCCGCCGCGCGCGACGTCGCCGAGGGGCGCGCCGACCAGGCGATCGTCTGCTGCTGGACCGGCACCGGCGCGGCGATCGCCGCGAACAAGGTGCCGGGCGTCCGGGCCGCGCTCTGCGGCGACGCCGAGACCGCGCGCGGGGCGCGCCGCTGGAACGACGCCAACGTGCTCGCGCTGTCGCTGCGCACGACCAGCGCCGCCGTCCTCGACGAGATCCTCGAGGCCTGGTTCGGCGGCGAGCCGAGTGGCGAGCACGACGACGTGGCGAACATCCGCCACGTCGACGAGATCTCCTGAGCGACGACGCGCACGCGCAGCGTCGCGTGCATTGCGACGCTTTGAAGGGGATTTGGTGGACAATGGCGGCCAATGCGCGTCTCCGCCAAGGCCGACTACGCAGTCCGCGCGGCGATCGAGCTCGCCGCCAACGGCAACGACTCGTCCAGGCCCCTGAAGGGCGAGCGCATCTCCGAGGCCCAGGGGATTCCACTGAAGTTCCTCGAGAACATCCTCGTCGACCTGCGCGTGGGCGGCCTGGTCAACAGCCGCCGCGGCCCCGAGGGCGGCTACTGGCTCGCCCAGCCGGCCGAGCAGGTCAGCGTCGCCGACGTCTTCCGCGCCGCCGAGGGACCGCTCGCCAGCGTCCGCGGCGAGAAGCCCGAGGACCTCGACTACGCCGGCAACGCCGAGGCGCTGCGCGACGTCTGGATCGCCCTGCGCGCCAGCCTCCGGGACGTGCTCGAGCACGTCACGCTCGCCGACATCGCCGCCGGCAAGCTGCCGCGACAGGTTTCGTCGCTCACGCGCGAGCCCGGCGCCTGGGAGCGTCGCTGAGCCGCCCCACGGCCGGCGTTCCTCGCTCTGCGAGGATGCGCGGCCGTGGGAGCAGCAGAGATCGTCGACACGCCCGCGCAGGCGGCGGCACAGGAGCCGGCGCCGCTGCTGGTGCGCGAGCCGCTCGAACGGTTCCTCGACGGCGCGGGCCTCGGCTCGGGCGCGATCGAGGCCGAGCGCATCGGCGACGGCCACTCGAACGTCACTTACCTGGTGCGCCGCGGCGGCGAGCGGTTCGTATTGCGCCGTCCCCCGCGTCCGCCGCTGCCACCCTCGGCCCACGATGTGCTGCGCGAGGCGCAGCTGCTGACGGCCCTGACCGACACCGCGACGCGCGCCCCCCGTGTGCTTGCCGTCTGCGACGACCTGTCGGTACTCGGCGTCCCCTTCTACGTGATGGAGGAGGTCGCCGGGACGGTGATCACCGACGCCGTCCCTCCGGCGCTCGACACGCCGGCCGAGCGCGCGCGGATCGGCGAGGACCTGGTCGACGCGCTCGTCGAGATCCACGCCGTCGACTGGCAAGCCGCCGGGCTCGACGGATTCGGCAAGCCGAGCGGGTATCTCGAGCGTCAGCTGCGTCGCTTCAGCGGTCTGTGGGAGCACAACAAGACCCGTGAGCTCCCGGTCGTCGCCGAGGTGGGCGATTGGCTGGCGGCGAACATGCCCCCGTCGCCTCCGGCGACGATCGTCCACGGCGACTACCGGCTCGGCAACGTGATGGTCGCCGACGACCCGCCGGCCCGCGTGGTCGCCGTCTTCGACTGGGAGCTCGCGACGATCGGCGACCCGCTCGCCGATCTCGGTTACCTGACCGTCACCTGGATCGCGCCCGACGACCCCGACGACACGATGTTCAGCTCGCTGACCTCGGTCACCCGCCAGCCCGGGTTCCCCACGCGCGAGCAGCTCGTCGCCCGCTACGAGCAGCGCTCGGGCCGCACGGTCGGCAAGCTGCACTGGCACCAGGCGCTCGCGCTCTGGAAGGCCGCTGTCTTCATGGAGGGCAACTACAAGCGCTTCCTCGCCGGCGCCAGCGACGACTCGTTCATGGCCGTCTTCGACGAGGGCGTGCCGGCCCTGGCGGAGAAGGCGCGCGAGATCGCGCTGACCGGCTCGTGACGGCGACCGAGCGAAGCCTGCGCGGCCTGCTGATCGACTTCGGCGGGGTCCTCACCACCAACGTCTTCCAGTCCTTCCGCTCCTTCTGCGAGGCCGAGGGGCTCGCCCCGAACGCCTTCGCCGACCTGCTGCGCTCGAGCCCCGAGACTCGCGCCGAGCTGCGCAGGCTCGAGACGGCCCAGATCGGCGCCGACGAGTTCGGCGCCTACCTCGCTCCCCTGCTCGGCATCGCCGACGCAGACGGCCTCATGACCCGCATCTTCGCGGGCATCGGCCCCGAGCCGGCGATGATCGATGCTGTCCGCAGTGCCCGCCGGACCGGCATCCGGACCGGCTTGATCTCCAACTCGGTCGGCACCGACATCTACGACCGCGCGGTCCTCGACGAGCTGTTCGACGCGATCGTCATCTCGGGCGAGGTCGGGCTGCACAAGCCGCAGCCGGAGATCTTCCTGCTCGGCGCGGAGCGGATCGGACTGCCGCCCGAGCGGTGCGTGTTCGTCGACGACCTGCGCGAGAACTGCGCGGGCGCCGAGGCCGTCGGCATGACGGCCCTGCTGCACCGCGGGCCGGAGCGGACGCTGCCGGAGCTGAAGCGCCTGCTGGGGAACGGTAAGTACAGTCAGTAGGAATTGCTACTCTTTTGGTATGAACGCGAAGGTATCCGAGAAGGGTCAGGTCACGATCCCCAAGCCGCTGCGCGATCGGTTGGGAATTCGCGCGGGCGAGACGCTCGACTTCGAAGCGAGCGGTGGGAGGCTGATCGCCCGTAAGGCCGGCGGGCGAGATCCGGTCGATGCTCTCTACGGGATGCTCGAGCTGCCGGAGCGACCAGATGCGCTGCTCGACGACCTCCGCGGTCCCGGACCGACGCCCTGATCACCGCCGTGGACACCAACGTCCTGCTCGATCTGCTCGGCGGCGACCCCGAGTTCGGCCCTAAGTCGCGCGAGGCCATCCGCGGCGCGCGGCAGGAGGGGAAGCTGATCGCCTGCGACATCGTGTGGGCCGAGACGGGCGCCTCGTTCGAGAGTGCAGACGCAGCGCGAACGGCACTGGACAGTCTCGGTTTGGAGTACAGCCCGGTCGACGGGCGAGCGGCGCTCGACGCCGCGCAGGCATGGCGCGCCTACCGTCGCGCGGGAGGCACGCGCGTCCGCGTCATCGCCGACTTCCTGGTCGCGGCACATGCCGGTATCCACGCGGATCGCCTACTGACCCGCGACCGTGGGTTCTACCGCTCGCGGTTCGAAGGACTGACGATCCTGGAACCGACCCGGTAGCCGCCTCCTGCGGCGGCTCAGCCGGTTCCGTCGGCGAGCTCGACGCGCTCGATGACCACCGGCTCCTCGGGCATGTCGCCCGGGCCGGTCGGGACGGCCTCGATCGCGTCGACGGCGTCCATGCCGGAGACGACCTCGCCGAAGACGGTGTGCTTGCCGTCGAGCCAGGACGCCTCGGCGGTGGTGACGATGAAGAACTGGCTGCCGTTGGTGTTCGGGCCCGCGTTGGCCATCGCGAGCGCGCCACGGACGACCTTGTGGTCGTTGAACTCGTCCTCGAACGTATAGCCGGGGCCGCCGGTGCCGGTGCCCTCCGGGCAGCCGCCCTGGATCATGAAGTCCTTGATCACGCGGTGGAACGAGAGGCCGTCGTAGAAGCCGTCGGCGGACAGCTTGCGGAAGTTCTCGACCGTCTTGGGCGCGTCGTCGTCGAAGAGCTGGACCTCGATCGGCCCGTGCGTCGTGTGCAAGGTCGCCTGACTCATCGCTTCGCCACCTCCAGCCGGAGCGGCACGCCCCGGACCTCGTTGCCGTTGACCTTCTCGACCACCTCGCCAGCTCGCTCGGCCGGGACCTCGACGAAGCTGAACCGCTCCAGCACACGCACCTTGCGCACGTCCTCGCCGTCGAGATGGCAGTTGTCGACGATCGCCGCGACCACGTCAGCGGGCTGGAACCCCTGTGCGCGGCCGGCGCCGATCAGCAGCTTGGCGACCTTGCCATCGCGGGGACGCGGCTTGGTGTGGCGCGGCCGGCGCGGCTGGGGGCGCTCGCGCGGCGCGGGCTGCGGGCGCTCGCGCGGCTCCTCGTCCTCCTGCTCGACGGCCTCGACCTTCGGCTCCTGGGACTCCGGCTCAGCCGCCTTCGCACGCCGCTCGCGCTTGGGCCGCTCCGGCGCCGCGCCGTTTGGGGCCGTCCAGGCCGGGATCTCCGTGTTGGCGTGCCGCTCGATCGCCTCGAGGTCCTCGCGCTGCTTTGGAGTGATGAGCGTGATCGCCCGGCCGGTCTCCCCCGCGCGGCCGGTGCGACCGATGCGGTGCACGTAGATGTCGGGCGAGTTCGGCACGTCGTAGTTGACGACGTGCGACACGCCGGTGATGTCGAGTCCGCGCGCGGCCACGTCGGTCGCGACGAGCAACCGCTCGCGGCCGCCCTTGAAGGCGATCATCACGCCGTCGCGCGCGCCCTGGCTCATGTTGCCGTGCAGCGTCTTGACGCGCAGGCCCTGGCGGTCGAGCGTGCGGGCGAGCCGGTCGACGCCGATCTTCGTGCGCGCGAAGATGATCGCCTGCTCGGGCCGCTCGGCCTTGAGCACTTCGCCGAGCCGCTCCGCCTTCTCCTTGTCCGGCACCTCGATGTGGAACTGGGCGACGGTGTCGATCGTCAGCTGGGCGGCCTTGACCTTGATCGTCACCGGGTCGAACATCCGCTTCTCGGCGAGCGCCTTGATCGGCGGTGGCATCGTCGCCGAGAACAGCGCGGTCTGGCGGCCGGACGGACAGCGGGCGAGGATCTCGTCGACGTCCTCGAAGAAGCCGAGGTCGAGCATCTCGTCGGCCTCGTCGAGCACGACGTAGCGCGCCTGGTCGAGGAAGAGGTAGTGGCGGCGGATCATGTCCATGACCCGGCCGACGGTCCCGACGACGACCTG
>DATABO010000073.1:0-17840 GCA_036259535.1 Thermoleophilaceae bacterium
TGATCGCGCAGTAGACGAGCCCGGGGTTCTCCTCGCGCAGCCGCTCGTAGCCGACGCCGAGCCGGTCGAGCACGCCCGGGCGGTACGACTCGAGCAGCACGTCGTGCTCGCGCGCGAGCCGCAGCAGCACCTCGCGCCCGCGCTCCTCCTTGAGGTTGACCCGGATCGAGCGCTTGTTGCGGTTCAGCGACAGGTACAGCGCGGACTTCGCCGAGTCGTCGGCTCCCTCGTAGTAGGGCGGCGCCCAGCGGACGTAGTCGCCAATGCCGGTGTCCTCGACCTTGAGCACGTCGGCGCCGAAGTCGGCCAGCAGCAGCGAGCAGAACCCGCCGGGCAGGAGCCGCGAGAGGTCCAAGACCCTGATGTCGGACAGCGCCCGGGGGCTCGCGCCCCCAGACCCCCGCGGCACCTGGCCGGTCGGCGAGGTCATGTCCGCACCGGGCGCGGCACTCCGAGCAGCTCGCGCGCCTCGGCGACGGTGGCCGGGCGGCGGCCGACGTCCTCGGTCATCTGGCGCGCCTTGGCGATCAGGTCGCCGTTGCTGCGCGCCATCTCGCCGTTGGGCAGGTAGAAGTTGTCCTCGAGGCCGACGCGCACGTTGCCGCCGAGCGTCAGCGCCGCGGCAACCAGCCGCCACTGCGCGCGGCTGACGCCGATCACGCCCCAGTTGTTGGGCCCCTCGGGCCCGCCCGGCACCTGCTCGGCCATGTGGGCGAGGTTGCGCGGGGTCGGTCGGACGCCGCCGGTGACGCCCATGACGCACGAGATCTGCAGCGGCTCCGACAGCAGGCCCATGTCGATCAGCGGGTCGAGGTTGGCGATGTGGCCGGTGTCGAAGCACTCGTGCTCTGGGCGTATGCCGAGCTCGTTCATCGCGGTCAGGAACTCGACGATCGTGTCGAACGAGTTCTCGAAGACCGCCTTGAAGACGAACGCCTTGCGCGAGCGCGAGTACTTCGCATAGTTCATCGAGCTCATGTTCAGCGCCGCGACATCGGGGCGCAGCTCGCGCAGGTAGGCGATCCGCTTCTCGATCGGGACGCCGATCGCGCCGGTCGAGTAGTTGACGATCACGTCGTCGACCGCGTCGCGGATGGCGTCGGTGATCGCGCGGAAGTCCTCGACCTCGTAGCTGGGCACGCCGTCGGGCGTGCGCGCGTGGATGTGGATCATCGAGCCGCCCTCGTCGACGATCCGCCGCGCCTCGGCGGCGTACTCCTCCGGCGTGTACGGGATCGCCGGGCACTGATCGCGGTTGGCGACCGCGCCGGAGATCGAGCAGGTGATCACGACGGGGTCCTCGAAGCGGCTCATGCGGCCTCCTGGTCGACGTCGAGCACGAGCTTGCCGACGGCGCGACGACCGTCGAGGTCCTCGAGCGCCTCGCGGACCCCCTCGAGCGGATAGCGGCGCCCGACGATCGGGGCGACGTGGCCCGCGGCGACCATCCGGTCGAGGTCGGCGGCGACCTCGCGCAGGTACTGCGGCCGCTCGAAGGCGAAGTGCTCCCACCCCGCGCCGACGACGCTGACGTTGCGGAACAGCAGCCGGTTGACCGACACGCTCGGGATCGCCCCCTCGGTGAAGCCGATCACGACCAGCCGGCCCTCGGGAGCGAGCGCACGGACGCTCTCGTCGAAGCGCGAGCCGCCGACCGGGTCGAAGATCACGTTCGCGGGGCCGGCCTCCTTGCGCCAGTCGCCGTCGCTGCGCACCACCTCGTCAGCGCCGGCTGCCCGCGCCACCCGCTCCTTCTCGTCGGTCGAGACGACGGCGACGACGCGCGCGCCGAGCCCCTTGCCGACCTGGATCGCCGCCGTCCCGGTGCCACCGGCGGCGCCGTGGACGAGCAGCGTCTCCCCCTCCCCCAGCGCCGCCCGACGCGCCAGCGCGAAGTGGGCGGTGTGGTAGTTCATGCAGTAGCCGGCGCCCTGGCCGAAGTCGAGCGCGTCGGGCAGCTTGAAGGCGGCGAACGGCGGCGCCAGCGCCACCTCGGCGAACGCGCCGCCGAGCGGCGCGAGGGCGGTGATCCGGTCCCCGGGCGCGAAGCCGGAGCCGTCCGGCGCGTCGCGAACGACGCCGGACAGCTCGCTGCCGAGGACGAACGGCGGGTCGAGCTTGAGCTGGTACTCGCCGCGTGTCTGCAGCAGCTCCGGGAACGACACCCCCGCCGCCTTGACGTCGACCAGCAGGCTCTGGCCGTCGGCGACCGGCTCGTCGACCTCGACGACGCGCACCGCCGCCGGGCCGGTCAGCTCGCTGACCTGGACCGCCCTCATACCGGCATCACCCCCATCTTCTTCCACGGCCGCTCGACCCTCTTGGTCGCCGCCATCTCGAGTGCCTTGATCACGACCGGCCGCGTCTCGCGGGGGTCGATGACGTCGTCGATCATCGCGTTGCCGGCGGCGATGTAGGGGTCGATCGTCGCGCGGATCGCGTCCTCCATCTGCTTGCGCGTCGCCTCCGGGTCCTCGGCCGCCTCGATCACCGAGCGGCCGATGATGTTGACCGCGCCCTCGGCGCCCATCACCGAGATCTCGGCCGACGGCCAGGCGACGATCAGGTCCGGCTCGTAGGCCTTGCCGCACATCACGTAGTAGCCGGCGCCATAGGCCTTGCGCACGACCACCGTGATCTTCGGCACGGTCGCGTTGGACACCGCATAGAGCATCTTCGCGCCGTGGCGAATGATCCCCGCGTGCTCGACCTTGGTCCCGACCATGAAGCCGGGCACGTCCTGGAGGAAGAGCAGCGGGATGCCGTAGGCGTCGCAGAGGTTGACGAAGCGCGCCGCCTTGTCCGCCGAGTCGTTCTCGAGGATTCCGCCGAGGTGCTTGGGCTGGTTCGCGACGATTCCGACCGGCCGCCCACCCATCCGGGCGAGGCAGGTGATGATCGTGCGCGCGAAGCGCGGCTTGACGTCGAAGTAGACGCCGTCGTCGACGATCCGGCAGATCACGTCGTACATGTCGTAGGGCTGGCGGTTCGACGGCGGCAGCACGTCGAGCAGCTCCTCGTCCATGCGCTCGACCGGATCGGCCGTCGGGCGGATCGGCGGCGGCTGCTCGCAGTTCTGCGGGAAGTACGAGAGGTAGTCCTTGATCGCCTGGATGCACTCCTCGTCGGACTTGACCTCGAGGTCGCCGACGCCCGAGACCCTGGTGTGGATCTTCGACCCGCCGAGCTCCTCCTGGGTGACGTCCTCGCCGGTCACCGCCTTGACGAGGTGCGGGCCGGCGAGCGCCATCGAGCCGCGGCCCTTGACCATCGGCACGAAGTCGGCGAGGCCGGGGATGTAGGCGGTGCCTGCCGCGCACGGTCCCATCAGGGCTGCGATCTGGGGGATCACGCCGCTCATCACGACCTCCTCGCGGAAGAGGAAGCCCGAGCCCGCGAACAGCGATCCCGCGGCCTCCTGGATCCGCGCGCCCGCGGAGTCGAGCAGCCAGATGAACGGGATCCGCTTCTGCAGCGCGAGCTCGCGCAAGCGGGTGACCTTCAGCTCGCCGGTCATGCCCATCGAGCCGGCCATGACGGTGAAGTCGTAGGCGCAGACCGCGACCAGGCGGCCGTCGACCTTGCCGTAGCCGGTCACGACGCCGTCTGCCGGCGCCTCCTTGCCCTCCATCGCGCGCTGGGCGAAGTGCGGCCGCCCGTGGATCCCCAGCTCGGTGAACGTGCCGGCGTCGATCAGCAGGTCGAGCCGCTCACGCGCCGTCAGCTTGTCGGCGGCGTGCTGGCGCTCGATCTTCTCAGGGCCCCCGCCGAGCTTCGCCTTCTCGCGGCGGGCGTGCAGGTCCTCGACGAGCGGGCGCAGCAGGGACTCGGGCGGGGCGTCGGTCGGCAATGTTCCTCCGTAAGAAGTAGGAAGTCCTACTGCCCACTATTCCATGGACGCTAGCTCGTCGTTGCGCGCTCGGGAATCGCCTCGAGCAACGGCTCGAGCACCCGCATCACGATCGCGGCGGCCTCCTGGCGGTCCTCCTCGTCCTCGGGAGCCTCGAACGTCGTGACCTCGACTCCGACCAGCTCGCAGTCGGCCATCACCGCCTCGATCAGGTCGTAGAGCTTCTCGGGCGGCAGCCCGTCGGGCGCCGGCTGGCGCGCCGGGAAGACGGCCGGGTCGATCACGTCGAGGTCGAGGTGGATGTAGACCGGCGCGCCGTCGAGCGCGTTCTTGACGGCGACCAGCGTCTCGACGGGACTGGCGCCGATCACGGTCACGTCGCTTTGCTCGAGCGCCTTGCGCTCGTCCCCGTCTAGGTCGCGCACGCCGGCGAGCACGACGCGGTCCTCGGGCACGGTGTCGGCGATCAGCCCGGCGTTCCAGTGCCCGCACGCGCCGGCGAGCGACATCCCGCTGAGGCTGCCGCTGACCGTCGTGTCGGGCGTGTTGAAGTCGCCGTGGGCGTCGAGCCAGAGGACCACCGCGTCGGGCCGGTGGCGCAGGACGGTCGGCAGCGTCGTCAGCGCGATCGAGCACTCGCCGGCGAGCAGCAGCGGCAGCCTGCCGGCCGTCAGCGCGTCGTCGACCTGCCCGCCGGCCTCGAGCAGGCAGCCGCGCGAGTCGCGGATGTCCTCCTCCCAGCTCGCGTCGCGCGGCTCGCCGGGCGAGCCGACCTGGCGCGCCTCGCGCCCGAGTCGCTTGCCGATCAGCGGCGCCAGCTCGTCGACGCCGCGGACCGCGTCGGGCGTCCGGTCCGACGTCCGACAGCGCAAGGCGACGAGCGCGACGCTCACCGGCCACTCCATTGCGGCTCGCGCTTCTCGAAGAACGCCTTGACGCCCTCCTGGATGTCCTCGGTCGAGAAGGACAGCGTCAGGTTGTGGTGGAGGAACTCGAGCGCGTCGTCGAAGGCCATGTCCTGCTGGCGGTACATCGCGTCCTTGCCCAGCCGCATCATCAGCGGCGACTTGGCGGCCAGCTTCTCGGCCCACTCGCGGACCTCGAGCTCCAGCCCGCGCGGCGGCGCGACCTTGTTGACGAGGCCGATCTCGAGCGCCTCCTTGGCAGTCAAGCGCTCGCCGAGCAGAAGCATCTCGTTGGTCTTCTTGCGGCCGATGTTGCGGTAGATGAGCGCCATGATCATGAAGGGGAAGACGCCGACGTTGATCTCGGGCGTGCCGAACGTCGCCTTCTCGGAGGCGACGATCAGGTCGCAGGCGAGCGCGACGCCGAGCGAGCCGGCGAGCACGTGGCCGTTGGCGGCGCAGATCGTCGGCTTGCCGAGCTGGCCGATCGTGCGGAAGAGGCGCGGAAAGAGCTCGGTGCCGAAGTGCTTGTGGACGAGCGGCATCTCCGCCGCGAACCCGGCGAGGTTCCCGCCGGCCGAGAACACCTTGTCGTGCGAGGAGGTCAGCACCACGCAGCCGACGCTCGGATCGGCACCCGCCTGCTCGAACGCCGCGATCAGCTCCGCGAGGGTGTCGTTCCCGAGCGCGTTGCGAGTCTCGGGATCGTCGAGCGTGATCGTCGCGACTTTCGCGTCGTCGACCTCGTAGCGGATCTTCTCGAAGGCCACTGCGGCGAGATTATCCGGGCACCGGCATCCACGCCGCGCGCATGTCGACCCGTGCACCGCGGAACGGGACGCCCTCGGCCTCGAGCAGGCTGCGCTGGCGGTCGCCCTTGGGCAGCGAGCCATCGGCGCGAACGATGCGCTGCCAGGGCACGTCGGGATCGGCGCAGGCCGCGAGCACCGTGCCCGCGAAGCGCGGCGCGCCGGGCGAGAGGTCGCCGTAGGTGGTGACGCGACCGGGCGGGATGGCTCGGACGCGCTGAAGGACCGCCTTGGCGCGCGGCGAGTCGATCAGAGCCCGTACTCCTCGAGCAGGTTGAGCCACAGCTCGCTGCGGGTCGGAAACGCCGGGATCGCGTGCCAGAGGCGGTCGAGCGGCAGCTCGCCGACGACCGCGATCGTGGCAGCGTGCAGGGACTCGGCGACCTCGGCCCCGGTGAAGGTCGCTCCCACGATCACGCGCCGGTCCTCGTCGACGACGATCCTGCAGGTCCCGACCGCGTCCCTGCCGACGAAGCTCCCGCCGGCGTTGGCCTCGGTGCCGACGTCGACGGCCCGGACGCCAAGCCCCGCCTGCTTGGCGGACGCGAGCGTATGGCCGACGGCTGCGACCTGCGGATCGGTGAAGACGACCCGTGGCGAGACCGGGCCGTCCTCGGTCACCGCGGCGTCCTTGCCGAGGATCACGTCGGCCGCTGCGCGCGCCTGGTACTTGCCCATGTGGGTCAGCAGCGCGCGGCCGTTGACGTCGCCCACCGCATAGAGCCAGTCGCCACCCACGCCAGTCGCCCGCATCCGGTCGTCGACCTCGATCGACTCGCCCGCCCTGAGGCCGACGGTCTCGAGGCCGATGTCGTCGGTCCGCGGGCGGCGGCCGGCGGCGACCAGCAGCTCGTCCGCCGTCACCGGCGCCTCGCCGTCGAGCTCGACGACGATCTCGCCGCCGGTGCCTGCACGATCGGCGCGCACCGCGGCGACCGTCGCGTCCAGGCGCACGTCGATTCCCTGCGCTCGCAGGGAGTCCGCCACCTGCTCACCGGCGAACGGCTCCTCGCGCTCGAGCAGGCGATCGCTGCGCTCGACGACCGTCACCTCGGAGCCGAGCGTCAGCCATGCCTGGGCCAGCTCGACGCCGGCCACCCCGCCACCGAGCACCGCCAGCCGGGCTGGAACGGCCTTCGCGGTCGTGCCCTCGCGGTTCGTCCACGGCTTCGCCTCGCGCAGCCCCTCGATCGGCGGCAGCGCGGCGGCGCTGCCGGTCGCCACCACGACGGCGCGACGTGCGGTCAGCAGCTCGTCGCCGACGCGCACGCGGCGCTCGCCGTCGAGCCGGCCGTCACCGCGCAGCAGCTCGATGCCCTTGTCCTCCAGCCACGGCAGCTGGGTGGAGTCGTCGAGGTCGTGGATCACCTCGTCGCGACGCGCGAGTGTCGCCAGCGCGTCGACGTCGCCGGCAACGACCTCGGCGACCCCGGGCAGGCGCCGCGCCTCGGCGAGCAGCTCGCCCGGCCGCAGCAGCGCCTTCGACGGCATGCAGGCATAGAACGAGCACTCGCCCCCGACCAGATGCGGCTCGACGAGAGCCACCGACAATCCGCCGTCCGCCAGCCGACCGGCGGCAACCTCGCCCGCGGGACCGGCTCCGAGGACGATCGCGTCGAAGGCTAGCTCGGCCATGGGGCCAGTCTGCCAGCGGCGCGACGCCGCGGCGTTCCAACTGGCGCTCGAGCGGGCAGGGAAGCGTCATGGCCACCACCGCGCTCGCCGTCGTCGACATGCTCAACCCCTACGACCACGAGGACGCAGAGATCCTCGTCGAGAGCGTCGAGGACGTCGTCGAGCCGATCCAGGCGCTGCTCGACCACACCGCCGGCGACGACGTCGACGTCATCTACGTCAACGACAACTACAACGACTGGAACTCCTCTCAGGAGGAGCTCGCCAGGCGGGCGCTCGACGGACGCCGCCCCGACCTCGTCGAGCCGATCCTGCCGCCCGACGACGCCTCGTTCGTGATCAAGGCGCGCCACAGCATCTTCTACGGCACGCCACTCGAGCACCTGCTGCACGACCGCGAGATCGACCGGCTCGTCTTGTGCGGCCAGGTGACCGAGCAGTGCATCCTCTACAGCGCGCTCGACGCCTACGTGCGCCAGTTCGACGTCAGCGTCGTAGGCGACGCCGTCGCGCACATCGACAGCTCGCTCGCCGACGCGTCGCTGCGCATGATGGAGCGCAACATGCGCGCCCAGATCGTAGAAAGTAGGAAGTTCCACTCCTTACTTTGCTAGCGTGCGCGCGAGCACCGCCTACCGCGAGCAGAGGGAGCACCGATGGCCACCGCCGAGACCGTCCTGAAGCCGGACTTCGGGACCAAGCGCAAGCACTTCATCTTCGAGGAGCACCACGACCGGCTGCGCGAGTCGATCCGCTCGTTCGTCGAGAGGGAGCTGACCCCCCACGCCGACGAGTGGGAGGAGACGACCTTCCCCGACTCGGTCATCCGGCGGATGGGCGAGCTCGGCTTCCTCGGCCTCTCGATGCCCGAGGAGTACGGCGGCCAGGGCGGCGACTACTTCTGCAACCTCGTGCTCGCCGAGGAGATGGGCCGCTCGAACTCGGGCGGCCTGACGATGGGCGTGGCGGTCCACACCGACATGGCGATGCCGCCGATCCACCTGTTCGGCTCCGAGGAGCAGAAGCAGGAGTGGCTCGTGCCCGCGATCAGGGGCGAGAAGATCCTCTGTCTCGGAATCACCGAGCCGGACGCGGGCTCCGACGTCGCCGGCATCAAGACGCGCGCGGTCCGAGACGGCGACGACTACGTCATCAACGGCTCGAAGACCTACATCACCAACGGCCACCGCGCCGACGTGATCGTGCTCGTCACCAAGACCGACCCGGACGCCGGCTACGACGGCTTCACGCTCTTCCTCGTGCCGATGGACGCGCCCGGCGTGATCCGCGAGAAGAAGCTGGAGAAGCTCGGCATGCACGCCTCCGACACCGCGCTGCTCGCCTTCCAGGACGTGCGCGTGCCCGCGTCGGCGATGCTCGGCCAGGAGGGCAAGGGCTTCTACCACATCATGTGGGAGCTCCAGGGCGAGCGGCTGATCGGCGCCGCGGGCTGCGTCGCGGGCGCCCAGCGCTGCTTCGACAAGACGCTCCAGTACGCGCTCGAGCGCGAGGCGTTCGGCCGGCCGATCGGCAAGTTCCAGGCGATCCGGCACAAGTTCGCGGAGATGGCGACCAAGATCGAGGCCGGGCGTCAGATGACCTACACGACCGCCTGGCGCTTCAACAACGGCGAGTACCCGGTGCGCGAGATCTCGATGGCGAAGCTGTTCACGGCGCAGATGGCGTGCGAGGTGACCGACGAGTGCCTGCAGATCCACGGCGGGGCGGGGTACATGCGGGAGTACGGGATCGAGCGGGCGTGGCGCGACATGCGGCTGAACCGGATCGGGGCGGGGAGCGACGAGATCATGCTGGATGTGATCGGGCGGTCGTACGGGCTCTAGGCAGGTGAGCGCCGTGGCTGACGGCCGCGGGCTGGAGCCGCCGTTCACCGACGAGCACGAGGCGCTGCGCGAGTCGATCCGCCGCTTCGTGGAGAAGGAGCTGCGGCCTCACGCGGCGCGGTGGGAGGACGAGCGCTGGTTCCCCAATGAGGTGTTCGAGAAGCTCGCGGCGAACGGGTTCCTCGGACTGAAGTACCCGGAGCGCTACGGCGGCGAGGGCGGCACCTACGTCCACGACGCCGTGCTGATCGAGGAGCTGGGCCGCTGCGGCTCCGGCGGCGTCGCCGCGGGGATCGGCGCGCACGTCAACATCGGCACTCCGCCGATCTTCAAGTTCGGGACAGAGGAGCAGAAGCAGCGCTTCCTGGTGCCCGGCATCAAGGGCGAGAAGATCGCCGCGCTCGGGATCACCGAGCCGGGCACCGGGTCGGACGTCGCCGGGATCCGGACCCGGGCCGAGCGCGTCGACGGTGGCTGGGTCGTCAACGGGTCGAAGACGTTCATCACCGGCGGGGTGCGCGCCGACGTGGTCGTCACAGCCGTCAAGACGAGCGCCGAGGGCGGGCACGGCGGCCTGTCGTTCCTGCTGATCGAGAAGGGGATGGAGGGCTTCACGGTCTCGAAGAAGCTCGAGAAGCTCGGCTGGCACGCGTCCGACACGGCGGAGCTGGCGTTCCAGGACGTCTTCGTGCCCGAGGAGAACCTGCTCGGGGAGGAGAACCGCGGCTTCTACCTGATCATGGCCAACTTCCAGTGGGAGCGGATCGCGATGGCGCTCGGCGCCGTGGCGGCGATGCAGCGGCTGCTCGACAGCTCGGTCGCCTACGCGCTGGAGCGGGAGGCCTTCGGGCGGCCGATCGGCAAGTTCCAGGCGATTCGCCACAAGGTGGCGGGGATGGCGGTGAAGCTCGAGGCGTCGCGCTCGCTGACCTACCACGCCCTGCGCCTCTTCCACGACGGCCAGGACGCGATCCGCGAGGTGACGATGGCGAAGCTGCTCTCCCAGCGAGCCGCCTGCGAGGTCGCCGACGACGCGATCCAGATCCACGGCGGCGCTGGCTACATGCGCGAGTACGAGGTCGAGCGCGCGGCTCGCGACCTGCGCCTCGGCCCGATCGGCGGCGGGACAGACGAGATCATGAAGGAGATCCTCGGCCGGCAGATGGGGCTCTAGTCAACGCTCAGACGCGGCGTAGAGCATCCGCTCTACGTAGGCAGCGCAGATTGCTGTGACTCTGGCCTCTGGAACGACCGAGCGCAAAGCGCGAGCTGCCATCGCCACCCCTGGCCGCCCACGGCGACCGAAGAGCTCGTCCAGATAGGCCGTAGCCGCGACCGATACACCGCTCGAGAGCCTGTCCTGGCGTAGGTGGGCGAGGGTTCGTCCCACATCCTCCGGTGAGGTGGATTGCATGAGCCGGAACACGTCGGCCGCGTCCTTGTCCTCCAGGCGTCGGTCGTGGCCGCTATCGATCCGATCGTGAATCTTGTGTGCCTTGGCCACCAGCAGCGCCGCTGGGCCCGCGACCTCCGCCATCACCGCGCGGGCGTCTGCTCGATGCAGCGCCTCGATCCTCATCGGGGAGTGGTCGACGAGTGCGGCCTCCAGTCCTACCGCCCGCCGTGCCGCCCGCTTGCCGTGAGTCCCGAGCCGGGCGGCTCGGCGACCGCTTCCGTCGGTCGCGCCCTCCGGCACGATCAGGTCAACGGGGATCAGCTCGTCGTCGCCATCCGTCAGATGAGCCGGCGCAAGCCAGATACCGGGCTCGAAGTCCTGCCCCGGCGCGAGATGAAAGCCCGCCGCCTACGACCACGGCGGCGCCATGCGGCTCGAGAGCGATCAGCGCGTCGAGCAGGACTCGCCGCGCCTCGACGTAGGCGGGATCGAGCGCGATCATGCCGAATCGCCCCAGAAGTCCAGCGAGCGTGCTCGCCACGATCGCTCGTTGGACTCCATCCAGCGCAACAGCGCCTCGCCCTCGGCGGGCATGCGTCCGGTTCCCGTGAGGCAGTCGACGGCTACCTGGGAGGGAGCGGCGAAGACCACGCCTCCCTCCTCCGTCGCATATCGCCACGCCACTGAATCGAATGGCTCCAGCAAGATCACGTTGGCCCCCTCGTCGGCAGGCAGCAAGCCAAGGGTGTCGGCGGTGGCGTCGATGGCATCGCAGTAAGCCATCATCAACGCCGGGGCCGCGACCGGGGCCATTCGGACAGCGGCGAATGAACCGGTCACGGCGACCCGCTGCTCGGACGCCAGGCTTGCGATCCCCCGCATCGCGGACTCGGCTCCATTCGGCGCTATGAACCACCTGGCACCGTTCGTCCCCAGCACGTCGTAGGACTCGGCCCAGCGCCTGACTAGGGCGACCACCTCCACCGTCTCGACACCACCGCGGGGGGAGCGATCGATCAGCGCCTCTCGATCGAGCGAGTCGAGCAGGCGAGACACGTAGCCCTGGGTGAGACCGGTCGCCGCGGCCACCTGCCCTACGCCATACGGCGGTCGAACGTCGGTCAGCAGGCGAATCAGCCGCGCGGCCTTGCGCCCGCGAAGCTTCACGCTCCCGGGCGGGACGGGCGCCGGATTCCGCGCGCTGCCCTCGGAGCTGAGGAACAGCGCGGGGGCGTTCAGCCTGATCTGCGCGTTCCCGGTCAGGTCCAGGTAGTTGAGTCCCTCGGCCGCCAGGAGCTCCCGCGTCCGGGGGCTGAGCCACGAAGCGACGACGAGCACCGGGACGTCGTTGATCTGTCGCAGCTTTCGCAAAAGCCCCATCCCCAGCCGCTCGACGTCACGTGGCTCGAAGCGCTCACGGGCCTCGACCACAAGCCTCGCGTAGGCCTGGGGACCCTGGATCTCGATCATCGCGTCGGCGTCGGCAGCGGAGGCATCGCGCGACGTGGGCCGAAGCTCGATCGACCAGGTCGGGGGCAAGCGGGGCGTGAGCCATGCAACTGCTCGATCAGTCAGGTCCATGCCGGTATTCGATGGTTTTACACTCATGCGAAAGCTAGTGTATCAGAGAAATATTCCTTTTTCTATTGGATTTACGGATGCCGTAAACTTGCCCCAGTCGAAAACCCCACCGCGGCCTGCCGACCGTAGGTAAGAATCCCCCGCCGACTTCGAGAACGACAAGGAGAGCGACTGTGGGAGTTCTAGACGGCAAGTCGGCGATCGTCACCGGATCGGCGCGCGGCATCGGACGGGCTACGGCGGAGCTGCTCGCCTCGCAGGGCGCGCGCGTCCTCGTCAACGACCTCGACGGCGACGTCGCCGAGCAGGCGTCGGGCGAGATCGCCGGCGAGACCGTCGCGTTCGCCGGCGACCTGACCAAGGACGGCGTCCCGGACAAGCTCGTGGAGACCGCGGTCGAGGCGTTCGGAGGGCTCGACATCGTCGTCAACAACGCCGGCTACACCTGGGACGGCCCGATCCACAAGATGTCGGACGAGCAGTTCCAAGCGATGCTCGACATCCACAACGTGGTGCCGTTCAGGGTCTTGCGCGCCGCGGCGCCGCACATGCGCGAGCCCGCGAAGAAGGAGCGCGAGGAGGGTCGCGAGGTCTTCCGCAAGGTCGTCAACGTCTCGTCGGTCTCCGGCACGATGGGCAACGCCGGGCAGGCGAACTACTCGTCTGGCAAGTCGGGCGTCGTCGGCCTGACCAAGACGCTGGCGAAGGAGTGGGGCCAGTTCAAGATCAACGTCAACGCGGTCGCGTTCGGGTTCATCGAGACGCGCCTGACGGCTTCCAAGCAGACCGCCGAGACGATCGAGGCCGAGGGCAAGGAGATCCAGCTCGGGATCCCGGAGCAGCTACGCCAGATGGCGACGATGCTGATCCCGATGGGCCGGCCAGGAACGCCCGAGGAGGCCGCCGGCGGCGTCTTCTTCCTCTGCTCGCCGTGGTCGAACTACGTCCACGGGCAGGTGCTCAACGTCACCGGCGGTCAGTTCACCGGGATGACCAGCTAGCCGTCGGTCGCGGGGCGCCGCTCCTCCGAGAGCGGCTTGCCCCCCGCGTCGGCGATCGAGCCCGGCGGCCAGGTGCCGAACCAGTTGTCGCGCGCGCCGTCCATCGTGATGACGGCGCCGGAGTAGAAGTCGCCGGCCGGCGAGGCGAGGTATGCGACTGCCCAGGCGAACTCCTCCTCGGTGCCGAGCCGGCCGAGTGGGACGGTCTGCTCGAGGTGGTCGACGATCGCCTGGGGGTACTTCGTGCGCAATGTCTCGGTGCCGAACTGGCCCGCGGCGAGCGCGTTCAGCTTGATCCCGTAGCGCGACCACTCGATCGACAGGACGCGCGTGAGGTTCTCGACGGCTGCCCGGGCCGCCGAGGAGTGGGCCATGCCCGGCAGGCCGTTGTGCGGCGAGAGCGTGACGTTGACGATCTTGCCGCCGTTGCCGCCGGGGATCATCGCCTTGGTCGCGACGGCGTGGGTCATCAGCCAGGTGCCCTCGACGTTGAGCCGGATCACGGTGCGAAAGCCCTTCGGCGTGATGTCCTCGGCCGGGGTCAGGAACTGCCCGCCGGCGTTGTTGACGAGCAGGTCGATCTTGCCGTGGTCGGCGAGCACGGCATCGACGAGCCCGTCGACCTGGTCCTCCTCGCGGATGTCGCAGGGGTGCGCGCTGCACCGTCCCTCCGCGCAGAGGGCGACGGTCTCGGCGAGCGGCTCCGCCCGTCGGCCGCAGATGACGACCCGCGCGCCCAGCGCGGCCAGCTCGATCGCGGTGCGGCGGCCGAGGCCGGACCCTCCGCCGCTGACCAGCGCCACCTGGCCGTCGAGCAGCCCGGGCCTGAAGATCTCCGAGCCCATCGGATGCGCACCCTACCTGCACGGGTTAGATTGCCCGCATGGCGACGGCGGCAGAGCCGCGCCCGGCCCAGCTGCCGCTGGCGGGCGGGCGCGAGGGGGCGACGGTCCGGCTGCATCCGCTGCTCTGCGCGCGAATGGTCGCCCCGCCCGGCCTCATCCACCGCAGCGACGGCCGGCTCGCGCCACTGCGAGCGCTCGGGGTCGGCCAGTCGCAGGACGAGTGGCCCGAGCTGCCGGTCCAGGCGTTCCTGGTCGAGCATCCGGGCGCCGGCCTGGTGCTCGTCGACACCGGCTTCCATGCCGCGGTGGCGGTCGACCCACGCCAGGGCATGGGCCGGCTCGGCGGCCTGATCTACAAGGACCTCCGCATGGACACCGCGGAGGCGGTACCCGACCAGCTCCGCGAGCGCGGCTTCGGCCCCGGCGACGTGAAGACGGTCGTGCTGACGCACCTGCACAGCGACCACGCGAGCGGCATCGCGCAGTTCCCGGAGGCGACATTCGTCGTCAGCTCCGCCGAGTGGGAGGCCGCTGCCGGGGGTGGCGCGACCGACGGCTACATCAAGCGCCATTTCGACCACGCCTTCGACTACCGCCTGCTCGACTTCGCGAGCGACGCCGCCGACTCGTTCGCGACGTTCGGCCGCTCGCTCGACCTCTTCGGCGACGGCAGCGTGCGGGTGGTCTTCACGCCCGGCCACACGCCGGGGCACTGCTCGGTCGTCCTCCGCCTCGGCGACCGCTACGCGCTGCTGACCGGTGACGCCGCCTACACCCACCAGACGATCGCGGAGACCGCTCTCCCCTACCGGATGGCCGACGAGCACCGCTTCCGCCGCTCTTTGCGCGAGATCCAGCTCTTCATCGAGCAGCACCCCGACGCGCTCGTGATTCCCGCCCACGACATGGCCGCCTTCCGCCGGCTCGACAGGGCCTACGGGCGGCCAGCGGCGGCGTGAGGGAGCTCGCGGAGGGCGTCTGGCAGCTCGACGGCGTCCCCCGCGACGCGGTGAACGTCTACGTCGTCGGCGACGTGCTGATCGACGCCGGCACGGCGCTCGACCGCCGGCGGATCCTGCGTCAGCTCGAAGGTCGGACGGTGGCGGCGCACGCCCTGACACACGCTCATCCCGACCACTACGGCTCCAGCCACGCGGTCTGCGAGCGGCTCGGCGTGCCGCTCTGGTGTGGCGCCGCCGACGTCGAGGCGGTCGAGAGCGGCACGACGTTCGCCGGCGGCGGCCTGAAGCTGCCTGCGGCGAGGGCCCACCCGGTGGCACGAGCTCTGCGCGAGGGCGACGAGATAGCCGGCTTCACCGTGCTCGACACACCCGGTCACTCGCCGGGACACCTCTCCTACTGGCGCGAGTCGGACCGCACCCTGCTCTGCGGCGACGTGATGTGGGGCTGGAACGCGTTTCGGCTCGGCGGCCCGATCCGCGAGCCGTTCGCGATCCTCACCCCGGACGTCGCACGCAATCGCGAGAGCGCCCGGCGCATCGCCGCGCTCGAGCCGTCGCTGGTCTGCTTCGGCCACGGCCCGCCGCTGCGCGATCCCGCGAAGCTCGTCGCCGCCGTCGCCGGCCTGCCGGCCTAGCGGGGGAGCCGGTTCAACGGCCGCTGTCCCTGGCGTCCTGCCAGAGGCCGCGGATCCGCTCGAAGACCTGCTCGGAGGCGTACTGGGACTGGTCCTTGGTCGGTGCGTCGATCGGGTCGAAGCGGACGGGCGCGCCGAAGCGGACGCTGACCTTGGGGAACTGGCCGCGCTTCCAGTTGCGCGTCTTCTCCGAGCCGACGATCGCGACCGGGACGACCGGGACGCCGGTCTCGAGCGCGAGGCGACCGACGCCGGGCCGTGGCGTGCCCAGCTCGCCGGTGCGCGAGCGGCCGCCCTCGAGGTACATGACGACGATGTCGCCGCGGGCGAGGATCGCGTGGGCGGTGTCGAAGGACTCCTGGTCGGCGTGGCCGCGGCGGACCGGGAAGACGCCGCCGTAGTTGAAGAACGGCCAGAGCGGCAGCTTGAACAGCTGCGACTTCGCCATGAAGTGGACCTTGCGGCGGAGGTAGACCGCGAGGAAGAAGTGGTCGAGGAACGAGAAGTGGTTCGGCGCGAGGATGCACGGGCCGTCGGCCGGGACGTTGTAGGTGTCGAAGGCGCGCGTGCGGAAGAAGCCGAGCAGGTACGGCGTCAGGATCGTCCGCACGAGCTCGTAGTCCCAGTTCGGCCGGTGCTCGCGGACGCGTCGGTGGTAGCGGTCGAAGTGCTCCGCCGGGCGGGGATCCTTGTAGACCTGCTGCTTGAGCTTGACGTCGGCCATGCGCCGTCAGGTACCCCGCGCTCGGCGCTTGGTCACGCGCCGGCCCATCCGCGCGAGCGGTCGAGCGCGCGGCGCCAGCCCGCGATCAGGTCGTCGCGCTGGGCCAGTGGCATCCGTGGCTCGTAGCGGGCCGCCTCGCGCCACATCGCGTGCACGTCGGCCTCGGTCCAGGTCCCGGTCGCCACGCCGGCAAGATAGGCCGCGCCAAGCGCCGTCGTCTCGGAGACCTCCGGGACGACCACCGGGACGCCGAGCACGTCGGCTTGGAAGCGCATCAGCCACGAGTTGTGGACGGCGCCGCCGTCGGCCTTGAGCTCGGCGAAGTCGATGCCGGAGGCGTGCTCCATCGCCCGCACGGCGTCGACGGTCTGGTAGGCGATCGCCTCGAGCGTGGCGCGTGCGAGATGGGCGCGGCCGCTGCCGCGCGTCAGCCCGACGACCGTGCCGCGCGCGTAGGGGTCCCAGTGCGGCGAGCCGAGGCCCGTGAACGCGGGGACGAGGTAGACGCCGTCGTTGGAGTCGAGCGAGCGTGCGAGCTCCTCGGTCTCGGCCGCCGTGCGGATGACGCCGAGCCCGTCGCGCAGCCACTGGACAGCGGCGCCGGTGACGAAGATCGCCGCCTCGAGCGCGTAGTCGACGCGGTCGTCGACGCCCCAGGCCACGGTCGTCAGCAGGCCGTCGGGCGGCGTCGGCCGCTCGGCGCCGGCGTTGAGCAGGACGAAGCTGCCCGTCCCGTAGGTGTTCTTGCCGAGCCCGGGCGCGTGGCAGGCCTGTCCGTAGAGCGCTGCCTGCTGGTCGCCGGCGATGCCCGCGACCGGGACCGAGCCGCCGAACTCCGAGGTCTCGCCGTAGACGTGCGCGCTGGGGCACGGCTCGGGGAGCGCGTCGAGTGGGACGCCGAGCAGCTCGCACAGCTCCGCGTCCCAGCGCAGGCGGGCGATGTCGAACAGCAGGGTCCGCGAGGCGTTCGAGTAGTCGGTGGCATGGCGCCCGGTTAGCCTGTGGACCAGCCACGAGTCGATGGTGCCGAACGCGGCGCGCGCCGGGTCGACGCCGCCCTGGCGAATCAGCCACTCGATCTTCGTGCCCGAGAAGTACGGGTCGAGCACCAAGCCGGTGCGCTCGCGCACGAGCGGCTCATGGCCGGCCTCGCGCAGCTCGTCACAGCGCGCGGCGGTGCGACGGTCCTGCCAAACCAGCGCGCGGTGCAACGGCTCGCCGCTGGAGCGGTCCCAGGCGACCACGGTCTCGCGCTGATTGGTGATCCCGATCCCCGCGAGCGCGCGACCATCCACGCCGGCGGCGTCGAGCGCCTCGCGCCCGACGCGACGCGTCACCTGCCAGATCTCCTCGGCGTCGTGCTCGACCCAGCCCGGGCGCGGGAAGTGCTGGCCAAACTCGCTGTAGGCACGCCCGGCGATCCGGCCGTCGACGTCGAATACGAGCGCGGTCGAGCCGGTGGTGCCCTGATCGAGCGCAAGGATCACGCGGGCATCCTAGATGTCGGACGCGCTACCGCGAACGTGTCACATCGGTCAGAGGCATTTCCAGAAATTGACACGGGGGTTACGGTTTGTCGCTCATATCGTCAACGCATGCACGGGAGGGAACCATGCGGAAGATGCTCTTGGGGGCGGCGCTCGCCGCCGTCGC
>DATABO010000074.1:0-7719 GCA_036259535.1 Thermoleophilaceae bacterium
TCGCGCCCTCGGCCGCGCCCGCGCCGACGAGGTTGTGCAGCTCGTCGATGAACAGGATGATGTCGCCGCGCTGGGTGATCTCCTTCATCACCTTCTTGAGCCGCTCCTCGAACTCGCCGCGGTACTTCGAGCCGGCGACCAGCGCCGCCAGGTCGAGCGTGTAGATCTGCTTGTTCTTCAGCAGCTCGGGCACCTCGCCGCTGGTGATCCGCTGGGCGAGGCCCTCGACGACGGCCGTCTTGCCGACGCCCGGCTCGCCGATCAGCACCGGGTTGTTCTTCGTGCGGCGCGAGAGGATCTGCATGATCCGCTCGACCTCGGTCTCGCGTCCGACGACCGGATCGAGCTTGCCCTCGGCCGCGAGCTTGGTCAGGTTGCGTCCGAACTGATCGAGCAGCTTGGAGCTCTTCTTGCCCTCGCCCTGCTGGGCGCCCTGGCCGCTGCCCTGGCGCTGCCGGCCGCCGGGGCCCGACAGCATCCGGATGACCTCGTTGCGGATCTTCTCGGAGTCGGCGTCGAAGTCGAGCAGGATGCGGGCGGCGACGCCCTCGTTCTCGCGCACCAGCCCGAGCAGGATGTGCTCGGTGCCGATGTAGTTGTGCCCGAGCGACAGCGCCTCGCGCAGGGCCAGCTCGAGCACCTTCTTCGCCCGCGGCGTGAACGGGATCTGCCCAGAGGTGACCTCCTCGCCCGAGCCGACGATCCGCACGACCTGCGCGCGGACGCGCTCTACGGTGATGTCGAGCGACTCGAGCACGCGCGCGGCCAGGCCCTCCTCCTCTCGGAGCAGGCCAAGCAGGATGTGCTCGGTGCCAATGTAGTTGTGCTTGAGGATCCGGGCCTCCTCTTGCGCGAGGACGACCACCTGGCGGGCCCGCTCTGTGAAGCGCTCAAACACGGCTCGAGTCCTTCGTCTCGGGAAAATGCGGCTGACGGCCCAGTCTAACAACGGGGTCCGGCTGGCAAGTCAGGTGCGAAGCGCCGGGAAGAGGACGACCTCGCGGATCGACGCTCTACCCGAAAACAGCATCACCAATCGGTCTATCCCGATCCCGATCCCGCCCGTCGGCGGCATGCCCTGCTCGAGCGCCCGGACGAAGTCCTCGTCATAGGGCTGGGCCTCCGCGTCGCCGGCCGCGCTGTGGCGACCCTGCTCCTCGAAGCGGGCTCGCTGCTCGTCGGGGTCGTTGAGCTCGGTGAACGCGTTGGCGAACTCCATTCCGCCGGCGAAGCACTCGAACCGCTCGACCAGGCCCGGCTCGGAGCGGTGGGCCTTGGCGAAGGGGGACAGCTCGACGGGGTAGTCGGTGACGAAGGTTGGGTTCGTCAGCTTGGGCTCGACGTGCTTGGACAGCAATTCGTCGACGAGCTGCGGCCACGTCTCGGTCGGGTCGAGGCCGATGCCGCGCTCCTTCGCCGCCGCGACCAGCGCGTCGCGGTCGCGGTGGGCGAGCACGTCGACGCCCGTCCGCTCCTCGATCGCGTTACGGAGCGTGACGCGCCGCCACGGCGTCCCGAAGTCGACCTCGCCCGCGTAGCCGACCTCCGCCGCGACGAACGCAACCAGCTCCTCCAGCTCCGCGGCGATGTCGTGGTAGTCGGCGTAGGCCTCGTACCACTCGAGCATCGTGAACTCGGGGTTGTGCTTCGGCGACAGGCCCTCGTTGCGGAAGTCCTTGCCAAGCTCGTAGACGCGCTCGAGGCCGCCGACGATCAGCCGCTTGAGGTACAGCTCGGTGGCGATCCGCAGGTAGAGGTCGCGGTCGAGGGCGTTGTGGTGGGTGGTGAACGGGCGCGCCAGCGCTCCGCCGTAGAGCGGCTGCAGAACCGGCGTCTCGACCTCGAGGAAGCCCCGCTCGTCGAGCCAGCGCCGAATCGCCGCGATCACGCCCGAACGCAGGATGAACAGCTCGCGCGCGTCCTCGTTGGCGATCAGGTCTAGCTCGCGCCGACGGTAGCGCGTCTCGACGTCCTCGAGACCGTGGAACTTGTCAGGCGGTGGGCGCAGCGACTTCGCGAGCAGCGCCCAGTCGGTCGCGCGCAGCGTCAGCTCGCCGCGGCGCGACTTGAACGCCGTCCCGTCGATCCCGACAAGGTCGCCGAGGTCCAGCGAGGTCAGCGCGTCGAACGACGACTCGCCCAGCACGTCGCGCTTCGCCTGGACCTGGATCCGTCCCGAACGATCGACTAGGTCCAGAAACGCCTGTCCGCCGTGCCCCCGCCGAGCCGCCAGCCGACCCGCCACGCGGTAGGCCGAGTCCGTCTCCTCGCCGTCGTCGAGACCGCCATGCGCCTCGTGCACGACCTCGGACGGGACGACGTCCGGGTAGGCATGCGGGAACGGCTCGACGCCGCTCGCGCGCAGCTGCTGCAGCTTCTGCCGCCGGTCGTCTTCCACGGCGCGGACCCTATGCCTGAATGGGCTAGGCGGCCTCGATCTTGGTGATCTTCAGCTTGCGAGCTGGACCACGGGGGACCGGCACGGAGACTACGTCGCCCCGCTTGTGACCGATCAGCGCCTTGCCGACCGGCGACTCGTTGGAGAGCCGCTGCTCGGCCGGGTCGGCCTCGGCGGAGCCGACGATCTTGAACTTCGTCGACTTGTCGGTCTTCTGGTCCTTGACGTGGACCAGGACGCCCACCGCGACGGTCTCGGTGTCGACGTTCTTCTCGTCGATGATGCGCGCATTGCGCAGCTTCTCCTCGAGCTCGGCGATCTGCTTCTCGAGCATCGCCTGCTCGTTCTTCGCGTCGTCGTACTCGGAGTTCTCGGAGATGTCGCCGAACTCGCGCGCCTCCTTGATCCGGGCGGCGACCTCGCGACGCCGGACCGTCGACAGATGCTCGATCTTCTGCTTCAGGTCGGCGAGGCCGTTGGGTGTGAGGAGCGTCTCTCTCGGCATAGGAAAACCCCCCGAGCCTGGACCGTTGCGCCGGAGGGAGCGCGTGAGTGTAGCAACCGCCCTCGGCGTGACCGGCAGGGCGCCTCGGCCTTGCGCGAGCCCGGTCTCAGAGCTGCTTGGCGCTCGCGCGCAAAGCGTCGGCGTGGCGGCGCAGCTCGCCCGTCCGAGTCCCTGTCGCCTGAGCGAGGAGCTCGACCCGAGCAGCGATCTCGAGCAGCTCCGCGGCGACGTCAGGCGGCCTCGGCGACGTTGGCGTTGCCGCAGCGACCCTGGATCCTGTCAGCCGGCGCAGGAGCGGCGTGAGCACCGTGGAGAGGACCAGCGCGATCACGAGCAACGCGAACACCTCGCTCGGACCGTCGTGGATCGCCTCGGCGACGAGCAGGATCGCTATCGACGTGTCGATCGCGCCGGTGATCAGCGAGACGTGCGTCAGCGCGTCGACGATCGGCGCGTCGCTGACGGCGCGCGCCCCGAGGACCAGCGACGCGTGCGAGGTCCCGAGCGATAGCAGTGCGGCGGCGCCCCACCATTGCCAGAGCGCGTCGTGGTCGTTGTCGATCCAAATCGCGGCGACCAGCAGGAGGAAGGCGGCGATGGCGGCCAGGGCCGTGGCGCCTCCCAGCAGCTGTAGCGCCTGCGCCGGCCGACGCAGGCGCAGCGACATCCCCGTGGCGCCGATCGCGCTGAAGATCGCGAATCCGAGGCTGGTGCCGATCACCCTTCCGTCCGTCTCGTCGAACGACCCGTCGACGACCGCGATCGCCGCTGTCAGCGCGGCGATCGACAGGCCCGCGACCAGCGACCAGCCGAGCCACCGGCGCAGGCTCGCGCGCGAGTCGAAACGACGATCGGCGGTCACGCCGCCAGGGTCCCGGCTGCGGCGCCTGCGAGCACGCGGTCGAGGGCGACGCGCGCGTCGGCTGTCGTGGGCGCCGTCACCAGCGCCTGCTTAGCGGCCTTGTCGAGCGCGAGGCGCTCGGCATACCAGGGATAGAACTTGCGCAGGTAGTGGCCGGCGCGGTCGGGGCCTAGGTGCTCCTCGCAGCGGGCGATCGTCCAGCGCAGCTCGTCGATCACCTCCGCGGCGGTGGGCTCGCCGTCGCGGACGCCGAGCAGCCGCTCGAACATCCAGGGATTGCCGAGGGAGCCGCGCGCGAGCATCACCGCTGCGGCACCGGAGCGCTCGAATGCCTCGACGGCGCGCTCGTCGGAGAGCAGGCCGCCGGAGACGATCACCGGGACGTCGAGCGCCTCCACGACCTCGCGCGCGAGGTCGTAATCGGGCTTCCCCCTGTGCTGCTGGGAGGCGTGACGGGGATGGAACGAGATCGCGGCGACGCCTGCCTCCTCGACGAGGCGGCGTGCGAGGTCGACGCCCGCGCGGTCGCCGGGCCGTTGGCCGGGACGCAGCTTCACCGTCACCGGCAGTCCGCTGCCCTCGCCAGCGGCCTTGGCGATCGCCACCGCCTTGTCGGGGTCGTCGAGCAGCGCCGCGCCGGCGCCGGTCTTGCAGACCTTGCGCACCGGGCAGCCCATGTTGAGGTCGACGATGTCCGCGCCCGCATCGGCGACCATCGCGGCCGCGTCGCGCATCACGTCGGCGTCGTGGCCGAAGAGCTGCATCGAGACCGGGTGCTCCTCGGGATGGATTCTCAGGAACTGGTCGACGGTGCGCTCGTTGCCGTAGCTGAGCCCGAAGCTCGAGACCATCTCCGAGACCACCAGGCCCGCGCCGTGCCGCTTGGCCTGAAGCCGCACGAACCAGTTGCCGATCCCGGCCAGCGGGGCCAGCACGAGCCGGTTCGGCAGCTCGATGCCGGCGAGCGTCCAGGGGTCTCTCAGGGAGCGCACTCCCAGACCGTACCGGCCAGGTGCCACGGGGTCTGGGGGACGCGAGCCCTCGGGGGCTATCCCCTGTTTCGCTCCCAGATCAGGCGGAGGCCCTTCAGCGTCAGCAGATCGTCGAGCTCGTCGACCTGCTCGCAGTGCGGGACGATCGCGTGCGCCCAGCCGCCGGTGGCGATCGTCGTCGCCTCGTCGCCGAGCTCCTCGCGCAGACGCGCGAGCAGGCCGTCGACCTGACCGGCGTAGCCGTAGATCACGCCGGACTGGATCGCCTCACGGGTGCCCTTGCCGATCGCCGCGCGCGGTGGTTCGAGGCGCACCTTCGGCAGCGCCGCCGCGCGCTGCGTGAGCGCCTCGATCGAGATCTCGACACCGGGCGAGATGACTCCGCCTAGGTACTCGCCGGCGGCCGAGACCACGTCGTAGTTGAGCGCGGTTCCGAAGTCGACGGCGATGCAGGGACCGCCGCAGCGCTCGTAGGCGGCGATCGCGTTGACGAGCCGGTCGGCCCCCAGCTCGCGCGGGACGTCGATGCGGATCGGCATGCCGGTCTTCAGCTCCGGCCCGACCAGCGCTCCCTCGCCGCGGAGGTAGCGACGACGGACCTCGTCGTACTCCTGCTGCAGGCTTGGCACCACGCACGAGACGACGATCGCCTCGACGTCGCGCAGCGAGTTCTCGCGCAGCCGCAGCAGGCCGCCGAGCACGACAGCCAGCTCGTCGGCGGTCGCAGTGCGCGAGGTGTGGAAGCGCCAGTGCTCCAGCAGCTCCTGCTCGCGGAAGAGCCCGACATGCGTCTGTGTGTTGCCGACGTCGACCGCGAGCAGCATGCGCGGAATACTCGCTGATGTCGGGGACCGCCGCCGCTCAGGCGGTGAGGCCGAGACGCTCGGCGCGCTGGACCGCCTCGGCGCGGTTGCGCACCTCGAGCTTGCGATAGACGCTGCTGGTGTGCTCCTTGACGGTGTGGGGCGAGAGGTGGAGCTGCGCGGCGATCTCGCGGTTGGTCGCTCCGGTGACGAGCAGGCCCAGCACGTCGCGCTCGCGTGGTGAGAGCGGGGCGCGCGGCTGCTCCTTGGCGGCGGCGAAGACCGTCCGGCCGTTGCCGACCGCGCGCACCGCGGCGGCGACGTCGTCGGCCGCCCAGTCCTTGGACACGAAGCCCGAGGCGCCAGCCGCCTTGGCCGCCTGGGGCGAGATCCAGCCGGCGCCGGAGATCAGCAGCACGCGCGTGGTCGGCGACTCGCGGCGCAGGCCGTCGCACATCTCGGCGCCCGACTCCTCGCCGACGAACAGGTCGACGAGCGCGACGTGCGGCTCGTAGCGGCGCGCCAGCTCACGTGCCTCGTCGCCGTTGCGAGCGGTCAGGCAGCGCTCGACCCACGGCTGCTCGGTCAGCAGCAGGCGGAACCCCCAGTGGACGACCTCGTGGTCGTCGACGATCAGCACCCGCAGCCGGCGGCGGTCGACCGAGCTGCCGGTCATCGGGATTGCCCGTCGGTCGGTACGACGAGACGCACCCGCCAGTCGTGGTGGCCATCGCCGGTCGGCCCGAAGTCGACCACCCCGCCGCTCTGCAACGCGTCCAGCGCGGCCAGGCGCAGCCCCATGCCGGCGCCGCGCCCGCGCCGCGCGGCGTCGACGCCGTCGTTGACGACCTCGAGCACGAAGGTCCCGTCCCGTGCGCCGACGCGCACGATCACGCGGGTCGGGTCGGCGTGCTTGTGGGCGTTTCGCAGGGCCTCGGCCAGGACGGACTGCGAGAGCTGCTCGAGCTCTTGGGGGACCTCGACCGCCGGATCCCACTCGACGTCGAGCGGTGGGCCGTCGTAGCTCGATCCGAGCCGCTCGAGCTCCTGGCGCAGGGTCGCGCCGATGTCGGGCCGCGGCGGCGCGACCGGTCGAGCGAGGGCGTGGCGTAGATCGGCTACCGCGGCCTGGATCTCGTCGGCGCAGCGGCGGCGCTGCTCCGCCGTCAGCTCGGCCTCGGCGCCGAGCACCAGCGACACGCCGAAGAGCCGCTGCATCACCCGCTCGTGGACCTCGCGCGCGAGGTCCATGCGCTCGGAGAGCAGCCGCGCGCGCTCGTGCTGGGTCGCCGCGATCCGCGCGCTGGCGGCGAGCGCAGCGGTCTTGCCGAGCGTCCACATCGTGTGGCGCTCGCGCTCGGTCAGCTCGAACCGCCGCCCGCCGCGATCGGCGAAGATGACGCCGAGCCAGCGGCCGCCGGCCGACACCGGCGTGCAGGTCATCGTCGTGATCCCCGGCAGCGCGGCGTAGCGCGCCGGCACCTGACCGGCGAGGTCGCCGTCGGTCGCGACGACGCGGTCCTCGGCGAGCGCCCGCTGCGCGATCGGCGTCTCCTCGAGCGTCCCGTGGACGCCGCCGACCAGCTCCGGGTCGAAGCCGTGACTGCCGGCCGGGACGACTATCCGCCGCGCCTCCTCGTAGAGCAGCAGGCCCGCGCGCTCCATCGAGGTGAGCCGGCACATCGCCTCGCAGAGGCGGTCGTAGAAGGCACGCCCGCCACCGCCGCCGTCGGCGTCGAGACCCGCCAGCAGCTCGACCATCGTGTCGAGCGGCTCGGTCGACGACGCGCTCGCTGAGACCTCGGCCATGACCAAGGTCTACCGCAGCGCGTCAGTGGCGGCTGGCGAGATGGAGTCGCAACGCCTGGTCGCCGGTCAGCGAGACGACGCGCTCGTCGCCGCACGCTCGACAGCGGCAGACCACCTCGTGGTCCCACTCCTCGACGCGCAGCGACCAGTCGATCTGGCCGGACAGGCAGACGCGACAGGCCAAGGAGGCCTCGACGAGGCAGGCCTGATCGTCGCCACGAAAGTTGGCTGTCTCGGTGAGCTCCATGCGTCCAGCATTCCCCTTCGCCGTCGCGCCACCCAGTCGAGCGCGTGCGATTCCCCCCGTCTCGGGGGGTCGGCTAGTCGGTCGGGTAGGGGATCGCGAACGG
>DATABO010000075.1:0-34528 GCA_036259535.1 Thermoleophilaceae bacterium
CGTTCGTGCTGACTGCACGGGCGGGCGTGCCTGCGCCGGTCCGGCGGCCGCCCAGCAGGCGGCCGCCAGCGCCGCGGCCGCGCCCGCTGCCGAGCGACCTCGCCCCGAGCCGGACCTAGCCGGTGACCCCGCCACCGGAGCCTCCGAAGGCCGGATCGACCCTCACCCGGGCTCCGGCCGTGCGACGGACTGCGTTGCGCGCCCGACCGACCGCGACATTGCGCACGCGGCGGACCACGAAGCCCCGCTCCGCGCGCGTCACGACGCGGAGCGTGCGACGCGCGCCCGCGGGCAGGTAGCGGATCGTCCAGCACGCCTGACCGCTGCGGAAGCGGGCGCCGCGGGCACGGACGAACACCAGCCCGGATGGCAGCCGGTCGCAGACACGGGCGTTGGCGATGGCCCGGCGGCCGACCCGCACGCGGATCGCGAAGCGCACGATCTCGCCGCCGCGCACAGCGCCGCGCGACGCGCGCTTGCGCAGCGCCCAGGCGGCGCGCGGAGCAGTGACGCGGACGTTCACGGTGTCGCTGTTGTTGCTCGGGTCGAGGTCCGGCTGGCCGTCGCCGTCGGTGTCTCCGTCGCCGTCGGCGACGACGTCAGGCCCGCCGCGGGTGCTGGCCGAGGCGACGTTGCGGATGCGCCCGGGACGGATCGGCACGACCACCAGCCGCACCGTCTCCCGCTCGCCCGCGGCGAGGGTCCCGAGCGAGCAGGTGACCTCGCTCGACTCGCTCGAGCAGCGCCCCTTGGTCGTCGTCACGCGCTCGACCTCGACCGCCCGGTTCATCGTGTCCACGACCCGCACGTCCTCCGCGGCGGCGTCGCCGGTGTTGGTCACCACGAGCCGGTAGCTGAAGCTCTCGCCGAGCTCCGGTCGCTGGGTGCTGGCCCTCTTGCTCAGCGTCAGGTTCGGTCCGCTCGCGGCCGGCTCGCCGATCGGCGTCGTCACCTCGCCGGTGTTGTTCGACGGATCGGGGTCCGGCTGGGGAGCGGCAACTGTGGCGCGGTTGAGCAGCTGCTGGCCCGCGGTCCCGGCCGCAACGTCGGCGACGATCCCGATCTGGGTCGAGCCGCCCGTGGCGATCGCCCCGAGGTCGCAGGTGACCGCCGCGCCAGCCGCGGCGCACGAGCCCTGGCCCGGCGTCGCCGAGCGCAGCGTCGTCCCCGGCGGCAGTGTGTCGGTCACGGTGACCGGCTCCGCCGTCGACGGGCCGTCGTTGCGCACGACGAGCGTCCAGCTGGCCGTGCCGCCGGCCGTCGCGCCGCCGGACGTCTTCGAGATCGAGACGTCCGCCGCCGGTCCGACGGTCGTCGTCGCCTGGTCGCCGTCGTTCTCGGGCACGAGGTCGCCCTCGTTGCCGCCGACGACGACCGCATTGGTCAGGACCTGGCCGCCAAGCGCGAACGGCACGCTGACAGTGATCGCGTAGCTGCGCGACTCCGACACGGCGAGGTCGCCGACGGCGCAAGTCACGACCCCCGCCAGGTGCGTGCACGCCGGGTCGGCCGACACGAACTGCACGCCGACCGGCAGCGTGTCGGTCAAGGTCACTCCGGTCGCCGGCGAGGGGCCGTTGTTCGTCACCTCGAGCGAGTACTCGATCTGCCCTCCCGCGTCCGCGCTGGCCGGCGCCGACTTCGTTACGCCGAGGTCCGCAGCCGGGAGGATCGTAACGTCGGCGCTGCTGTCGTCGTCGTCGGTCGTGGTCTGGTTCGACGACGTGCCGACCGTCGCGGTGTTGGTCGGCGTGCCGACGTCGACGGCGAGGACGGTGACCGTGACCTCGGCGACCGCGTCGGGCTCCATCTGGCCGAGCTCACAGGAGACCACCTCGTCGGGGTCCTCCTCGCACGTCCCGGTGTCGGTGCTGACCGCCTCGAAGGACACGCCGGACGGCAGCGAGTCCTCGAGCGTCACGTCGGCCGCCGCCGACACGCCGGTGTTGGAGACGCGGATCATGTAGTCGAAGCTCGTCCCCTGGAGCACCGGCTGGGCAGGGGCCTGCTTGTCGACTGTGACGTTGGCGGCAACGCCGACCGGCTTGTTGGCTGTCGCCGAGTTGTTGCTCGTGTCCGAGTCGTGGTCTGCGGTCACGGTCGCGGTGTTCGAGACGCCGACCGTCTCGTCGGGCGAGACCCTGGCCCGTAGCGTGATGTCGACCGAGTCGCCGACGCCGAGCGCGCCGATCGCGCAGGTGAGGACGTCCTCCTCGGACTCCGCGCACGAGGGATCGCCGCTCACCGAGACGAACGAGAGGTTGGCCGGCAGCTCGTCGCGGACCGTCACGCCGGTGGCGTCAGACGGGCCGAGGTTGCGGACCGTGAGCGTGAAGTCCATCTCGTCGCCGGCGTCGACCGTCCCGGCCTGCGCCTGCTTCTCGATGCTGACGTCGGAGTCGACGTTGACCTCATGGCCGCCCTGGTCGCCGACCGGTGTGGTGATCTCACGCGAGACGACCGACGCGTCGTTGACCAGCTCGCTCTCGTCGGCGAGGCCCGGATCGGTGTCGATCGGCAGCGTGATCGTCACCGAGCTGTTCGCCGGGATCTCGGCGATCTGCCACTCGATCGTCGTCTCGCCCGTGCCGGGGCCCGGGTCGACCGCCGTCTCGTCGAAGTCGATCGCGAGCGGAGCCGCGCTCGCGGTCCCAGCGGCGTAGGTCTGGCCCGCGCCGAGGACGTCGGTGACGACGACCTCGCGAGCCGGGACGTCACCGTCGTTGGCGATCACGATCGTGTAGCTGGCCGGATCGCCGGCGTCGACGAGCTCATTGTCCGGCGTCTTGGTGACCGAGATGTCGGGGATCTCGAGGATGGCCTCGGCGTCGTCGGCGGCGGCGTAGTCGCCCGTCGCGGAGGCGCTCGCGCCGCTCGCGTCGACGGCGCTCGCGTCAGCGTCGTTGACGTTCGGGGACAGCGGCCCGCTGCCGGGATCGGTCACGGCCGCCGCTGTCGGCCGCGCCTGGAACGTCAGCACGACGTCGTCGCCGGGCCCGAGGTCGGCGACGTTGGCCCACGTCAGGGTGCGGCCGTTCGGATCGGGGGCGATCGCCGGCTCGGCGGCCCCGCCGGGGTCGAAGCTGGCGCTGCCGGGGACGTAGGTCCAGTTCGCCGGCAGGACGTCGCGCACGTCGACCGAGTCGGCGTCGGCGTAGGTCGACTCGTTCGACACCACGACGCGCCAGGGGAACGGCTCGCCGACCTGGGCGACGGCGCTCTCCGGAAAGCCCGTGCCGCCGGTCGTCTTGGAGACGGTCAGCTCGGGCAGATGGACCTCGAGCGTGACCGTGTCGTCCGGCACGTCGGTGTAACGGCGGTAGTCGCGCGTCGGGTTCGCGAGCCGCTCCGCCAGGGGGACGCCCCTGTACTCGGTGACGTCGGCGGTGTTCACCACCGTGTCGCCGTTGGTCAGGTTTGCCGACGGCGCGAGGTCGGCCGTGTAGCTGATCGTGACCGACTCCTCCGGCTCGAGCGGTCCCGGGATCGTCCACCCGAGCGTGCCGTCGCCGGGGTCGCTGTCGGTGACGGTCACGTCGCCGTTGGGGACCAGCTGGATGTTGCTCAGCCGCGCGACGTCCGGGGTGTCGCGCACCTCGATGTCGTAGGCGTCCGACGTGCCGTCGTTGCGCACGACGAGCGAGTAGGTGTAGTCGTCGCCCGGCTGGGTGTCGCGGACGTCGTCGTTGTCGAGGTCGCCGGAAACGTTCTTGTCGATCGTCACCGCGGGCTCGACCACGTCGAGCTCTGCTGCGGCCGGGTTGCTGCTGTCGGAGAACGTCACCGGGTCGGGGATCGTCGTCGGGTCGTCGATCTCGTCGCTGCCGTTGTAGAACGCGCGCGCCGCGTTGAGGAGCGTGTCGTCCGCGACGACGCTCGTGGTGTCCGCGTACTCCGCGGCGACGTGCGCGCGGTAGGTGATCGTGTACGTCCGGTCGGCGCCGAGGCTCGGCAGGTCGCCGAGGTACCAGGCGACGTCTGTCGTGCCGTCGGGCTGGGGCTCGGGCGTCAGCGTCGCGACGGGCGGCGCGCACGGGCCGGGGACGCAGGCGATCGAGGCGACGCCGTCGTAGACGAGGCCGTCCGGCAGCGTGTCGATCAGCGTGGCGTCGAAGTAGTTCACGTTGGCTGGGAAGGTCGCCTCGGCGGTGTAGGTGACCTGCTGGCCGATCGTCGCCGACGTCGGGTTCACGCCCTTTGTCAGCGTTGCCTCGCCGAGCGACACGGTCGCCTCGGCGTTCGCGAGATAGCCGGCGTTGGTCGTCGACGTGGCGGTCCGCTCACCGGTCGCGTTGCCCGCGAGGCTGGTGGCCGTCAGGTCGACGGTGTTCGTGAATACCTCGCCGGCCGTCGCCGGCTCGTCCACGGTCGTGGTGTAGGTGAGCGGCACCGCCCCGCCGGGCGCGATCGACGCGATCGTCCAGGTGATCTCGTTGGTGCCGCTGTCGTAGCTGCCGGCGGGCGAGATGTCGCTCGGCGTCATGCCGTCCGGCACGTCGTCGACGACCTCGACGTCGTGCGCCCTCGACACGTGCGTGCCGGCCGTGTTGCGGGCGGTCACGGTGTAGTGGACCTGGTCTCCTGGCTCCACCACGCCGTCGCCGTCGTCCTGGGCCTTGGTCACGGCCACGTTCGGCTCGACGATCGTCGTGTTGACGCCCGCCTGCTGGTTGTGGGCGCTGCCGTCCTCGTCACTCCACGCGAAGTGGGCGGTGTTGTTCAGCGCGGAGCCAGTGCGATGGTTCGCCGCGACGTCGGCGACCCGCGCGCTGAAGGCGATCTCGATCGTGTCGGCCTCCGAGCCGGCGGGGGTATAGGGGGTCGGGAACTCGAGCGACACGACGTTGCCGGTCGTGTCGAGCGTGAACTGGCCCGGATCGACAGGGACGCCGTTGAGCGTTGCGGTCGCCGCCGGCGGGTCGACGAAGGTCTGGCGCGCGCCGAGCGTGTCGGTGAACGTCGGCGTGCCGTAGAGGGTGGTGCCCTCGGGGATCGTGATCGTCGCGGTGTAGTGGATCAGCTCGCCGATCGTCGCCTGGTCCTGGAGGTTGTTGCCCGGCAGCTCGTTGACGTCGGTCTCGCGCGTCTTGGAGATCGTCACGTTGGGCGTGCTGACGTGCGAGCCGTCGTCGGCCTCGGGCGCGTTCGGATTCGTCACCGAGGGATCGATGTTGCCGGTCGGCTCGTAGGTGAACGGCGTGCCGGTGTTCGTCTCGCTGGTGTAGCTGACGACGCCGGCATCGTTGTTGAACGTGCGCCCCGGCTCGACGCCGGTCGGGATCGTGACGTCGTAGGTGAGCGTGTCGGTGCCGCCTGCGGCGAGCGAGAGGCCGGTCCAGGTGATGCGCGTGCCGGTGCAGGTCCCGCCGTCGCTGATCGTCAGATCGTCTACGTCGTCGCAGGTGATGCCGTCCTGGAGCTCGTCCCAGACGACGATGTTGCCGGCATCGCGGTCGCCGGTGTTGCTCAGGTCGACCCGGAAGGTGACGTCGTCGCCGGCGACGACCTCGCCGCCGTCGGTGTTGGCTGGGTTGGGCGTGCCGTCGTTGATGTCGCTCACGCCCTTGGTGAGCCCGAGCAGCGCTTGGGAGTGCTCGATGTCGGCCGCGTCGCGCATCGGGAAGCTCGTGTCGTCGGTGTTCGGGTAGGCGACCTTCATCAGGTTGCCGCGCACCTCGCCGGGACGGTCCTCGACCGCCTGGCCGACGGTGGTCTCGAAGCGCCACTCGAAGACCTGGTCGCCGGGCGGGACGTCGCCGTCGAGCTCCCAGGTGAGCACTCCGTCGGCGGCGCCCGGCTCGTCGAACGTCGCGTCGACGGTGTCGACGCCGGGGACGGCGTAGGCCGATCCGGGCACGTAGGAGACGCCCGGCGGGAGGAAGTCGGTGACGGTCGGCTGGCCGGTGTCGAGCTGATCGGGGAAGTCGATCCGCAGCTGCCAGCAGACGGTGTCGCCCGGCCCATAGCCGGCGGCGGGGCCGTCGACGTAGGTGCCGGTGTCGCAATCGACGAAGGTCGGCGAATACGACAGCACCTTCTTGTCGATGTCGATGCCCCCCGCGTGCTGGCTGGCCGCGGAGACGTCGGTGACGTCACGAGGGTCGGGGTCCATCCCCCAGACCTTCGTGCCGCCGCTGTCGCACTCGGGATCGCTCGGCGCGCAGATCCGCGCGGCCGACCCGTCGACCCTGACCGTGTTCTCCCACGAGTCCTCGGCCAGCACGGGCTCGCCGTCGACGTAGTTCTCCTGGTAGTCCGAGCGCGTGCGCGTCGGGAAGGCGATCGTCAGCTCGCTCGAGGGCTGCATCGCCGCGAACCCGGGGACGGTGCGATCGTCCCAGACGATCGTGTACTTGCCGTCGGTCTGCTCGGTCACCTCCGAGTAGCTCGGGCTCGGGTAGCTCGAGCCGTCGTCGCCGCACTCCGGCTCCTGTTGGGCCGCGTTCTCGAAGTTCTGGTCGCCGAGCGGGCAGAGGCCGTCGGGCAGCGTGTCGGTGACGACGACGTCGCTGGTGTAGCGGTACTCCGAGGTCTCGACGTGCATCGTCCACTCGCTGACCTGACCCTGCACGATCGTCGTCGGGACGACGCTCTTCTGGATCGCGAGGTCCTCGGCGTGGCGCAGCAGCGTGTCGTCGTCGCTCGCCGGTGCGCCGGCGAAGGTCCCGATGGCCAAGGCGTAGTTGAGCAGCGGCTGCTCGTCGTAGGTCTCGTCGCCGGTGTTGTTGTCGAGGTTCGAGCCCTGGGACCCGTCCGCCGCCGGCGGCAGGCCGCCCGGCCAGGTCATCGTGTTCGCGCGCAGCGGGACGGCGGCGGCGTACTGCAGGACCACCTGGCCGTCGACGACGAGATCGGCGACGTCCTCCCAGACGACATGCGTGTAGACGGCGGTCGTCAGGGGCCCACTGCCGTCGGGGTCCTCCAGGACGGTCTCGACGGTGTCGGGCTCCCTGCAGCTGCTCATGGCGGGTGCGTGGCCGGGATTCAGCGGCCCCGATCCGTCGTACTCGTCCGGGTCGCCCGGCACGTCGTTGCTGCCGGCGTCGCTGGTGTTGTCGCCGGTGCCGCAACCGAGGAACTCCAACCCGGCCGGAAGCCAGTCCTCGACCCTGATGGCGTCGGTCGGGCCCTCGCTGTTGTTGTTGACGGTGAGCGTGTAGACCGTCTGATGGTCGTGCGCGCCGCGCAGGATCTCGCCCTCCGGGCTGGGCTGGCTCTTGATGATCTCGATCGCGGAGATGCGCGTCGTCGCCTCGGCGGTCGCCGAGCCGTCGACGTTCTCGTCGCCGGCGGTCCCGTCGGGCTCGATCTCGGGCTCGAAGCGCGCGTCGTCGCTGATCAGCGCCTGGGCGGTGTTGGTGTAGGTCTGCCCGATCGAGAAGAAGGTGGTGTCGTGGCTGACCCTGTAGGACAGCTCATACGTCGAGTTCGGGCTGAGGTCCGAGACGTTGTCGAAGATCAACGTCGTCTCACCGGTCTCCGGCTCGTTCGGGATGACCTGCGGCTCGATCTGTCCCGCGGCGGTCAGACCAGATCCGGCCACGTACTCGACGCCCTCCGGGAGGACGTCGCGCAGCGTCAGGTTGTAGCCGGGCGGCTGGCCCTCGGGATTGGAGACGCGCAGCGTGACGGGGGACTCGTCGCCGTAGAGGACCGAGCCCGGCGCATGCTTGACGAGCGTGATGTCGGGGGCGGCCAGCGCGCTGGACGGCGCGAGCACCCCGATCGCCAGCAGCAGGACCACGCCAACCAGTCCAAGCCCTCCGTGCCGCCAGCTCGCGCGCCCGGGAGCCACGTCGTCCTGCTTGCCCATCGAATTCCCATCTCCTAGCCGCCGTTTGCGCTGGCCCCTGGCGCGATCCGCGCCCAACGCCTGTCGTATGCCTGGAGGGCGTTATCGGCGGGGGGTGCGAGGGCTTGAGCCCGATGGCCCTGATTGGACAGGCGCCGGACTCGGGCCGACATGTGGCCGCCGGCAGCCCGATGCCTCGCCCCGAGGCATCGGGCTCCGACGAAGGTCGTCCTTCGCTCCAGAGCTCACCCCATCACGCCGCCACCGCCCGTGTCGTCGCTCCGCGCTCGAAGGCGCCGGCGAGCAGCATGTAGCCGAGCGCGATCCAGTAGGCGCCGGTCAGCAACGGGCCGCCGATCGGCGACAGCGGCAGTGCCGCGATCCAAGCGAGCGGCAGTCCGACGTACACCCACGTCGGCACATGGCCCGCTTTGCGCAGCAGCACCGCCAGCGCGATCGAGCCGAAGAACCAGAGCGCATTGGTGATCGGGGCGGCGATCGCGAACCACGACGGGTCGTCGCCCATCACGTTGGAGACCGTCACGGTCGCCGCGAGCGCGACATTCCCGGCCGCGACGAACAGAACCGGCTTGGCGTCCGTGGCGTAGCGACTGAGCAGCGCGTAGCCAGGGATCATCAGCAGCAGCACGAGGCTGAGGGCGCCCATCATCACGTGCTCGAGCGGGTGCTCGATGACGTCGGTGGTGAGGTAGTCGGGACGCGCCGCCTGGAGCGCGCCCATCGCTGCCCACAGCGCGCCGGCAGCGATCGCGAGCCGCGCTGAGAGTTGGGACCTGTCGTTGAAGAAGCCGAGCATTGGAGTTCCTCCTCTTGGGATCGATGAACTGCGTCGATGCTCGTCCAGCCGCCGTGCTGTGGCGTCGGTCTTGGGGTCCCATCGCCTACGACCGACGCGGTCCTCGCGTACGACTCGCGCGGCGCTCGCGTGCGACCAAGGCCGCGTCCGCGTACGACCTTCGGATGACGCGCGCTCGGCCCGCGCCTCGTAGGCTCGCGGCGATGGATCACCCCGCGATCGCGATGGCCCGCGTGCCGCGCCTCCCCACGCGCGTCGATCTGCTGATCGCGGCCGCGCTCGGGGCGTGGGCGCTGGCGGAGGCGGTCGCTCTGAGCGGGCCCTGGTCGGTGACCGTCCGAGTGGCCGTCGCGCTCGCGTACTCGGTGCCACTGATCTGGCGCCGCCAGGCACCGCTCGTCGGAATCGTCCTGATGTCGGCGGTGGCGCTCGCGCAGCTGGCGTTGACCGACGTTCCCTACGAGGGCGGAATGCCCTTCCCGAGCCTCTTGGTGCTCAGCTTCTCGGCTGGCCTCTACGTCCGAAGGCTGGCCTTGTCGGTGCTGGCGCCGCCGATCGTCGCGGTGACGATGGTGATGCTCGTCGAGCTCGGCTACTTCCCGCCGAGCGAGGACAGCAACAGGTTCGTCGACATCGCCTTCGCGGTGCTCTGGATCTACGGCGCCTGGCAGGTCGGCCGGCTGATCCGGCGGCGGGCGCTGCAGCTGCGCGCCGCGCGCGCGGAGTCCGACGAGCGGGCGCTGCAGGCGGTCGCGGACGAGCGCGCGCGGATCGCGCGCGAGCTGCACGACGTGGTCGCGCACAGCATCTCGATCGTGTCGGTCCAGGCGGGCGCCGCTGACCAGCTGCTCGAGAAGGATCCCGCGCGGGCGCGCGAGCACGTGCGCGCGATCCAGCGCACCGCCCAGGACACGCTGCGCGAGATGCGGCGGCTGCTCGACGTATTGCGCGAGGACGACGCCGAGTACGCGCCACAGCCAGGCCTCGAACGGCTCAACGAGCTGCTCGACGACGCGCGCGCCGCCGGCCTGCCGGTCGAGCTGCGCGAGGAGGGCGAGCGCGGCGACGTGCCGCCCGGCGTCGACCTCGTCGCCTACCGCATCGTCCAGGAGGCGCTGACCAACGTCCGCAAGCACGCGGGACGCGTCCCGACGACGGTCGGCATCCGCTACGGCGAGGATCGGATCGAGCTCGAGGTCGTCAACGCCCCCGGCTCGACCGGCAACGGCGGCGGCGCGGGGCACGGGCTGGTCGGCATGCGCGAGCGCACCCGCGTCTACGGCGGCTCGCTCGAGGTCGGTCCCGACGACGCGGGCGGCTATGCGGTCCGCGCACGGCTGCCGCTGGAGGCGCGCACGTGATCAAGGTCCTCGTCGCCGACGACCAGGCGCTCGTGCGCGGCGGCCTGGTGGCGATGCTCGGCGCACAGGACGACATCGACGTCGTCGGCGAGGCCGCCGACGGCGGCGAGGCGGCGGACCGCGCGATCGAGCTGCGTCCCGACGTCGTGCTGATGGACATTCGGATGCCACGCGTCGACGGCATCGAGGCGACGCGGCGGATCGCCGTGCACGGGGAGGGCGCCCCGCGCGTGCTGGTGCTGACGACCTTCGACCTCGACGAGTACGTCTACGAGGCTCTGCGTGCGGGCGCCGCGGGCTTCCTGCTCAAGGACACGCCGCCGGAGCGGCTCGCCGACGCCGTGCGCACCGTCGCCGCCGGCGAGGCGCTGCTGGCGCCGGCCCTGACGCGCCGGCTGGTCGAGCGGTTCGTGCGGCTGCCGCCGCCCGACGCCGTCCGGCGCGAGCGCTTCGGCGAGCTGACCGAGCGCGAGCTCGAGGTCCTCGGGCTCGTCGCCCGCGGGCTCTCCAACGCCGAGGTCGGCGCCGAGCTGTTCCTGAGCGAGGCGACGGTCAAGACGCACGTCACGCGGATCCTCTCCAAGCTCGGCGTGCGCGATCGCGTCCAGGCGGTCGTGCTCGCCTACGAGTCGGGTCTCGTCGCGCCCGGCGGCGCTGCCTCGCCGCCGGCTTGACGGGCTGGCCGCGCGGGCCTGAGCCCGTAGGGTTGCCGGCCGTGAAGCTCGTCAGCTGGAACGTCAACTCGCTGAAGGTGCGCATGCCACGCGTGCTGGAGCTGCTCGAGGCGCACGAGCCCGACATCGTCTTCCTGCAGGAGACGAAGTGCGAGCACGACGCCTTCCCGGTGCTGGAGCTCGAGGCGGCCGGCTACCGCGCCGCCCACCACAGCGGCGGGCGTTGGGCGGGCGTCGCCATCCTCGCGCGCGAGGAGCCCAACGACGTGGTGGCCGGGCTCGCGGGCGAGCCGGCGATCGACGAGGCTCGTTGGATCGAGGCGACCGTTGGCGGGCTGCGAGTCGTCTCGGTCTACGTGCCCAACGGCCGTGCGCCGGACACGCCGACCTACGAGGACAAGCTGCGCTTCCTCGACGCGATGGCCGAGCGGATCGCCCAGCTCTCCGCCGGGCCGCTGGTCGTCGCCGGCGACTTCAACGTCTGCCCGGCCGACCTCGACGTCTACGACCCGGCGGCCTTCGTTGGCTCGACCCACGTCACTCCGCCGGAGCGCGAGCGCTTCCGCGCCCTGCTCGACGCCGGCACCGTCGACGCCTTCCGCGAGCTGCACCCAGACGAGCCCGGCTTCACCTGGTGGGACTACCGCCAGGGCCACTTCCATCGCAAGATGGGGCTGCGGATCGACGCCCATCTCGTCTCCGCCCCGCTCGCCGATCGGATCGAGGCATGCGGGATCGACCGCGACTTCCGCAAGGGTCCGAAGCCGTCGGACCACGCGCCGCTGCTGCTTCAGCTGCGCTCCGCTTGAGCGTGGACTAGGCGAGCGAGATCGCCACGGCGCCGCAGATCGTGACGGCGACGCCGAGCTGCTGCACCGGACGCAGCCGCTCACGCAGATAGAGCCAGGCGAGTGCGATGGTGACGACAGGGTAGAGCGAGCTGAGCACCGCGACCACGCTCAGCAGGCCCTCGGTCGAGGCGATCGCGTAGAGCGCGTCGGCGGCAAGCACCAGCACCCCGATCAGGGCGAGGACCGGCACGTCGCGCCGCGCGAGCGCGGGGCGCTGGCGGGTGACCAGCAGGACGGCGACGAAGATCGCGACCGCGACGAGCCTGGCGATCAGCAGCGCCCAGTGCACGCCGCCCTCGCTCGCGGCGTCCATCGCGGTCAGGAAGACGCCGAAGCCGAGGGCGGTGACGAGCCCGTAGACGACGCTGACGCCGGTCGACGCGGAGGCCTCGCGCCCGGGCGGCCCGAGCGAGATCATCGCCACGCCGGCGATCGCCAGCGCGATGCCCGCGCTCTGCAGCGCACCGGGAAGCTCGCCGAGCACCGCCGAGGCGGCGACCGGGAACGCGGGCGCGCAGGCCGCGACCGGTGCGACGATGCTCATCGTTCCGATGGCCAGGCCGCGATAGAGCGCGGCGATCGCCGCCGCCTCGGCCGCTCCGGCGATCGCGGCGTAGGCCAGGTGCTCGCCGTCCGGCGGCGACTCGCCGAGCAAGGGCGCGCTCAGGGCCAGGACCGCGAGCGCGGTGCCTTGGGAGACCAGCAGGACAGCGAGCAGGGGAAGCGAGCGACTCTTGAGCCCGCCGAGGAAGTCGGACACCCCGTAGACGAGGCTCGATCCGAGCGAGAGGACGACGGCGAGCATCGGCCCGAGGCTATGCGTTGACGTGGTGGCTAGATCCGCACGCCCTGGGCGGCGAGCCAATCGACGACGGCCTCTGGCGGGTCGCCCTCCCACTCGGCCCGTGCCGCCGTGCGCAGCAGGTCGTCGTCGTCGGCGTCGTCCATGTCGCGCCGGTAGGCGAGATAGAGCGTCGTCGCGACCGCCATCGACAGCGCCGGGTCCTCGAGCTCGGGATCGATGTCGGCCTGCGCGTCGGCGAGCGCGCTGGTCAGGGCCTGGACGGCGGCGATCGGCCGGTCGTCGTCCTCGAACGCCTCGAGCAGGCGCGCGAGGCTGTCCTGGTCGGCGTCCGCGCTGCACGCCTCGACCGCCCGGCGGACGGCTTGGACGACTGTCAGCGGCTCAGGCTCGGTTCCCACGCTGCTCTCGCTCGTCTGCCATGTCGGGCCGCTACCCGCGCCGGCACGGCACAAAACGCGCTTCGCCGCCGCGGTTGTTTCGCGGCGAGAGCCGCGGGTAGCCTCGTCGACATGGCGGTCTGCGAGGTCTGCGGCAACGACTACGACAAGGCGATGGAGGTCAGCGTCGCCGGCGAGCCGGCACGCACCTTCGACTCGTTCGAGTGCGCGATCCACGCCCTCGCGCCGAGCTGCGCCCACTGCGACTGCCGGATCATCGGGCACGGCGTCGAGGCCGGCGGGACGATGTACTGCTGCGCAAGCTGCGCGCGGCATTCGGGCGCCGAGGGCGTGCAGGACCGCGCCTGACGCCGCGCCGCCGGCCGCGCGAAGCATCCTTGGGGCCATCGCCCCCACGATGCTTCGCTCGATCCCAGGCCGGCCCTCGGGTGAGTCGTCTAGGGCGCCAGGCCCGCGGCGACGATCAGCGCCAGCGTCGCCGTCAGCTCGGTGGCGGCGCCCATCGTGTCGCCCGTGACGCCGCCGGTCCGGCGCCGCGCGAGGGCGCCGACGACTGTCGTCGTGAGTAGCAGGCAGGCGAGCGTCGCGCCGGCCTGCGGGCCGGTCGCGGCGATGGCGATGACCGCGGCCAGCAGGACGCCCGCAAAGGCCCAGCGCTTGCGAAGGCAGTCGGCGAGCGTCCGTCCGGTGCCGTCTTCAGTTCGGGCGTAGGGGAGGGACGCCGCGAGCGGCAGGGGCGCCGCGCGCGAAATCGCATAGGCGGCGATCACTGGCAGGACGAGGTCATGCTCGGCGAGCGTCGCGAGCGCCGCCGTCTTCGCGAGCAGGTCGAGCGTCAGTGCCGCCGCGCCGTAGGCCCCGAGCGAGTGGTCGCGCATGATTGCGAGCGAGTGCTCGCGGTCGTGCCCCCCGAGCCCGTCGGCGCTGTCGGCGAGCGCGTCGACATGGAGCGCTCCGGTGAGCGCCAGCTCGAGCGCGACGGCGAGGCTCGCCGCGAGCAGCGGCGAGAGCATGGGGGTCAGCAGTACGGCGGTGGCGCCGACCGCCACGCCGATCGCCGCGCCGACGAGCGGGAACAGCGGCGCGGCGGCGACCATGTCGAGCGGAGGCGCCGGGCCTCCGGCTCGCCGGACCGGCACGCGCGTCAGGAATGCGATCGCCGCGACGAGCGGGCGGAGGCCGAGCACGGGCATCGCCCGGCCGCCGACGTCGAGCGACTCTCGATCAGGCGCCCGCATCGGTGACCCCCGCGGCGTCGAAGCTGGCCATGTCGGTCAGGATCGCCACCGCCGCCGCGACGATCGGCAGAGCGAGCGCGGCGCCGCTGCCCTCGCCGAGGCGCATGTCGAGCTCGAGCAGGGGCTCGATGCCGAGTGCGTGGAGGATCAGACGATGCCCGGGCTCGGGCGAGCGGTGCGCGGCGATCAGCGAGCCCGCGCAGCGGCTCTCCAGGCAGACGGCGACAAGGGCCGCGGCGGCGCTGATGAAGCCGTCGACGAGCACCGGCGTTCGCCGCGCCGCACAGCCGAGCACGACGCCGGCGAGCGCGCCGATCTCGAGGCCGCCGACGCCGGCGAGCGCGCCGAGCGGGTCGTAGGCCGAGACGCAGTTGGCCTCGAGCATCCGCCAGACCACTGCCCGCTTGCGCTCGACGCCCGCCTCGTCGAGCCCGGTTCCCGGCCCGCAGACGCCGTCGGGGTCGGCGCGCAGCAGCGCCGCGGTCAGGGCGCTGGCCGCCGTCGTGTTGGCTATTCCCATCTCGCCGAGCGCGACGACGCCGGCGCCGTCGCGTACCAGGTCGTCGGCCAGCTCGATCCCAGCCACGATCGCGCGCTCGGCCTCCGCAACGGTCATAGCGGGCCCGAGAGCGGCGTTGGCGGTCCCGGCCCGCACGCGCCGGTCGCGGATCGCCGGGTGGTCGACCGGCTCGCAGACGCCCACGTCCGCGACGACGAGCCGCGCGCCCGCTTGGCGCGCCAGGACGCAGACCGCGGCGCCGCCCGCGGCGAAGTTGCGCAGCATCTGCCGCGTCACCTCCTGCGGGTAGGCGCTGACGCCCTCGTCCGCGACGCCGTGGTCGGCCGCGCAGACCACGACCACCGGCGCCAGCGGTCCGGTCGGCACGCTGCCGCGGATCGCCGAGACTCGGCAGGCCAGCTCCTCTAGCCGGCCGAGGCTACCGCGCGGCTTCGTCTTGCCGTCGAGGACCGAGCGCGCCGCGTCCTCGGCCCCCCGGTCCGGCTCGGCCACCGTGGAAATCGTTCGCTCGAGTCGCTCACGGTCGGCACGGCGGGCCGGGCCGTCCAGTCGCCCGCCGCGATCAGCGGCCACGGTCGTCTCCCAGCACGAGGGTCCTGCCCGCGACGACGAGCAGCACCTCGGCGGCGTGTTCGGCCCAGATCGCGTTGACGCGTCCGAGCACGTCGCGGTAGCGCCGCCCCAATTCGTACGGCGGGACGACGCCCATTCCGACCTCGTTGCTGACCGCGATCGTCGGCCCTGGCCGCGCGGCCGCAAGGCCGGCCGTCGCTGCGGCCCGTGCTACGACGGAGCCCTCGTCATCGCCGCGCTGGACGAGGTTGGCCGTCCAGAGCGACAGGCAGTCGACGATCGCGAACGCGTCCTGGGGTACGGCCGAGACCGCGGCAGCGAGGTCGATCGGCGCCTCGACCGTCGACCACCGCTGATCGCGCTCGGCGCGGTGGCGGGCGATCCGCTCGGTCATCTCGGCATCGCGCGCCTCACCGGTCGCGACGAACACGACCGGCCCGCCGAAGACCCGCGCCCGCCGCACGGCGAGCGCCGACTTGCCGCTGCGGGCGCCGCCGAGCACCACGGTCAGCGCCACGCGCCCACTCCCGCGAGCCGCTCGACGTGCTCGACGTCGAGCGCCGCCATCACGCCGTCGGTCAGCTCGTCGATCGCCGTGTCGAGCGATCGCGGCGGCGCCTCGCCGAGCAGCGCCGCGACGACGGCCGGGCTCTCGAGCAGGCCGTGGATGGTTACGCCGAGCACCGAGCCGCGCGCCCATCCGCGACCGTCGGGCAGCACCTTCTTCACCGGGTCGGTAGCGACCGTCCGACCGTGACGTATCTCGTAGCCCCCCAGCTCGAGCCCACCCAGCGCGGCCCATGGCTCGGGGAGGGCGGGTGAGAGGCGGATCTCGCCACGACGGACGAGCTTCTCGCGCTCGAAGGTCGTGATCAGCGGCAGCAGCCCGAGCCCGCTCGCGTCGCCGTCGACCCCGACCGGGTCGCGCAGCTCGCGACCGAGCATCTGCAGCCCGCCGCAGATGCCGAGCACGCGCCCGCCGGCGCAGACCCTCGAACGCAGCCGCTCCGCGAAGCCGGCCGCCCGCAGCCAGCTCAGATCCGCTGCGACGTGCTTCGAGCCGGGCAGGACGACGAGGTCGGCGCCATCGAGGTCGATCGGTCGCCGCGTGAAGCGCAGCTCGGCGACCTGCTCCAGCGGCCGGAGCTCGTCGAGGTTCGACGCCGTCGGGTAGGCGATCACTGCCACGACGGGCCGCGCCGCGGCCGTCGGCTGCGTCCCCGCGGACCGCGCTCCGGGCGCTAGGACCGCGACCGCCTCGCGCCGCGGCTCGGTGACGCCGTCCTCGTCTGGCAGGCCGTGGTCGAGCCACGGCACGACCCCCGCGAGCGGTACGCCGGTCAGCTCCGTAAGCCGCTCGGGCGCGCCGGCGAGCAGCGCGGGGTCGCCGCGGAACTTGTTCAACACGAAGCCGGCGACCCGCTCGCGGTCCTCGCTCGCGAGCAGCGCCCAAGTTCCGTAGAGGTGGGCGAACGCCCCGCCGCGATCGATGTCGCAGACCAGCAGCACAGGCGCGTCCGCGGCAGCGGCGGCGCGCAGGTTCGTCATGTCGCAGTCCGCGAGGTTGATCTCGGCCGGGCTGCCGGCACCCTCCATGACGACCAGCTGGTAGTCCTCGAGCAGCGACGCGAGCGACTCTGCGATCGCCGGCCAGAGGTCGGGCGCGCGCTCGCGCCACGGCCGTGCGCTCAGCTCGTGGTCGACCGCTCCGCCGACCACGACCTGGCTGCGCATGTCCGCCTCCGGCTTGACCAGGACGGGGTTCATGCGCAGGTCCGGCTCGGCGCGGGCGGCCAGCGCCTGGAGGTACTGGGCCGTCCCGATCTCCCCGCCGGCGACCACGCGCGCGTTGTTGGACATGTTCTGCCCCTTGAACGGCGCGACGCGCACGCCGCGACGCGCGAAGTGGCGGCAGAGCGCGGTGGCGATCAGGCTCTTGCCGGCCGAGCTCGACGTGCCCTGGACCATCAGCGCTGTCACGCCCCGACCCCCGTGCGAGCGGGCACCACGACCGGTGCCCCGTCGAGCTCGACGACCCGCACCCGCGCGCGGTAATGACGTGCGATCAGCGCCTCGGTCAGGACATCGGCGGGCGCCCCGTGGCGCACCAACCGGCCTCCGTCGAGCAGCGCCAGGCGGTCGGCGTACTGGCCGGCGAGCGTGAGGTCGTGCATCGCGCCGAGCACGGTCAGGCCGCGCTCGACGCGCAGCTCGCCGACCAGCTCCAGGACCTCCTGCTGACGTCCGACGTCGAGCGCGGTCGTCGGCTCGTCGAGGATCAGCAGCGGAGCCTCCTGGACCAGTGCGCGCGCGAGCACAGCGCGCTGGCGCTCGCCGCCGCTCAGCGCGCCGAGCGGACGTGTCGCGAGCCGGTCCAGGTCCAGGCGCGCGGTCGCCTCGGCGACGGCCGCGCCGTCGCGGGCGCCGGCGCGGCCGAGCGGCCCAAGATGAGCCGTCCGGCCCAGCAGGACATACTCGTGGACGGTCATGTCGAGCGGCAGCAGCGGGCTCTGCCAGACGACTGCGAGCCGCCGCGCCCGCGCCCGGGTCGAGAGCGAGCGCGGATCGGCGCCTGCGACGGCAATCGCTCCGGCGTGCGCGACGGCGCCGGCCACGGCGCGCAGCAGCGTCGTCTTGCCGGCTCCGTTGGGCCCGACCAGCACGGTCCAGCCGCCGCGCGGCACGCGCAGCGAGACCCCCTCGACGACAGTCAGGCCCCCGAGCGCGACGGCGACCTCATGGAGTGCGATCACGTGCTCGCCGCCCGGCTCGTGCGCAGCACGACGACGAAGAACGGCGCGCCGATGCAGGCCGTCACGACTCCGATCGGCAGCTCCGCGGGCGACAGCGCGGTGCGCGCGATCACGTCGGCGAGGACGAGGAAGGCCGCGCCGAACAGCATCGACAGCGGAAGCACGACGCGGTAGCTGGCACCGGCCAGCAGCCGGACGGCGTGCGGGACGACGATCCCGACGAAGCCGATCAGGCCGCTGACGGCGACCGCCGCGGCGGTCCCGAGCGTCGCGGCGGCGAGCACCAGCAGCCGCACGCGCCCGACGTTCACGCCGAGGCTAGCGGCCTCCTGGTCGCCGACGCGCAGCACGTCGAGCAGTCTGCGGTGAGCCAGCACGACCGCGACGCTGATCCCAGCGTAGGGGAGCACGAGCAGCACGTCGCTCCAGCCCGAGGTCGAAAGGCGCCCGAGCAGCCAGGCGTAGATCGCACGCACGTTCTCGGTGTCTTGCTGCAGCACCAGCGTCTGGAGCGCGGTCAGGAAAGCGGCCGTCGCGACACCGGCGAGGATCAGTGTCGCTGTGTTGCGCCCGCCGCCGACCGAGCTTCCGAGCGCGTAGGCGCCGACGACGGCCGCCGTGGCGCCGGCGAAGGCAGCGAGCGGGATCGGGACACTCCCGGCGTAGACGATCGCGACCGTCGCGCCGAGTCCCGCCCCCGCCGCCGCCCCGAGCAGGTAGGGGTCGGCGAGCGGGTTGCGGAAGACCGCCTGATAGGCGCCGCCGGCGATCGCGAGCGTTCCGCCGACCAGCGCGCCGAGCGCGACGCGCGGGGCGCGCAGCTCCCACAGCACCGCGCTGTCGAGCGGCGACAGCGTCCCGTGCGGGCTCGGCAGCGACAGACGTGCGAGCAGTTCGCCGAGCAGCGCGCCAGGTGGGATCCCCGCGGGCCCGAGCGCAAGTCCCGCCGCCAGCGCGGCGACCAGCGCCGCGATGCCGGCGACCAGCCAGCGCCAGGACAGCCCGGCGCCGACGGGCCGTGGCGCGCCGCGCCGCGCGCGCCGCGGCGCGATCGTCACGGCTGCGCTCAACGGTCCCCGCCGGCGGGCTCGCGCGCGAGCTCCATCGCCTCGACGACGCGCTCGACGAAGTGCGGTATGCGCGGGCCCCAGCGCGAGGCGATCGACTCGTCGATCGCGACCACGGCGCCGTCGCGCACGGCCTGGACCGCATGCCATCCCGGTCGCCGTGCGACCTTGGCCGGCGTCTGCGCGCAGCACTGGGCGTCGGCCAGCACGACGAGATCCGGGTTCGCCGACACTACGGCCTCCGACGAGAGCTGCGGGTATGGATTGGCGGCTCGCCGCGCGGCCGCGTCGGCGACGTTCGCCACGCCGAGCCGCTCGTAGATGCGGCCGATGAACGTGTCCGAGCTCGCGCTGAAGAGGTCCGGATCGAGCTCGTGGAAGACGCGCAGGGTCTCCCCGCGCGGCGCCGCCGCGACCAGGCGCTCGACCTCGGCCCGGACGCCGCGCGCGAGCCGGCGACCGGCTGCCGCGTGGCCGCTCACCAGTCCGAGCTCGCGCATCTGGTGGTAGGCGTCGGCGAGATCGTCGGGCGCCGGCTCGGCGAGCACGGTCAACCCGAGCCGGCGCAGCCCCGAGATCACGTCGCGCGGGACGATCGATGGCAGGACCACCAGATCCGGCCGGTAGTCGGCGATCGCCTCGACGTTCGGCTGGTAGGCGGAGATGTCGGTCGTCGGCACGCCGCGCGGGTGGTCTGACTCGTCGTCGACCGCCACCACCTGCTCGCCGGCGCCGACCGCGAACAGCGTCTCGGTGGCCGACGGCGAGAGCGACACGATCCGCTCCGGCCGCCGCTCGACCGTCACGCTGCGCGTGGCGTCGCGCACGGTGACCGGAAATGCCGCGCCACCGCCGTCGGCGTCCGCGCCGGACGCGCCGGGGCCGTCGCCGGACTCGCCACAGCCGCCGATCAGCAACGCAAGTGCAACCGTGGCAACCACGCCTGCTCTGCTGGATCCCATGAGAAACCTCCGCGTGTTAGGCGAAGGAAGTCAGCTCGGACGGAGATCCCGTGCGAACCGCCCTTCCTTCGAGGGCCGATCCGTCGACACGGGTCAGGCGACCTGGCTCATCCCCTCGGAGGGGCATCGCAGTTGCGGGACAGCGCCGGGTTCTCACCGGACTTCGCTGGCGTCGTGCCAGCCGGGGTATATGAGCCCGGCCGCCGGCGACCCTAACAGAGCGCCGATCGCAGGAGGCTCGTGACGAGTGTGGGGCTCGAGGCGAAGTGCAGGTGGACGTAGCTCGCCACGACTCCTCCCGAGCGGTAGCCACCGCGGTAGGTCTGACCGGTGCTCGTCGTCACGTCGTAGAGCGTCGGCGCGATGCCCTCCTCGACGATGCGCGACTGGTGGAACTCCTGGCCGCGAGCGGTCGTCCCCGCCGCGCCTAGCGGCGATGCGCCACGTGTGCGGACCTCGACGTAGCGAATCGTGAGGTGGTCGGCCTCCATGACCGCGTCCAAGGGCAGCACGCCGCTCATCTCATGGCGAACGCCGTCGAAGCCGGTCAGAGAGCGCGCGAGGTACAGGAGGCCGCCGCACTCGGCGTAGAGCGGCATGCCGTCGGCGGCGCGTTCGCGCAGCTCGGCGGCGAGCGACCGGTTGGCGGCGAGCTCCGCCGCGAAGCTCTCGGGATAGCCGCCGCCGATGTAGACGGCGTGGACGTCGGCGGGGAGACGCCGATCGCTCGTCGGCTCGAAGGGCACGAGCTCGAACCCGGCGTCGCGCAGCAGCTCGAGGTTCTCCTCGTAGTAGAAGCAGAACGCCCGATCGCGGGCGATCGCGAGGCGGGCCACGGGCGGCGGCGCGGATCGCGCGACGGCCCTCGGGACGCGCGGACGCGTTCCGGCGATGGCGACGATCCGCTCGACGTCGAGCAGCGCGCCGGCGTCCAAGCTGGCCTGCTCACGCTCCCCCGACGCGACCGCGTTCTCCTCCACGGTGACGAGACCGAGGTGGCGCTCGGGGATCTCGAGCTCGGGACGGCGCTCGATCGTCCCGACCAGGAGGCGCCGCAGGGGCGCGGGGAGAGCGTCGACGATCATCTCGGCGTGCTCTCGGCTGCCGACGCGGTTGAGGACGCAACCGGCGATCTCGACGTCCGGGTCGAATGCCAGCAGCCCTTCGAGGATCGCCCCGGCGGTGCGCGTCATGCCCCAGACGTCGAGCACCACGACGACCGGGACGCCGAGCAGCTTGGCGACGTGCGCGGCGCTGCCGTGGCCGGAGGAGTCCGCGCCGTCGTAGAGGGCGCCCATCGACTCGATCACCGAGACGTCGACATCGCGCGACCAGCGGCGATAGCTGTCGCGCACGCCCTGCTCCCCGGTCATCCAGACGTCGAGGTTGATCGCCGCCCGCCCGGTCGCCTCGGCGTGGTAGGCGGAGTCGATGAAGTCGGGCCCGATCTTGAAGGCCTGCGTCTCGAGCCCGCGGCGGCGCAGGGCTCGCAGGACGATGCCGGTGACCGTCGTCTTCCCGGCGCCGCTGTGCGTCGCGGCGACGAGGATCGCTGGCCGGTCCGGCTTTCGGGGCATGGCAGCCGGGAAGTATGGCCGCGGCCGGGACCGGCCCGCCGGAGCATGCCTTCGCGGATGGCACCCCGCTCGGCCGGTCAGACCGAGCGGGACCCCGGTGAGTCCTAGTGGTCGGCGTCGCTGTCGCCGCGCTCGGCCCAGTACGGGTCGCGCACGCCGGACTTCGCGATGCCGCGGCTCAGCATGTAGCCGATCGTCAGCAGAGTGACGTAGAGCCAGACCTTGTCGGCGGCGAAGAAGTCCGCGCCGCCCTCCTCGCCCTCGATCGAGTTGCCCGCGATCAGGATCGCGACGACGACCACGACATAAGTCCACCACTCGCTCGTCTTGAAGAAAGACTTGGTCTCGGTCGTGAGCCGGCGCGCCGCGTGGCGGATGCCATCGCCACGGCCGGCGCCGGTCGCGCCAGTGCCTCTGGGCACCTCTCCACCAGTCATGTCACTCCTTCTTTCGTTGGCCGGTCGGTGCCAACGCTGCCCTACCTACGACGGTTCAAACCACATATTGTGCGCAGATACCGGAAGCGATAGCGGTAACTAACGCTTGAGCGGATCGATGTAGACGTCGTCGATCGTCCACGTTGCGCCCCCCAGGGGGCGGAAGCGGAACGCGATCGGCGTCTGCTCGTTGGGCAGCAGCGGCAGCAGGCTGGCCAGCACTGGCAGCGGCAGTGTCGGTTGCCACCTGGTCGTCGGCAGGACCACGCCGACCGGCAGCGCGCGCACCTGGCCGCTGCTGGTCTCGAACAGGACCTCGACGATCAGCGTCGACAGCGACAGCAGGCCACCGGAGCTCTTGGCGAAGAAGCGCATGACGGGCTTGTCGACTCCCGCGCACATCACCGGGCTGGTCGCGACGCTGCCCGGCGGCAGCGACAGCGACTTGCGCTCGCCGGCGCCGTGGACGTAGAAGGGCTCGTTGCCGTCGACGACCCGTGCCTTCGAGAGGCTCCAGCCGGCTGCGCCCTGCTCGAAGCCGCCGTCGGGGATCAGGTGGTAGCTGAGCGGGTCGAGCCAGCGCGCGAACGGACGCTCGAGCGTCTGCTCCTCGCAATTCGGCGCCGATGCAACCAGCAGGCCGGCGTTCGCCGCGGGCGCCGCAGACAGCGCCATCACTGTTGCGGCCATAGCCGCCAAGATCGTTGCTCGAGTCCTTCCGCTCACTTCAAACTCCCCTGTCGTATTGGTCAGGCGGAATCAGAGTGGGGTCACTTCTGCTATTTCGCCACAGGTATATCCGTCTAATACAGACGGCCAGTAGGCATACCTAGGCGCTTTGCCGCTCCTAGAGCGTAGAAACGTCAGAGAATCGGTACGTGGAGTCGACCGCGAGCGCTTGCAAGGCCTCGCTCGGCGAGTTGGTCGCGCAATCGCAGCAGCGCCACGTCCTTGGCCTTGGCCTCGAGCATCACGTCGAAATCGCGGCTGCGCGGCGCGTCGCGAATGAACTGCTCGAAGCCGATCGGGTCGATCAGGTCGGCATGGGCCCGCAGCTGCGGCAGCACCAGCCGTCGCTCGACGCGCCGGCCGCTGCGCACGTGGCGCTGCTCGACGTCGAGGCGCGGGGAGGAGTAGTGGATCTTCGGCACAGCGCCCGCGTCCCAGGTGGCCAGTGCGGCGGCGAGCGCGTCGCGGTTGGACATCCGCGCGGGGTCGTGGCAGCGGTGGTGCAGCACGTCCCAGACGACGCGCAGGCCGGTGCGCTCGGAGAGCGACAGGACGTCCACGAGCGCGAACGAGCGGTCGTCGTTCTCGATCGCGAGTCGTCGGCGGGCACGCTCGGAGAGCCGCTCGAGCCCGGCGACGAAGCGGTCGAGCGCGGCGGCGATGCCCCCGGTCGCCCCGCCGACGTGCAGCACTACGACCGCCTCGGGGCCAAGCGCCATCGCGTCGAACAGCGCGGCCTGGACCTCGAGCTCCGCGACGGCGGCATCGCGCACCTCCGGCCGCTCGGAGTTCAGCACCGTGTACTGGCCGGGGTGCGACGACAGCCTGATGTCGCGCTCGCGCACGATCCGCCCGACCTCCGCGAGCTCGGCCGCGCATTCCTCGACCTGCCCGTGGAACTGCGTCAGCTGGGGATGGCTCGCATACGGCGCAAGCGCTGTCGGCAGCCGATACATCCGGATGTCGTGGCGCTCGAGGTGCTCGAGGATCGCGCGCAGCCGCTCGAGCGAGTGACGCAGGTGCGGGCCGGAGCTCCAGCGGCGCGTGTCGTGCGACGGCATGCCACCGTCGCCGAGCACCTTGACGGCGAATCCGAGGCGGTGCGCCGTGAAGTCCCCATCGTCCACGCCCTCAGCATGGCAACGGCCCGCGAGGCGCTAGCCCGCCGGCGCGACCGGGTCCGGCTCCAGCGCCAGGACCTCCGCGTTGCGTCGGCTCATCGCCCAGGCGAAGGCGCCGCCGGTGAAGAGCATGAACGAGCTGTACACGGCGGCGGGGATCGTCAGGTCCGAGGCGAGCGACGCGCCGACGGCGATCGCCAGCGTCGAGTTGTGGACGCCGAGCTCGAGCGCGATCGCCGTCGACTGACGGCTGTCGAGGCGGGCGACCTTCGACATCAGGAAGCTGACGGTCATCGCGGCGACGTTGAGCGCGAAGGCCGCGCCCGCGACCGCCTCGACGTTCTCGGCGACGGTGTCGTACTCGCTGGCGATCGCGCCGAGCACGACGATCCCGAACAGGCTCAGCGACACTGCGCGCACACGCGGGTAGATCTCCAGCACGCGCTCCGGCCAGCGCTGGCGCAGCGTCATCCCGATCGCGACCGGGACGATCGTGATCGCGAAGACCAACGCTACGACCCCGGGCATCGACGCGTCGCCGAGGTCGCCGGCGCCGAAGTGCTCGGTCGCCAGCCCGAGGAAGAGCGGCACCGTCACCACGGACGCGATGCTGCTGATCGCGGTCATCGTCACCGAGAGCGCCGTGTCGCCGCGCCCGAGGTGGGTGAGCATGTTGGCCATCATCCCGCCGGGCGAGGCGCCGAGCAGCACCAGCCCGACGGCCAGCTCGGCCGGCAGGTCGAACAGCTCCGCCATCGCGAACGCGAGCAGCGGCGAGATCAGCGCGAGGTTCAGCATCCCGATCGCCACCCCGCGCGGTGCGACCAGCACGCGCCTGAAGTCGGCCGGCGTGAGCGCCAGCCCGAGGCTTCCCATGATCGTCGCGATCGCGACGGGCAGCAGGATCTCGGATAGCAGCGGGCTGTCCATGGCCAGGCTGACCCTAGCCGGCGCCGGCTGGCACGCCTTCGATCAGGCCGTTGCGGCCGCTGCCGCGCGCCCGGCGGTCCGTCCCGAGAAGAGGCAGCCGCCGAGGAAGGTGCCCTCGAGCGAGCGGTAGCCGTGCACGCCGCCCCCGCCGAAGCCGGCGACCTCGCCCGCCGCATAGAGGCCCGGCAGCGGCTCGCCGCCTGTGCCCCCGGAGGGGGTATCGGGACGCAGGGCACGGGAGTCGAGGTCGGTCTGCAGGCCGCCGAGCGACTTGCGCGTGAGGATCGACAGCCGCACCGCGATCAGCGGCCCGGCGTCGCGGTCGAGGATCCGGTGCGGGGCCGCGACGCGCGTCACCTTGTCGGCGAAGTAGGCGCGGGCGCCGTGGATCGCGGTCACCTGCCCGTCCTTGGCATAGGGGTTGGCGATCTCGCGGTCGCGCGCCGCGATCTGGCTCTCGAGGTCGGCGAGGTCGATCAGGTCGTCACCGGAGAGCTCGTTCATCCGCCGCACCAGCGTCCCCAGGTCGCGCTCGACGATGAAGTCCTTGCCGTGGTCCATGAACGCCTGCACCGGCGTCGGCGGCCCGTGGCCGAGCCGCTCCTTGAGCACCGCGCGCACGCTCTTCGACGTCGTGTCGGGGTTCTGCTCCGAGCCCGAGAGCGCGAACTCCTTCTCGATGATCTTCTGGGTGAGGACGAACCAGGTGTAGTCGTGGCCGGTGCGCTGGATGTGATGCAGCGTGCCGAGCGTGTCGTAGCCCGGGTAGAGCGGGCCGGGCAGCCGCTTCCCGCGCGCGTCGAACCACAGCGACGACGGCCCGGGGATGATCCGGATCGCGTGCTTGGGCCAGATCGGGTCCCAGTTGTGGATCCCCTCGACGTAGTGCCACATGCGGTCGGCGTTGATCTCGCTGGCGCCCGCTGCGCGCGCGATCGCGAGCATCCGGCCGTCGACGTGGGCCGGGACGCCCGAGATCATGCGCGCGGGCGGCTCGCCGAGGCGGTCGCGCGGCCACTTCTCGCGCACGAGGTCGTGGTTGCCGCCGATGCCGCCGGTGGTGACGATCACCGCCTGGGCCTGGAGCTCGAACTCGCCGGCCGCGTTGCGGTTCGACGCGACGCCGCGCGCCGTCGCGCTCGGCGCCAGCAGCGTTCCGCGCACGCCGTCGACCACGCCGTCGGTGGTCGACAGCTCGTCGACGCGGTGGCGGAAGCGCAGCCGCACGAGGCCCTTCGCGACCGCCTCGCGGACGCGCCGCTCGAACGGCGCGACGACGCCCGGGCCGGTGCCCCAGGTGACGTGGAAGCGCGGCACCGAGTTGCCATGCCCGTCGGCGTGGTAGCCGCCGCGCTCGGGCCAGCCCGGGTTGGGGATCCAGCGCATCCCCTGCGCGTGCAGCCACGCCCGCTTCTCGCCGGCGCAGAACCCCACGTAGGCCTCGGCCCACTTGCGCGGCCACTCGTCCTCGGGCCGGTCGAACGCCGCGGTCCCCAGCCAGTCCTGCAGCGCGAGGTCGTAGGAGTCCTTGACGCGGCAGCGCCGCTGCTCCGGGCTGTCGACGAACATCAGCCCGCCGAGCGACCAGAAGGCCTGCCCGCCCAGGTTCGCCTCGTTCTCCTGGTCGAGCAGCAGCACCTTGCGCCCTGCGTCGGCCAGCTCGGCCGTCGCCACCAGCCCGGCAAGCCCGGCGCCCACCACGATCACGTCCGCGTCGAGAGTCGTCATGCGGCGAACCGTATGGCTTGCCACTCGGCCACGCCCCGTCGCGCGCGAAGCATCTTCGGTGCTGTCGACCTGAGGATGCTTCGTCGACTACTAGTTGCCGCCGGCGGCTAGAGGCCGCCGGCGTCGCGCGGCGGGCGCTCGCTCGACCCCCGATGGCCGGTCGGCTGCTTCAGCGCCTCGGCCGCTCGGCGGGCCTTGTCCTTGGCCGAGCCCTGGCCGCGCGCGATCTCGCGCAGCTGCTCGGCGTCGCGCTTCAGGCCGTCGGTACCGCCACGGCTGTCGAGCGTCTTCTTGGCCGTCTGGGCCAGTCGACTCCACCTCATCGTCGCTCCTCTCGCATTCGTCAGGGCAGCTTCGCAACGTCACCGCTACCCGGTCGCCCAGCGTCGCACACACAGGTCGGCAACCTCCCGCGGCCTGACACCGGGTACTACTTGAGAGGGGATGGCCGCGCCGCTCGTCACGCCGATGCTCGACCGCCTGGTCAACCACTCGTGGCTGGTCGGCGATCCGACGACTCCCGGGCGCAAGCTGGGCCAGCGGGTGCGTTGGCTGACCGCGAGCGCGATCGTGCTGGCCAACGGCGTGGGCGCCGCGGTCGTCATCTGCTTCGCGCTGTTTGTCCTGCCGAAGCCCGACGGCGTCGACGACCCGGAGGTGCACTGGTCGAACCTCGGGCTCGCGCTCGCATACCTGACGGTCGCGATGGCGATCGGCGTTCGCTGGGGGCTGCGGCTGGTCGAGGGCGGCCGCGACGGGATCCGCGGCTGGCTCGAGGAGGACCGTCAGCCGACTCCAGCCGAGCAGCTGCGCGTGCTGCGCGCGCCGCTGCGGGTCGTCGCCGTCGAGGCGGTGTTGTGGGGCGCCGCGGTGGTCTGCTTCACGGCGCTGAACTCGGTCTTCTCGGTGCTGCTGGCGCTGGGAGTCGGGCTGACCGTCGCGCTCGGGGGGCTGACGACCTCCTCGGTCGCCTACCTGCTCACCGAGCTCGCGCTGCGCCCGGTCGCCTCGCGCGCGCTCGCCACGGGCGCGCCAGACCGACGCGGCGTTCCGGGGGTCACGGCGCGCTGGCTGCTCGCCTGGGCGCTCGGGACGGGCGCGCCGATCGTCGGCCTCGCCCTCGTCGGGATCGTCGCGCTCACCTCAGTCGAGATCGACGAGAGCACGCTCGCCGTCACGGCCGTGACGCTGAGCGGGATCGCCTTGGTCTTCGGGGCCATCGCGTCGCTGCTCGCGGCCTACGCGACCGTCCATCCGATCGGCTCGATTCGGCGCGGACTGGCGAAGGTTCAGCAAGGCGACTTCGACGTGCGGCTTGGCGTCTGGGACAGCACCGAGATCGGCCTGCTGCAGGCGGGCTTCAACGAGATGGTCGGCGGCCTGCGCGAGCGCGAGCGCATCCGCGACCTGTTCGGCCGCCAGGTCGGCCGCGAGGTCGCCCAGCAGGCGCTGGCGGCCGCCGAGGTCGACCTCGGCGGTGTGGAGTGCGAGGTCGCCGTGCTGTTCGTCGACGTCGTCGGCTCGACGCAGCTCGCGGCGACGCGCCCGCCGCGCGAGGTCGTGAACTTGCTCAACCGCTTCTTCGGCGAGGTGGTGGAGGCCGTCGAGCACAACGGCGGCTGGATCAACAAGTTCGAGGGTGACGCCGCCCTGGCGATCTTCGGCGCGCCCGGGCGACTCGACGATGCCGAGGGACGCGCGCTGCGCGCCGCCCGCGAGATCGACGCGCGGCTGCGCGAGCGGGTCGCCGAGCTGGCGGCCGGGATCGGGGTGGCGTCAGGCACTGCGGTGGCCGGCCACATCGGCGCGGAGCAGCGCTTCGAGTACACGGTGATCGGCGACCCGGTCAACGAGGCGGCACGCCTCAGCGAGCTCGCGAAGGCGCGTCCGTCACGGGTGCTCGCGTCGAGCGCCACCATCGACCGCGCCAATGGCGACGAGTCGTCGCGCTGGCAGCTCGGCGAGCCGATCGAGCTTCGCGGCCGCGGCGTCCCGACCGTCGTCGCCAGCCCTCGCTAGCCGGTCACGCCGGTGTGCCCGTGCGCCTCGCCGACGGGCTTGGACTCGGGCGAGCCGCGCTGGCGCAGGTAGACCGCCAGGATCGCCATCGAGCCGACGGCGAGGAACTCCGACTGCCAGTTCTGGAAGGTCCGCTCCCAGAAGTCCGCACTGCCTATGTACTGCCAGTAGTCGAGCCCGCTCTGATGGTGCTCGAGCCGCTCCTCGTTGTAGGCGACGCGCCCGGTGATCGACTGTCCGAGCCACGAGAGCAGCCAGATCGCGCCCATCACGATCAGCAGCGAGTTCGAGAAGACGCGCGTGCGCACCCCGCCGACCCGCGCCCACAGCGGCGAGTCCTCGTCGGCGTGACGGCCGATCTTCTGCTCCTCGTCGGACTCGCCGCCGGCCTGGTCGAGCTCCTTGGACTCCGGCGAGCCGCGCTGCAGGAACCAGACCGTTGCGGTGATGTAGAGCGCGAACTGGAGGTACTCGGACTGCCAGTTCTCGAGCATCGCGACGCCGAACTCCGACGAGAGCAGGAAGCGGCCGTAGCCGATCGCCTCGCCGTCGTGGCGCAGCTGGCTGTTGTTGAAGTCCTGCCAGCCGGCGAGCGACTGCAGCGCGAGCGCGACCAGGAAGATCGACAGGAAGAAGATCGACAGGCTGTTGTCACGGAAGAAGCGCATCACTGACCGATCAGCCCGATCGCGATGTAGAGCGCCAGCCCGACCGCGATTATCGCCGTGTAGGTCCAGAACATCGCGCGCATCAGGACTCGACCTCGCAGTCGTAGGGCGACTCGCGACCGGGCGCCGGGCGGCAACCGGCCGCCGTGACCAGCCAGCCGTCGCCGGTCTCCTCGAGGAAGACGCTGTCGCCTCCGTCGGTCTCGACCTTCGCCTCGGTGATGTAGGCCTCCTCGGCGATCGCGCGCGTGCCGGAGAGCTTCAGTCCGAGCACCGCCTCCGGGCACGGCTCCTGCTCGTCCTTGACGAGCTGCTCGCGCGTGTCGTCGCTCAGCGCGGCGCACGCGGCCGCGCCGTCCTCCTCGGCATGCGCGGCGTACAGCCGCTCGGCCGCGTCGGTCGCGCCGTTCGAGTCGGTCGCCCCACAGCCCGTCAACGCGAGCCCGAGCCCGAGAGCCAGAAGGGCCGTCTGCCGTCTCGCCCCCATGCCGCTTCCCTTCCCTCTGGCATGTACGAGCAAACAGAAGCGCTGCTGCCCGGGACCCGGCTTGCGGTCGATTGGCCGTCGGCCGTCGGGGGTAGCAACCCGGCCAGGCAATCGACTTCAGGAGGCAACGAGATGGCGGAGCTGACCCCGATCGACGAGAAGCTGGCCGAGGTGCTGGGGCTGGCCCAGGCTTCGCAGGACACCGTCTCGAAGGTGTTGAAGCTGTGCGACGACGAGCAGGTGGTCGAGACGCTCGAGCGGATGCGCGACGAGGCCCGTGAGACGCAGGAGCGCTGCGAGGCGATCGCCGCCGAGCTCGACGGCAAGAAGACCGCGGTCGAGGAGAAGGCGCGCGAGACCAAGCAGGAGGCGTCGCAGATGCGCGACGACTACCTCGGAGACGACGCCGATGCGCTCGACGGCCTCGAGTTCATGATCATGGCCGAGGCGGGGGAGCTCGGGCACGTCGAGATCGTCGGCGCCATGTCCGAGCAGGCCGGCGACCAGCGGCTGCGGGAGCTGGTGGGCTGGGCGCAGCCGATCCAGCAGCGCCACTACGACGACACGCGCAAGTGCGCCCTCGAGCTGGCGCGCCAGGAGGCGTCGGAGTAGGGGCCACTCCGGATGGGTACGCCTACCGCGACCACGACGACGCAGGAGGAGCGAGATGGGCATTCTCGGTTGGATCGTCCTGGGCCTGCTGGCCGGAGCGATCGCCAAGGCGATCCTGCCCGGCGACGACCCCGGCGGCATCTTCGTGACCATCCTGATCGGCATCGCGGGCGCGATCGTCGGCGGCCTGATCGCCAGCGCGCTCGACGTCGGCGACCTCGACGAGTTCTTCGACATCGGCACCTGGCTGATAGCGATCGCGGGCTCGCTGCTGCTCCTGCTGGCCTATCGCATGGTCGTCGGGAGGCGGGACAACAGGGTCACCTAGCGGTCGGCGCGCAGCCCGAGGCGCCGCTTGAGCGCCAGCACGCGCCTGGCGCTCTGGCGCACGCGCGCGCGAAAGGCGGGCGACCGGCGCGCGGTGCGCAGCAGGCGCGGATAGACGAGATTCCAGCTCCCCGAGCCGGTCATCAGCACGATGTCGGCGCCGGCGGCGACCGAGCGGACGGCTGCGGTGGCGACGTCGGAGCGGTCGAGCACCGCCTGCGCCTCGATCGAGTCGGTGACCACGACGCCGCGGAAGCCGAGCTCGTCGCGCAGGACGTTCTGGAGCAGCGTGGGGGACTGGGAGGCGATGTTCTCGCCGTCGAAGGCGGGGTAGAGGGCGTGGCCCGCCATCACGAGCGGGGCGTTGGCGGCGACGGCGGTCCGGTAAGGCTCGAGGTCGGCGGCGTCGAGGTCGGCCCGCGGCGCCTCGACTGTGGCCGAGCCGTCGTCGGTGTTGACGGTGGCTCGGCCGAGGCCGGGGAAGTGCTTGACGGTCGCTGCGACGCCCTCGCGGTCGTGCGCCTCGACGGCCGCTCTCGCCAGGGCGGCGACCGTCTGCGGGCCGCCGGGATAGAGGCGCCCCGGCAAGGCTCCGCCGCCGCTCGGCGGGTCGACGTCGACGACCGGCGCGAGGTTGACGTTGACGCCGCCGGCGCGCAGCCCGCGCGCCGCCTCGATCGCCGCGGCACGAGCTGCCGCGGGCGTCGCGGTCGCGCTCTGCGGCTCGGCCGGCCCCGCGAACGGGACGTTGCGGATCTCCCCGCCCTCTTGATCGGTGGCGATCAGAGCTCCGCCACGGGCGGCGCGCTGGATCGCTCGCGTCAGGCGCCTCAGCTGCGCGGCGTCGGCGACGTTGCCGCCGAACAGGATCACCCCGGCGCCCTCGCCGGCGCGCAGGCGACGGCGGACGTAGTCGGGCGGCGCAGTCCCATCGAAGGCCATGACGAGCAGCTGGCCGACGGCATCCGGCAGGGGGAGCGGGGGCGGCAGGGGCCTGCTCGCGTCGCCGCGTCCCCCGAGAGCGGGACCGTCATCGTTCGCGCGGAGCTCGATCCCGACCGCGCCCGCCAGCACCGCCAACGCGGCCAGGGCTACCGCACGCCGGCGCAGGACGGAAGCTCGGGAAGGGGGCATGGCGCGCAAGAGTATGCGGCCTCGGCCGACGGGCCATGGGCGCTCGCGGCGGACCTGTTCCCGGACAGATCCGTCCTCCATGTCGATTCAGCGCACGCCTGTTCGTCCTGAGGGTAAGAGCGAATTCCCCCGACCACGAAGGAGCTTCCCGATGCGCTACATGGTGATCGTCAAGAACGACCCGCAGACCGAGCAGATGGAGATGCCGCCTGAGCAGATGACCGAGATGTTCGCCACGATGGCCCGCTACAACGAGCAGCTCGCCGACGCCGGCATCCTGCTCAGCGGCGAGGGCCTGCTGCCGAGCACCAAGGGCCTCAAGGTGCGCTTCGAGGACGGCCAGACCTCGGTGACCGACGGCCCGTTCACCGAGGCCAAGGAGCTAATCGCCGGGTACTGGATTCTCAAGGTCGACTCGCGCGAGGAGGCGATCGAGTGGATCCGCAAGGCGCCGTTCGGAAACGTCCCAGGCGGGTTCGAGCTCGAGGTAAGGCAGCTCGCCGAGGACGACGACTTCGGCGAGGCGTTCACTCCCGAGCTGCGCGAGCAGGAGGCCCGCATACGCGAGAAGGCCAAGGCCAACTCCGCGGCCTAGCTAGGCGGCGGCGACCGGATCGGCGCCGGGGCTCGCGCACTGCGCGGGCTCCGGCAGCGGAAACAGGCGCAGGAAGCGGCGGGCGACGCGCTTGTCGCCGCTGACGGTGGCGTCGCCGGCGGCGATCGCGTCGGTCAGCTCGGTCTCGCGATGGGTGAGGGCAAGCAGGGTGCAGGGGTCCGTCGCGATGACGATGTCGGGCGCGGCAGCCGGTCCGCGGCCGGCCTCGAGGCGCCCGCCGAGCGGCCGGACGTGGAATACGTGCTCGCCGAGGCGCAACTCGACCACGGGGGAGAAGTCGCCCGCGAGCGCCGGGTCGAACAGGGTCTGCAGCGACACGATGTGCGAGTCGAGGCTCATCTCAGCGCAGTCCGGTGTCAGCGGGGCGCGGGCGCCCCAGCGGCCGAGCGCGATCAGGACCGACTCGAGCTCGCGGCCCCACTCGGTCAGCTCGTAGACCTTCGAGGCTGCCGGCGGCGGTAGGATCCGCCGCTCGACGATCGCGTTCTCCTCGAGCTCGCGCAGGCGCTGGGCCAGTACGTCGGAGCTCATGTGGGGAAGCCCTTCGCGGAGGTCGGTGAAGCGCTTCGGACCGAGCAGCAGCTCCCGCACGACCATCAGGGCCCAACGCTCGCCGATCCGGTCGAGCGCTCGGGGAATGCCACAGGCCTCGCCGTAGCTGCGCTTTCCCATGCCGCTCAGTCTAGCTGCTGTTGGGAATTTCGTCCAGTTAGTTGGATTTTCCAACCATCCAGTCGGAAGATGTGATAGAACCCCGAAAACCCGACGACGAGAGGATCGCGACGTGACTGCAGCAGCCGAGAAGACCACCGACGATCGCAGCCGCTGGCTGGCGCTCTACGTGCTCTGCGCGGGCGCGCTGATGATCGTGCTGGACGCGACGATCGTGAACGTCGCGCTGCCCTCGATCCAGGACGACCTCGACTTCTCCCAGAGCAACCTCGCCTGGGTCGTCAACGCCTACCTGATCCCGTTCGGCGGCCTGCTGCTGTTCGCCGGCCGCCTGGGCGACCTGATCGGCCAGCGCAAGATCTTCATGATCGGCCTAGGCGTCTTCACGCTCGCCTCCGCGCTCTGCGCACTCGCCCAGAACCAGGAGATGCTGATCGCCGCGCGCTTCCTCCAGGGCGCCGGCGGCGCCGCCACCTCCGCGGTAGTGCTCGGGATGATCGTGACGATGTTCCCCGAGCCGCGCGAGCAGGCCAAGGCGATCGGCGTCTACGGCTTCGTCGCATCGGCGGGCGGCTCGATCGGCCTGCTCGCCGGCGGGGTTTTGACCGACCTGATCTCGTGGCACTGGATCTTCTTCATCAACATCCCGGTCGGAATCGCGACCGCCTACTTCGCGCTGAAGCTGGTGGCGCGCGACGAGGGAATCGGCTTCGAGCAGGGCGCCGACATCCCCGGCGCCGTCATGCTGACCGCTGGCGTGATGCTGGCCGTCTACGCGATCCTGGGCGTCAGCGAGGACGGCTGGGTCTCCGGCCGCGTGCTCGGCCTCGGCGCCGTCGGCCTGGCGCTGGTTACCGCCTTCGTCTTCCGCCAGTCGCGCCTCGAGCACCCGCTGATGCCGCTGCGGCTGTTCGAGTCGCGCAACGTGGTCGGCGCGAACCTGGTCATGGTCTTCCTGGTCGCGGGAATGTTCTCGATGTTCTTCCTCGGCGCGCTCTACCTGCAGCAGGTGCTCGGCTACGACCCGCTCGAGGTCGGCCTGGCGTTCCTGCCGTCGACGGTGATCATGGGGACGATGTCGCTGCGCTACTCGGAGAAGCTGATCATGCGCTTCGGGCCGAAGTCGACGCTCGTCGCCAGCCTGACGTTCTTCGCGCTCGGGCTGCTGCTGTTCGCCCGCACGCCGGTCGACGGCAGCTACCTGCTCGACGTCGTCCCGCCGGTCCTCTTCATCGGCCTCGGCGCCGGCATGGGCTTCCCGTCGCTGATGATGCTCTCGATGTCCGGCGTCCAGCCGCAGGACTCGGGGCTCGCCTCGGGCCTGATCAACACGACGGTCCAGGTCGGCGGCGCGATCGGCCTCGCCGTGCTCGCCACGCTCGCCGCCGACCGCACCGATGGCCTGCTCGCGGACGGCGAGTCGGCGATCTCGGCGCTGAACTCAGGCTTCCACCTCGCCTACGTGGTCGGAGCGGCGCTAGTCGCCGTCGCGTTCGCGGCGGCCGTCAGCGTGTTGCGCGATCCGTCGCCGGCCGAGATGGCCGCCGCCCACGGGGGAGGCGGCGATCCGGAGGGCGCCCATACGGCCGAGCCGGCGCTGGCCGAGATCGGCTGAATCGTCGGCCGTGCGCTCCGGCTGAGCATTTCGGCTCAGCCGGAG
>DATABO010000076.1:0-3480 GCA_036259535.1 Thermoleophilaceae bacterium
GAGGGCGTGGTGGATCCGCCAGACCAGCGCGCTGCGACGACCGCCGACGCGCACGGCGTCGAGCGCCCACAGCGGGCGGTCGCGCGGCAGGCGCTCGGCCATCAGGCGGCCGACCAGCTCGTGTAGGTCGTCCTCTGCAACCGCGCCGGCGTCGCGAACGTGTCGGGCGACGTCGAACGCCGGATCCGGCTCCCAGCACGGCGGGTCGCCGTCGGCCAGCCGCAGCGAGAGCAGCCGCTCGCGGCCGAGGCGCCGGTCGACACGTTCGCGCAGCCCCGTCATGTCGATCCGGCCGTCGACGATCGCCACCTTGCAGGTGTGCCCGCGCACCGGGCCCTGCTCGAGCGCGAGGATGCGGGCGTCCTCGTCGCTCAGCGCCTCCGCGCCAGAGATAGCCATCCGGGAGCTAGCCTACCCGCGTGCCGCGGCTCCGCCGAATCGACTGGTGGCGGATCGCGCCGACGCTGATCTCCGCCCTGCTGGCGGCGATCTACCTCTACTTCAAGCCGCGCTCGCCCGACCTCGCGGCGCACATCTTCCGCTCCGAGCTGTTCGGCCGCGAGGGGTTCACGGTCTGGAACGGGCAGTGGTACGGCGGCCATCACACGCCGGCCTACTCCGTCTTGTCGCCCCCGCTCGGCTGGCTACTCGGACCCCAACTGATGGGCGCGTTCTCGGCGGTCGCGGCGACGGCCTGCTTCACCGAGCTGATGCGCAACGTCTACGGCGCGCTGGCCGCGCGGCTCGGCACGATCTGGTTCGGCATCGGCTCGGCGACGCTGCTGTTCACCAACCGGCTGCCGTTCGCGCTCGGCGTCGCGTTCGGGACGGCGGCCGTGCTCGCGACCCAGCGCCACCGCCGCGTGCTCGCGCCGCTGCTCGCCGTGCTGAGCGCGATCTCGAGCCCGGTCGCGGGGCTCTTCCTCGCGATGGGCGGCGTCGGCCACGCGCTCGCGAACTGGCGCGGCGCCAAGCGCAGTGCCGGTGACACCGACGCCGCCGGCGCACGCGCGCGGCGCGCCGCCGCTCGTCGCGACGGAATCGCGCTTGCCGCGGCGGCGTTCGTGCCGCCGGTCCTGCTGACGATCGCCTTCCCCGAGGGCGGCTGGGCGCCGTTCCCGTTCTCCTCCTACCTACCGATCCCACTATTCGCGGTCGTCTGCGTGCTGCTCCTGCCGCGCGCCGAGGGGACGCTGCGCTGGACCGCCGCGCTCTACGGCGTCGGCGCCACGCTCGCGCTCGTCCTGCACACCGCGATGGGCGGCAACGCCGTGCGGATCGGCGCGCTGGTCGGCGGGCCGCTGCTTGCCTGCGCGCTCTGGCCGCGCCTCGGTCGCCGCCCGATGATGCCGATGATCGCGCTGCTCGGCGCCCTTGCCTTCTGGCAGTGGTCGCCGGCCGTGCGCGACATCTACAAGGCGATCGACGACCCGGTCGCCAAGGCGTCCTACTTCGACCCGCTGCGCGAGTACCTGGCGCTCGAGCCAGGCCAGTGGCGCGTCGAGATCCCGTTCACCTTCGGCCACTGGGAGGGGGCCGAGGTCGCCTCCGAGGCGCCGCTCGCGCGTGGCTGGCTGCGTCAGCTCGACACCGGTCGCCACCCGATCTTCTACGGCGACCGGATCAACGAGCTGACCTACGCGAGCTGGCTGTCCGAGAACGCCGTCCGCTTCGTCGCGCTGCCCGACGCCAAGCCCGACGCCAGTTCCTACCGCGAGCGCGCGCTAATCGAGAGCGGGCTGCCGTACCTGCGGTTGCGCAAGCAGTTCGACCACTGGCGGATCTACGAGGTCACGCTGCCGGCGCCGTTCGTGATCCCCGAGGGCGACGCCAACATCGCACTCGAGCAGCTCGGATCCGACCGCGTGCTGCTGCGCGTGCGCCGGCCGGGCAGCGCCGTTGTCCGCGTGCGCTGGACGCCTTACTGGCTCGCCAAGGGAGGCTGCGTCGAGCGGGCCGGGGAGTGGACGCGCGTGACCGCCGAGAAGCCCGGGTTCCTGCCGCTGGTAACACGCTTCTCGCCCGAGCGGATCTTCCAGCGCGGCCAACGCTGCAACAGCGACTGAGCGCGGTACCCTGCCCTGATCGTGCGCCAGGTATACGACGACTTCACGCTGCAGTTCCGGCGCGCCTGGCGGGTCAGCAGCCGCTGGCTGCCGCAGGGCTGGGTCGACGCGCTGCGCCAGCTCGCGCTGTTCGCGGGCGCCTATTACATCTACCGGATCGTTCGCGGGCTGGTCGACGGCCAGGCGACGCTGGCGTTCGAGAACGCGCGCACGCTCGTCGACGTCGAGCGCACCCTCGGTCTCTTCTTCGAGCCCGGCCTCCAGGCCTGGGCGCTCGGTCAGGAGTGGGTTGTCACAGGCGCGAACTGGATGTACGTCAACTCGCACTTCACGATCACGACGACGTTCCTGATCTGGCTCTACATCTTCCGCAACCAGTCCTACTACTACGTGCGCAACATGTTCATGATCGCGATGGGGCTGGCGCTCGTCGGCTACATGGCGTTCCCGACCGCGCCGCCGCGCTACATGCCGGAGTGGGGATTCACCGACACGGTCTCCGCATTCGTCGGACCGCAGGCGGAGGCGAGCGCCAACGTTCTCTACAACCCGTTCGCGGCCGTCCCCTCGATGCACGTCGCGTTCGCGCTGATGATCGGCATCCCGGCGATGCGCATCGTCCAGAACCGCTTCGCGAAGGTGCTCTGGGCGCTCTACCCGGCCGTCGTCACGTTCGTCGTCGTCGTCACCGCCAACCACTTCTGGCTCGACGCGGCGCTCGGCGCGCTGGTCGCAGCGATCTCCGCCTGGGGCGCCTCCTACGCACTCGGCCGCGCACGCCCCGACGTCTGGGCCTGGCACGGCAAGCGCGCCCGAGCGGTGGCCTAGTGGCGGTCTCCGAGATGCGCGCTCTGGCGCGCAATCGGCTGATCGAGTCCCGCCTGACACCGAACGCGATTTCGATGACGGGCCTGCTCGGCAACGTCATCGCCGCGGTGCTGGTCACGCAGCGCTACTTCTTCCTCGCCGGGATCGCCTTCGTCCTCGGCTCGGTGATGGACACGCTCGACGGGCGCTACTCGCGAATGTCGGGCAAGGGGACGCCCTTCGGAGCATTCCTCGACTCGACGCTCGACCGGGTCGAGGAGGGGATCGTGCTGACGGCCGTCGCCGCCTACTTCGCGTCGCGCGGCGACGAGCTGGCCGTCGGCGCCGTCGTGGTCGCCGTCCTGTTCTCGCTGATGGTCTCCTACACGCGCGCCCGCGCCGAGGCGCTCGGCGTCGAGTGCAAGGTCGGCCTGGCGAACCGCGCTGTGCGCGTGGTGATCATCTCGGCCGGCCTGCTGTTCGCCAAGGGAGCGGGCCTCGGCGACTTCGAGCTGCTCGCGCCGGCGATCTACCTGCTCGCCGCGCTGACGGTCGTCACGACCTTCCAACGGATCTTCCACGTGCGCGGAGCGTTAGCCTCCGCGGT
>DATABO010000077.1:0-19192 GCA_036259535.1 Thermoleophilaceae bacterium
CAGCCAGATCCGCGCGACGCCCTGCTGCTCGCCGAGCTGCCAGTCGGCGCGGTTGGCGTACTCGCGCGGGTCGAAGTCCTCGGGGCGCTGGAAGTCGTGCTCGGCCTTCGACGCGTAGCCGACCTTGCCGCGGATCCGCGAGAGCCGGAAGACGCGGATGTCGTCGCGCTCGTGCGAGTGGCCGACGAGATAGAACTGGCCGCCCTGGAAGAGCAGGTGGTAGGGGTCGACCTTGCGCCGCTCCTCGGAGTCCCGACCGAGCGTGTAGTAGTCGAAGACGATCGTCTTGCGGCGGAAGATCGCGGTCTCGATCTTCGACAGCCGCTGGGAGAGCTCGCGGCCGCCGGAGTCGGCGGTCATCGCCATCCGCACGGTCTGCTGGCCGGCGTCGGACAGCGGCGACGGCTTGCCCCAGGAGAGCTGCTGCAGCGCAAGGCGCAGCGGCTCGGCGTAGGCGAACTCGCCGTCGAGCAGCGTCAGCGCGGTGCGCAGGCCGCCGAGCTCGGTGTCGGAGAACTCGATCGCCGGCAGGTAGAAGTTCTCCGGCGGAAGGGTGTACGTCTCGGCCTCGTAGGAGCCCTCGCTCGACTTCTCGACCTCGAGCTCGATGCCGAGCGAGGCCAGCTCGGCGCGGTCGGCGTAGAAGCGGCGGTTGAACGCCTCGTCGCTGGTCATCTGGGCGTAGCCCTCGACGTCCTGGCGGATCTCGAGCGCCGAGACCGGCCGCCGCTCCGCCATCAGGAACGAGATCAGCGACAGCTGCCGGATGAGCTTCTCTGTGTCCTTGGCCATGAACGGCCCAGGATACGCCGGCCCGAGTGGCGCGCGGGGCCCCCGACCGGCCCCCAGCCGCCCTCGAGGCCGCTATTTGCGGGGTCCCGCAACTGGGGACGTTCTCGCGTGTCCATGGGTACGGTGTCTCCGGTGCGGGTTCTCAGTACGTGTGCGTCCGCCCTGGCCGTCCTGATCGCGGGGCTGGTTGGGGCCGCTTCGGCACAGGCGGGCTTCGCCCCCGCGCTCGGCTCGCCCTTCCCCTATGCGGCGCCGACGGTGGGGCTCGCGGTGGCCGACGGCGACCGCAACGGCACCGTCGACGTCGTCGCCGGCGGCAGCCTGACGCTGCGGCGCGGGGCGGGCACCGGCTTTCTCGGCAGCCCGATCGCGGTCGGGGCCACAGGGCCGGTGGAGGGGCTCGCGGCCGGCGACCTCGACGGCGACGGCCTGCTCGACTACGCCGCGATCGCGCCCGGCGCCACGGCCACGGCGCCGCGCCGGCTGCTGCGCCTGATCGCCACCGCCGGGAACGGCTTCAGTCAGGAGACGGTGCTGGCGGACGTGGGCGAGGCGACCGACGTCGCGGTCGGCGACGTCGACGGCGACAGCCTGCTCGACATCGTCGTCGTTCGCCGCGACGACGCGGTGCCGGACCTCGATCCAGGCGAGGACCCCGGCCCCGATCCCGACCCCGACGACACGACCGGGCGACAGGACGTCACCGTGGTCCGCGGCGGGACGCTCGACGAGCGCCACCACGAGTCGGGCATCGCCGCCCCCGGCGACGTGGAGCTCGGCGACCTCAACGGCGACGGACGGCCCGAGATCGTCGTCGCGGGCGCCGAGCCGAGCGTCTCGGTGCTCGTCAACGCGGGCGGCGGCAACTTCCTTGCGGGCGACCTCGAGCCGACGGGGGCGAGCGGCGCCACCCAGCGGATCGCGCTGACCCCGCTCAACGGGGACGGCACGCTCGACCTGCTCGCGACCGACAGCGGCGGCGCCACAGTGCTGGTGTCGATCGGCGACGGGGTCGGCGGCTTCCAGCCGCTCGGGCCACGCGGGACGGGACTGCTCGGCGCGACGACGTCGGTGGCGGCCGGCGACGTCAACGGCGACGGGGCCGTCGACGCGGTCGCGGGCGGCGACGCCGGCTTCGCGCTCCTGCTCGGCGACGGCGGCGGCGGGCTGAGCCCCGCGCCCGGATCGCCGTTCCCGACCTGGGCGGCGGCCGGCGACGCGGTCGAGGACGTCGTGGTCGCTGACATGAATCGCGACGGCCAGGCCGACGTCGTGACCGCCAACCGCAACGGCTCGGTGTCGGTCGAGCTCAACGCGGACACCGGGCTGCTGACCGCGACGCCGACCGGAGTCGACTTCGGCACGCGGCTGCCCGCGAGCGGAGTCCTCACCCAGGGCATCACGCTGCGCAGCGCGCGCGGCCGGGTCCGCCTGACGCGGCTCGACCGGCAGGGCTCGCGCGTCTTCGAGGTCCGCGACGTCGACTGCCTCAACCGCACGCTGCTGCTCGGCCAGGCCTGCACCATCACAGTCGCCTTCAACGCGCCGCGGCGGGCGCGCCGCTTCGAGGCGCTGCTGTCGGTCGACGCCAACGCCGCCGCGGTGGTGGTGCCGCTGAGCGCGACGACGCGGCCGCCGATCGTCAGCCGCCCGCGGCTGAGGCGCAAGCGCGTCAGGCCCGGCCAGCGGCTGCTGCTGCGCTACGGGCTGTCCGAGGGCGCGCTGACGCGCGTGATCGTCGAGCGGGCGCGACCGGGGCGGCGCTTCGGCAACCGCTGCGTGGAGCCGCGGCTCGGCAACCCGAAGCGCCGGCGCTGCACGCTCTGGCACGCCGTCGGACGGACCGCTCGGCGCGATCTCGCCGGCCGCAACCGGATCAAGATCGCCACCCGTGAGAAGTCGCGCGGCTTCGGCCGCAAGCGCCGGCTGGGCGAGCCGTATCCCCCCGGTACCTACCGGCTCAGCATCAGCGCGCTCGATCGCTTCCGCAACCGCTCGGAGGAGCAGACGGCGCGCTTCAAGATCCTGCGGCCGAAGCCGAAGGTCAAGAAGAAGCCGCGGAGGGAATAGCTTGTCGGGATGGCCGACGCAGCACTAGTCGCGGGCGGGGCGGGCGCGCTCGGCAGCGCGGTCGTGGCGGAGCTGCGCCGGCGCAACTGGGACGTGACGGTGCTCGACCGTCACGAGCACGGAGGCGATGCCGCGCCGGCGGCCGATCGGGGGGACGCGCTCGGCCGGCTCGCCTACGTCCAGGCCGACCTGCTCGACCAGGAGTCGGCCGCCGCCGCGGTCGAGTCGGTCGCCGGGCTGAAGGCGGTCGTCAACCTGGTCGGAGGCTTCTCGATGGGTCCCAGGGTCGGCGAGGCCGACCTGGACGAGTTCGAGTTCATGCTGCGGCTCAACCTCTTCCCGGCGTTCAACCTCGCGCGCGCCGCGATGCCCCGGCTGGTCGCCGCCGGCGGCGGGGCGTTCGTCTGCGTGTCGGCGCGCGCCGCGCTCGAGCCGTTCGCCGGCGCGGCCGGCTACATCACGGCGAAGGCGGCGATCCTGGCGTTCGTCAGGTCGCTCGACGTCGAGTACCGCTGCGACGGCGTGCGCGCCAACGCCGTGCTGCCGAGCGTGATCGACACGCCGGCCAACCGCGAGTCGATGCCCAGCTCCGACTGGTCGAAATGGGTGCCGCCCGAGCAGATCGCCCGGGTGATCGCGACGCTCTGCTCGGACGATCTGACACCCACCTCGGGCGCAGCCGTACCGGTCTACGGACGCGCCTGAGACCGGCCCACGTTTGGCTGGCCGGGGCGTGAGAAAGAAAGAAGGCATGGGAATCCTCAGCGATGACAAGCAGGCAGAGCGCGCGCAGCTGATCGAGATGCTGGCCAAGGCCTACTGGATGGAGATCGAGACGGTGATGAGCTACACCGCGAACTCGATCAATCCGGACGGCGTGCGCGCGCAGGAGATCATCGAGAGCCTGGAGAAGGACATCCAGGAGGAGCTGGGGCACGCGCAGCAGTTCGGGCGCCGAATCAAGGAGCTGTACGGGACGGTGCCGGGGTCGCTCGCCTTCAGCGCGGAGCAGTCCTACCTCCAGCCGCCCGAGGACAACATCGACATCGTCCACGTGATCAAGGGCGTGATCGAGGCCGAGACGGGAGCGATCTCCCACTACAACGAGATCATCGAGTTCGCCGACGAGCACGGCGATCCGGTGACCGCCGACATGGTCACGACGATCTTGGCCGACGAGGAGGGACACCGCCGGCTGTTCGAGGGCTTCCTGCGCGAGTATGAGCGCGAGGGAGTGGTCTGACCACTCCGCGCAAGGTAGGTTCGGTCTCTACTCGAGGGAGACGCCCGTGGCGCAGCGGCTGAGCCAGGCCCACTACTACGCAGGTCCGGTCACGTTCCTTCGCGCGCCACAACGCGCGATCGAGGACCTTCCGGAGGGATCCGTCGGCGTGCTGGGCGTTCCGCTCGACTCGTGGGTGTTCGGTCGCAACGGGCAGCGCCACGGTCCCCGGGCGATCCGCGAGCAGTCGCTCTGGATGGCCGGCTACTACGCGATGCAGTCCGACACCGACGGCTACGTCGACGTCGTCACCGGTGACGTCTGGTCGCCCCCCGCGGAGCCCCGGCTGTTCGACGTCGGCGACCTGGAGCTTCCCCAGACCGACGTCCAGGAGGCGACCGCGGCGATCGCCGACGGCGTCGCCGGGATCGTCGAGCGCGGTGCGATGCCGGTGGTGCTCGGCGGCGATCACTACGTGCCGTACCCGTCCTTCCTCGGCTTCGTCGACGGGCTGCGCCGGCGTCTCGGGCGCGACGACGTGACCGTGGGCGTCCTCAACGTCGACGGGCACTTCGACTTCTGGGACGAGGTGACCGGAGTCGGCCGCTACAACAGCGGAACCTGGTCGCGGCGGATCTCCGAGCACCCGGCGTCCGGACGGATGGCCTGGTGGGGACTGAGCGGCATGCACCTGATCGAGCCGGAGCCGCTGCGCGAGCTGCACCGCCGCGGGCACGTCGGCTACACGCTCGCGTCGATTCGGCAGCGCGGGATCGAGCAGACGATGCGCGAGGCGCTCGAGCTGGTGTCCGAGGGCGCCGACGCGGTCTACGTCACCTTCGACATCGACGTCACCGACGGCGCCCACGCCCCCGGCACGACGGCGATCACGGTGAACGGCCTGACTCCGGGGGAGGTGCTCGAGGCGATCGGGATCCTCTCGACCTTCGACGCGGTCCAGGCCCTCGACGTGTCGGAGATGATCCCCCAGTACGACGTCGGCGGCGGTCGCACCGCCCGTTACGCGGGCCATGTGATCCTGACGGCGATCGCGCCGCGAATCCTCGACTCGAGGCCCGAGTTCGAGCAGGACGAGATTCGCGCCGTCTTCCGCTGAGCCGCGTTCGCCGACACTTGGCACGCGAGCCAACTCGCGGTGCTTAGACTGGCAAACGTGCCAGGAATCACGGTCAGGGGACTGGTCGAGTCGCCCCGGCTGAAGGCGAAGGTGCTGGCCGGCGCGGACGGCCTCGAGGCCGCCGTGGCGTGGGCGCACGTCGCGGAGGTGGTCGACCCGGTGCCCTTCCTGGAGGGCGGCGAGCTGATCCTCACCGGCGGCCTCGGCATCCCGCAGGCCGCCGAAGACCAGGTGAAGTACCTGCGCCGGTTGCACGAGCACGGCGTCGTCGGCGTGGCGATCGCCGGCGGCGGCTTCGCTCCGCCGCTGACGCCCGCCGCGCTCGCCGAGGCCGACCGGCTGCCGCTGTCGCTGCTCGACCTGCCGTTCGAGGTGTCGTTCGTCGACATCGCCCGGCTCGTCGCCTCGTCGAACGAGCGCGGCGGCCAGGACCGGCTGGTCAAGCACCTGCAGATCTTCGAGACGCTGCAGGAGTACCAGGCGTCGGCGATGCCAGTCGAGGAGCTGGTCGAGCGGCTGAGCGTCGTCTCGGGTTTCGAGCTCTACGCGACGTCACCGGCTGGCACGCCGATCCTCCCCGGCCTGCCGGTCCCGCCGCCCGAGGTGGTCGAGAGTCGCGCGCACGCCTCCTACGACCAGGTCGCGATCCCCGGCGGCTACGTGCTCCCGCTCGTCGTCGCCGGCCGAATGGCCGCCGAGCTGACGGCGATCAGGCGCAACAAGAGGTCTCCGGCAGGGCTGGCGGCTGCCCAGTACCTCGCGACCGTCCTCGGAATCCCGCTGCGCGACCTCTACCAGAGCCGCGAGGCGGAGCGGCGCGAGGGCGCCGAGATCCTGTCGCGCCTGCTCGGCGGCGACGGCTCGAGCCGGGAGACCGCGTCGGACCTCGTCGAGCGCGGCTTCGAGCCGATGCGCGAGCTCGTCGTCGTCCTGATCCGCAGCCGCGACGAGCGCTTCGACGACGCCGAGATCAACCATCGCCTCTGCGACCGCAGACTGCCGTCGCTGCTCGCCACGCGCGAGGACCTGGTCGCCGTCGTGCCCGACGTCGAGGAGGCGATGGTCGCGATCGAGCAGGTCGACTTCGAGGTCGCGGTCGGCGTCAGCGGCCCGTTCGCTCCCGGCAAGGCAATCGCCGTGCCGTGGCGCCAGGCGCGCTGGAGCCTCGGCCAGGCGGTCGCGCATGGTCGGCGGCTCGTTCGCTTCACGCCCGCCGACGCGGCGTCGGAGTGGCTTCCGATCGACCGGGGTCAGTTGCGCGGGGTCGTCGACGACATCGTCGGACCGCTGCTGCGCTACGACAGCGCGCACGGCAGCGAGCTGGTCGAGTCGCTGCGGACGCTGCTCCGCCACAACCGGCGCATCAAGCCGGCCGCCGCCCAGCTGGGCATCCACCACCACACGCTCGCGTACCGGATGCGGACCGTCGAGCGCCTCAGCGGTCGTCCGCTCAAGGAGCTGCACGGGCTCGTGGACCTCTGGCTCGGCATGAAGGCGCTCGACCTTTTGTCCGGAGAGCGGCAGTCGCCGCCCGACACCTAGCACTACTGACAAAGAAACCGTTCGCGATTGGCATCTCGCACAATTGGCGGTGCCGCGGTCCTGTGCGAGCCTCCACGAGATAGAGGGCATCGAGGTAGGAGGGTCAAGTGAACGACACCCCCGTGGTGGTGCAGGCTGCCCTGGCGGGCGCCGGGCTCGAGAGAGTGGAGGGCTTCCCCGTTCCGGAGACGACGGACGCCGTGGTCAAGGACGCCCTGGCCGCGTGGGACGCCGGCGCGGCGGCGATCCATCTGCGTGCTCGCCGGCCCGATCGGTCGCCGAGCACCCGCGCCGAGCACTTCGCGCCACTCGTCGAGGGCATCCGCGCGGGGCAATGCGACGCGATCCTCAACTTCGCATGCGGCGCCGCCGAGGCCGAGGACCTCGATTGCCTGGCGCTCGGGCCGGAGCTGGCATCGATCGACTGCTGGGACGAGGATCCCGAGGGCTTCGCGATCGACCGCTCCCTGCCGGCGTTGCGGGACGTGCTGGCGAGGTTCGCCGATTGCGACACGGCGCCCGAGCTTCGATGCCGTCACCTCTGGCACCTCCGCACGCTGCTGCACTTGCGCGAGGAGGGGCTGCTGGCCGACCCGCTGCGAGTCCAGCTCGTAGTCGAGGACGGCAGCGCGACCGCGATCGAGCGGGTCCTCCGGATGGGCCCGCTGCTCCCGGCCGACGCGGTGTGGTCGGTAGCCGGGCTTGGCCTGTGGCAGGCTCGCCTGAACGTCCTCTGCCTGATCGCCGGCGGTCACGTCCGCACCGGCCTCGAGGACAACGTCTGGCTCGTGCAGGACGTCCCGGCGACCAACGAGCAGCTTGTGCAGCGGATCGTGCGGATCGTCGACGAGCTCGACCGGCCGCTGGCGACGCCCGACGAGGCGCGCGCGATCCTCGGCCTCGCGCCGCGGGAGGCGCCGCCCGCCGCTGTTGACTTGCATCTCACCGCCGGTTAGCGTCGGAGCGTCATATAGCGAGACGGTCCGCTCCGGCAGGGGATCGCCACACGAAGATGGAGGAGGGAGCAGATGCGCTCGTCACGTTCCGGCTGGGCCCCGCCCTTGGCGATGCTGTTGACGGCGGTCGCCTGCGCGCTCGCGCTTCCCGCCTGCGGGGACGACGGCGAGGACGAAGAATCGCCACAGGCTTCCGACGTCACGCTGACGGTCGGGAGCTGGGGCGGCGCGTTCGACGAGTCGCTGCGCTCCGCGTTCTTCGACGACTTCGAGTCGGAGGTCGGGCCCAAGGCGCGGTTCGACGCCGCGCCGGGCGCGCAGCTCGCCCGCATCGAGGCTCAGAACGAGGCCGGCGAGGTCGAGTGGGACCTCGTCAGCCTGACCGCCGACGCCGCTTACATCCTCGACCAGAAGGGCTATCTGGCGCAGCTTCCGGCGCAGCTGCGGTCCCGGCTCACCGACGAGCTCGGCGCCGACAGGGTGACCCCGTTCGGGTTCTCGTTCGGGAACATCGGCAACGTGATCGTCTGCAACATGGACCGCATGGAGCGCTGCCCGAAGGACATGTCGGAGTTCTACGACGTCGAGCGGTTCCCCCAGAGCCGGACGTTCGCGGGCATCGCCCCGATCATGGCGATCACCACCGCCCAGGTGGCGTCCGGGGTGCCGGTGTCGGAGACGGCCGAGACACCGGTCGACATGGACGCCGCGTTCGAGCAGCTCGACGCGATCAAGCCGACGATCGACGTCTTCTGGCAGTCGGGCGATCAGCAGGAGCAGGTCATGCGCAGCGGCGGCGCCGACATGGGGATCCTCTGGAGCAACCGCGCATACAGCCTGGCCGCCGACGGGATGAACCTCGAGATCAACTGGGCCGGCGGGGCGCTCGAGCCCGGCTTCTGGGCCGTTCCCGAGGGCGCGCCCAACACCGAGCAGAGCTTCGAGGCGCTCGAGTGGATCGCGACCCGCCCGCGAGCCCAGGCAGAGTGGGCCAGGGAGGTTCACTCGTCGCCGCCGCATCCGGAGGCGATCGAGCTGCTGCCGGCCGAGCTCGCCCGCGAGCTTGCGGACAACCCGCGCAACTTCGAGGAGATGGCGATGCCCAACTTCGAGTGGTACGCGACGCACACCGATGAGCTGAACAGGCGGTACCAGGACTTCGTCCGCGGCGGCTGAGCAGGAGCTGGGAGCCGGTCCGGCGCGTGCGCCCGCGGCCGGCGACGCCGCGCGCGCGAGCGGCTGGGCGGCCGCGCTCGGCCACTGGCAGGCGCTGGCGCTGGTCGCGCCGCTCGTCGTGCTGCTGGTCTGCTTCGTCGGCTATCCGCTCGTCCGGCTGACGGTCGACTCGTTCTCGTCCGGCGGCCTCGACAGCTACCGGATCGTCCTCGAGAGCTCTGCCGCCCGCCACGCGCTCGTCACCACCGTCCTGGTCGCGATCGCCGTGGCGCTGGCAGCGGTCGCGATCGGTGGCTTGCTCGCCTGGTACGCCAGGACCGCGCGCAGCGGTTGGGCCCGCGCCGCGATCTGGGTCGGGCTGCTGGCCCCGTTCTTCATGGGGACCGTGACCAGGAACTACGCGCTCGTGCTGCTGTTCGCCGACAACGGGCCGCTCAACGACGCCCTCCGTGCGCTCGGCCTGGGCCCAGCGCCGCTGCTCTACAGCTCGACGGGAGTCGCGCTGGGGATCCTGTACACGATGATCCCGCCGGCCGCCTTCGCGCTCTACGGCGTCCTGCTGACGATCGACGACACGCTGATCGCCGCCGCCCGCGGGCTCGGCGCGTCGCGGCTGCGGGCCGCGCTGACGATCACGCTGCCGCTGGCGCTGCCGGGCCTGGTGGCTGCGTTCGCGCTCGTCTTCGCCGTCTCGCTCGGCTTCTACATCACGCCGGTCCTGATCGGCGGCGCCCAGGCGCCGTTCGTCGCGAGCCTGATCCAGGAGTGGGTGTTCGCCTCCTATGACCTGCCGCTCGCCTACGCCGCATCGGTGCTGCTGTTGGTGGTGGCGCTGGCGATCGTCGGGCTTGCCCTGCTGCTGGTCGGCCGCCGGCGGCTGCTCAGGACGGCGGCCTGATGGCTGCCGACGAGACTGTGACAGCGCGCCGCCTGCGCCGCACCAGGACCGTCGACCGGGTCGCCCGGACGGCAGGCGTCGCGATCGCGACGACGGCGCTGGTCGCCATGCTGGCGCCCGTCCTGCTGACCGTGCTGGTCTCGTTCTCGGGCGACGACTTCTTTGCCTTCCCGCCTGAGTCGTGGGGCCTGAGGCAGTACCGCGAGCTGCTCGAGAGCCCGCTCTGGGGCGCGGCGCTGCAGCTCTCGTTCGAGGTGGCGGCGGCGGTGGCGGCGCTCTCGGTGGCGATCGGGGTGCCGGCGGCCTACGCGATCCAGCGCAGCCGTCTGCCGGGCCGCCACGCGCTCTACGCGGCCGGGCTGACCGGCATGGTGATCCCGATCGCCGCGTTCGCCGTCGCGCTCTACGGGCTGCTGTCGCAGCTCGGCCTGCGCGGCACCTTCGTGGGCCTCGTGCTGGCGAACGCGACGCTCGCCGTGCCGGTCGTCCTGATCGTCATCACCGCCGCGCTGAGCCGGGTCCCGCCGACGCTCGAGCTGGTCGCGATGACCGCCGGTGCTAGCAGGCTGCGCGCCTCGCTCGGCATCACCGTGCGGCTGCTGGCGCCCGCGATCGTCGCGAGCACCGGGCTGGCCTTCGTCACGAGCTTCGAGGAGGCGGTGCTGGTCAACTTCGTCGGCGGGGTCGAGCAGACGACGCTGCCGAGGGCGATCCTCGACTCGGCCCGCTTTGGGACCAGCCCTGTCATCACGGCGATCGCCACGTTGATGATGGCCGGCATCGGGCTGGTCGCGATCGGGTCGGTCAGGCTCCTGGGAAGGCGTCGGTGAGCGAGCCGGCGCTCGAGCTGCGCGGGGTCGTCAAGGCCTACGACGGGGTCATGGCCCTCGACGGCGTCGACCTCGAGGTCTCGCCGGGAGAGCTCGTGACGCTGCTCGGGCCGAGCGGGTCGGGCAAGTCGACTCTGCTCTCGATCGTCGCCGGCTTCGAGGCGCCGAGCTCCGGCGAGGTCTCGATCCGCGGCCGCGACGTCCTGCGCATGGCGCCCGCCGAGCGTGAGGTCGGCATGGTCTTCCAGAGCTACGCGCTCTTTCCGCACATGACCGTCGCCGAGAACCTCGGCTACGGCCTGAAGGTGCGGCGGCACGCGCGCGTCGATCGCGCCCGCCGCGTCGGCGAGCTGCTCGATCTGCTGCGACTGCCGGGCTACGGTGACCGCTACCCGCGCCAGCTCTCCGGCGGCGAGCAGCAGCGCGTCGCGCTCGGGCGCGCGCTGGCCTACGACCCGGAGATCGTCCTGATGGACGAGCCGCTCGGGGCGCTCGATCGCAGCCTGCGCGCCGAGATGGAGCAGGAGCTGCGCCGCATCCAGCACGACCTGAGCGCGACCGTGCTCTATGTCACCCACGATCAGCACGAGGCGCTCGCCCTCTCCGACCGCATCGCGGTCATGCGTGCCGGCAGGGTCGTGGGCATCGGGGCGCCCGAGCAGCTCTACCGGGAGCCGACCGACGGCTTCGTCGCCCGCTTCTTCGCCAATGCCAATCTGTTGCCGGTGGACTCCTTCGAGCTCGACGCCGCTGGGATGGCGACCGTTCGCTGCCTGGGACAGCGCGTCCGTTGCCGGGCGCCGGCGCGCCCGGCTGGGCGCGCGGTCCTCGCCGTCCGGCCGCGCAGCCTGCGTCGCCACGGCGACGAGCGCGCCCTGAAGCTCGCCGCGACTGTCACCGAGACGCTGCTGCTGGGCGACGAGCGACGGGTCACGCTCGAGGTCGTCGGCGCAGGGCCGGTCGTCGCGCTGCTCGATGCGCGAGACTCGACCGCAATGGCCCCTGGCGCCGCTGTCGAGCTGTTCGCTGCTCCGCAGGAGGCGGTGCTCGTGCCCGAGGAGCGCGAGTGAGCGGCCTCGAGCCCCGCGACGCGGTGATCGTCGCCGCGGTGCGGACGCCGATGGGGCGCTACGGAGGGCAGCTGAGCTCCGTCCGGCCCGACGACCTCGCGGCGATCGCGGTCGGCGAGGCGGTCCGGAGGGCTGGCGTGGGCCCGGAGGAGGTCGACGACGTGATCCTCGGATGCGCCAACCAGGCCGGCGAGGACAACCGCAACGTGGCGCGCATGGCCGCGCTGCTCGCCGGCTTCCCGGTGGAGGTGCCGGGCCAGACTGTCAACCGGCTGTGCGGGTCGGGGATGCAGGCGTTGATCGCAGGGGCGAGGGAGATCCGCGACGGCGCGGCGAACGTGATCGTCGCGGGCGGCGTGGAGAGCATGAGCCGGTCGCCGTTCGTGATGATGAAGCCGGAGGTGGCGCTCGCGAGGGGGGCGCAGACGTTGGAGGACACCGCGTTGGGATGGCGGCTGGTGAACCCGAAGATGGTGGAGCTGGGGCATACGGACTCGTTGGGGGAGACGGCCGAGAAGGTCGCGGAGCGGTATGGGGTGACGCGGCAGGAGCAGGACGCATTCGCGTTGCGGAGCCACCGGCTGGCTTTGGCGGCTCAGGCGTCTGGGCTCTTCGACGAGGAGATCGTTCCGGTCGAGGTGGAGGGGCGAAAGGGCGCATTGACGGTCGTGGACGCGGACGAGGGGCCGCGGCCGGATGCCGAGCTGGAGCGGCTGCCGGAGCTGCGGGCTGTGTTCCGCACCGACGGGACGGTGACTGCCGGCAATGCGTCGCCTTTGAACGACGGGGCGGCGGCCTTGGTGCTGATGTCCGGCGAGGAGGCGCAGCGGCGGGGGCTGGTGGGGATGGCGCGGTTCGTGGACGGCGCCTATGCGGGGGTGGACCCTTCTTACATGGGGATTGGGCCGGTGCCGGCGACGCGGAAGCTGCTGGAGCGGCGGGGGTTGAGCGTCGCGGACGTCGACTTGGCGGAGGTGAACGAGGCGTTTGCAGCGCAAGCGGTGCCCTCGGTGCGGGAGCTGGGATTGGATCTGGACGTGGTGAACGTGAATGGCGGCGCGATTGCGTTGGGGCATCCGCTGGGGGCGAGTGGGGCGCGGATGGTTGGGGCGCTGGTGCGAGAGCTGGGACGGCGGGGCGGGCGATATGGGTTGGCGACGATGTGCATTGGCGTCGGGCAGGGGATCGCGTCCTTGTGGGAGCGGACTTGAGCGTTCGTCGACTGGGGGTCGTCGGCGCGGGGACGATGGGGGCGGGGATCGCGCAGCTGGGGTGTGCGGCTGGGCTCGAGACGGTACTGCACGACCCGGTCGAAGAGGCCCTCGCCAAGGGTGAGGCAGGGGTCCGGAAGGGCCTGGCTCGGTGGGCCGAGAAGGGGCGGATCGACGCCGGTGCGGAGCGGTTGCTCTCGACGGCTGGGTCGGTCGAGGGGCTCGCGGGGTGCGATCTGGTGATCGAGGCGGCGCCGGAGCGGTTGGAGTTGAAGCGGGAGCTGTTCGGGGATCTGTCGCGAATCTGTGGCGAGGGGGCGGTGCTGGCGACGAACACGTCGTCGATCCCGGTGACGGCGCTGGCGAGCGCGGCCCAGTGGCCGGAGAGCGTGGTGGGCATGCACTTCTTCAATCCGCCGCCGCTGATGCGGCTGTTGGAGGTGATTCGGGCTGATCAGACCGGCGACCGGGCGGTCGAGGTCGCGCGCGAGGTGGGCGCGGCGATGGGCAAGGACGTGATCCTCGCGGCGGATGGGCCGGGGTTCCTGGTGAATCGGTGCGGGCGGCCATTCTATGCCGAGGCGCTGCGCTGCTTGCAGGAGCGGATCGCGACTCACGATGCGATCGATCGGATCTATCGGCTGGGCGGTGGGTATCGGATGGGGCCGTTCGAGCTGATGGACCTGGTGGGGATCGATACGGGGCTCGAGGTGGCGCAGTCGTTCACGGAGCTGTCGTTCGGAGAGCCACGCTGGCGGCCGAATCCGATCCAGGCCCGGATGGTCGCGGCCGGGCGGTTGGGAAGGAAGGCGGGGCGGGGCTACTACGACTACTCGGCGGAGCCCTACCGGCCGCAGGACCCGCCGGCGCCCGATGGTGGCGAGGACTTCAGGTCCCTGGCGGAGGACGCGGGCCTCGTCGATTGCTCGACGAAGGCGCTTGGGGCGCGGGCGGCGACCGGGTACTCGCTCCAGCCCGGCGCGGGGTTGGTCGAGCTGTGCGGCGATCGCGATCCGGAGGTCGAGGGGCTCGCCCGGCGCGCGGGACTGCACTGCGAGTGGGTTGGCGACGCGCCGGGGTTGGTGCTCGGGCGTGTGGTCTGCCAGCTGGTCAACGAGGCGGCGTTCGCGATCGGAGAGGGAGTCGGGTCGGCTGAGGACGTCGACGCCGGGCTGATGCTGGGGCTCAACCATCCGCGGGGGCCGGTCGAGTGGTCGCGACGGCTTGGCCTGGACCAGGTGGTCGCGACGTTGGAGGGGCTCTGGAGCCACTATCGGGAGGAGCGGTATCGGCCGGCGCCGCTGCTGACGCGCGCGGCTGCCCGCGGAGCCGATCTCGAGCAGGCGACCTAGCCAACTGGCAGATCGAGCGGCGGCGCCAGGTACCGTCAGGGGATGACCAGGAGCGCAGGACTGCTGCTTTACCGCCGGGGGGACGGAGGCAGGCTGGAAGTGCTGCTCGGTCATATGGGCGGCCCGTTCTGGACGCGCAAGGACCGTGGCGCCTGGTCGATCCCGAAGGGTCAGCGCGAGCAGGGCGAGGCCGCGATCGAGACGGCGCGCCGAGAGTTCGAGGAGGAGATCGGACAGCCGCCGCCCGACGGCGAGGCGGTGGCGCTCGGCGACGTCCGCCAGAGCGGGGGACGCAAGATCGTCGAGGCGTGGGCGATCGAGGGCGACATCGACGTCAGCGAGATCGTCAGCACGCCGTTCCAGATGGAGTGGCCGCCGCGGTCGGGCAACCTGCGCGAGTTCCCCGAGTTCGACCGTGCCGAGTGGCTGGAGGTCGATGCGGCGCGGGAGCGGATCGTGCGGGCGCAGGCGGCGTTCCTCGACCGGCTGGTGGAGCTGGTCGGCACGGTCGCGGCCGAGCGGGCGTGACCGTCGTCACCGGGTAGGGATCCGCGCCGGCGGTCATCCGGATTGCCCGTCGGCTCGCGGGGGTACGGTCAAGGCATGGCCGAGCAATCGACCAGGTTCGACGAGCTGGAGGAGCCGATCGAGGTGGCGGTCGACAACGCCGAGCTGGCCTCGACGACCAGCGACGCGCTCGGGATGTTCCTCGGCGAGCTGCGCAACTATCCGCTGCTCGACAAGCAGCAGGAGATCGAGCTGGCGCAGCGGATCGAGAAAGGCGACCTCAAGGCGAAGGAGAAGCTCGTCAACTCGAACCTGCGCCTCGTCGTCTCGCTCGCGAAGCGCTACCAGGGCCAGGAGCTGCCGCTGCTGGACCTGATCCAGGAGGGCGTGCTCGGCCTGATCCGGGCGACCGAGAAGTTCGACTGGCGCCGCGGCTACAAGTTCTCCACCTACGCGACGTTCTGGATCCGCCAGGCGATCCAGCGCGGGCTGGGCAACCAGGCGCGGACGATCCGGCTGCCGATCCACATCGGCCAGCGTGAGCGCAAGATCTCCGTCTTCGACCGCCAGTTCCAGACCAAGCACGGTCGGGCGCCGACCGACGAGGAGATCGTCGCGGGGACCGAGCTGACGCTGCGTGAGATCGAGGAGGTGCGCGAGGTCACGCGTGCGGTGACGAGCCTCGAGCGCCAGGTCGGCGACGACGGCCAGACGGAGTTCGGCGAGCTGCTGCCGTCGGATCGGCTGCCGCCGGAGGAGGAGGTCGAGATCGCACTGACCGAGCAGAGCCTGCGTCGCGCGGTCGCGCAGCTGCCCGAGAACGAGCGTCAGGTGCTGCGGCTGCGCTATGGCATCGACGGCGCCGAGCCGGTCGCGCTGCGCGAGGCCGGGCGGCGGCTTGGCGTGTCGTCGGAGAGCGTGCGCAACCTCGAGAAGGCCGCGCTGCGCCACCTCGCCGAGAACCGCGAGGTCGCGGCGCTCGGCCAGGCCGCCTGAGCGAGCTACGGGGCGATAGCTTCGCCGCGTGCGGGCGACGGCGATCGTTGTGGGCTGTGCCGCCGCGGCGGCGCTGTCCACGTTGGTGGTGGCGCCCGCCCCGGCGTATGACGCGTGGTCGTGGCTGTTGTGGGGCCGGGAGGTCGCGGGAGGGGCGCTGAGCACCTCGGAGGGACCGGCGTTCAAGCCACTGCCTGTGGCGGTGTGCGCGCTGCTGTCGGCGTTCGGCGGCGCGGCGCCGCTGCTGTGGGCGATCGTCGCGCGCAGCGGTGCGCTGCTGGCAGTCGTGCTCGCCTTTCGGCTCGGGCGGAGGCTCTCCGAGGGGATGCTGACCGCAGGCGTCCTGGCCGCGGTCGGGGTGGCGCTGTGCGGCTCGTTCCTGGGCTATGCGGCCGAGGGCGTCGTGACGGGCTGGCTGCTTGCGCTCGGGCTCGTCGGGCTGGAGGCGTGGCGTGTCGGCCGGCCCCGGGCGGCGGTCGCCTGCGCGGTCGCCTGCTGTCTGCTGCACGTCGAGGCGTGGCCGTTCGCCGCCGCCTTCGGCCTGCTCGCCTGGCTGCGCCGGCCGCGCGACCGGCCGTTGTTGGTCGCGGCGGCGGTCGCGGTGCCGATCCTCTGGCTCGTCCCCGAGTGGATCGGCTCGGGCGATCCTCTGCGCTCCGGCGCCCGCGCGCGCGTCCCCAACCCGGGCCAGCCCGCGCTCGCCGACGTGCCGGCGCTGGCCTCGCTGGAGGAGTCGGCGCGGTTGCTGCTCTGGCCCCTGTGGCTCGGCCTGGTCGCGCTGGCGGCGGTCGCGTGGCGGCGCAGGCCCGGCGGCGCCGGCGTTGGGCTGAGCGCCTGGCGGGGGCGTCTCGGCGGCGGAGCGGCGGGCGCCGGGGCCCTGGCCGTGGTCGGGGTGGCGTGGATCGTGCTGGTCGCTGCGATGGCGCAGCTCGGCGGCTTCTCGGGCGAGCCGCGGTATGCGACGCCTGGGATGGCGCTGGTCGCGATCGCAGGCGCCGTCGGGCTGGCCATCGCTGCGGGGCGCGTGACACAGCCCAGCTGGGCGGCTCCGGCGGCGATGACCCTGATCGCCGTTGCGCTCACGCTTGCCGGCGTCGCGCGGCTCGACCAGCTGTCGGGCGTCCCCGCGGCACAGGCGCACCAGTGGCGGCTGGCCAACGACCTGCGCGAAGCGGTGCAAGCGGCCGGAGGCCGCGAGGCGGTCATGCGCTGTGGCATTCCCTACGTCGGCCCGCTCCGTGGCCCGCTGCTCGCCTACCGGCTCGACGTCGCCAAGGAGGCGGTCGAGCCCGACGAGCCGCCGCGGCGCCCCGGAGTGGTGTTCCGATCGCCGCGGCGCGCCAGCGACAGACCCACTCCGGCATGGACGCCGGCCCTGCGCGACGTCGCCGTCGTCGGCGACTGGCAGGTCGCTCGGGCGTGCAGAGTTAGGAAGCCCTAACATGCCCAACCGCCTTGCCCCGGCAGCTCCCCTTCATCCCGGTCCTGCTCGCGGTCGCGCTCGCCGGTTGCGGTGGCGCCGACGCCAACGAGGAGGTCCCGCGACCGGAGCGCGAGCCGGCGACGGAGTCGGGTGAGGCACGGCACTTCGACGTCGTCCGGATCGAGGCCGGGCTCAACCGCCCGACGTTCGTCGGCGCGGCCCCCGGCGACACGGGGGCCCTCTGGGTGCTCGAGCAGCCGGGGCGCGTGGTGCGGATCGCCCCCGGCGGGAGGCGGCGGGTCGCGCTCGACATCTCCGACGAGGTGAAGGTGGGCGGCGAGCAGGGACTGCTCGGGATCGCCTTTCATCCCGACTTCGCGACCGACCGCCGCGTCTACCTGCACTGGAGCGACGCGCAGGGCGACACCAGCGTCGCCGAGCTCGAGGCGCGCGCCGACGGGACGCTCGACGGCCGTACGCGCCGCTCGCTGCTGCGACTGGAGCAGCCAGAGGAGAACCACAACGGCGGCCAGCTCGCCTTCGGCCCCGACGGCCGTCTGTACCTCGGGCTGGGCGACGGGGGCGGGTCGTTCGACCCGAACGAGACCGCCCAGGACCTCGGCTCGCCGCTGGGAAAGGTCGCGTCGATCGACGTCGACGCGGCCCGCCCGCGCTGGCGCACCGAGCTGTACGGCCTGCGCAACCCGTGGCGCTTCTCGTTCGACCCGGCGCTCGGTGAGCTCTGGGTCGCCGACGTCGGCCAGGACGAGACCGAGGAGATCAACCGCGTGCTGATCGAGCCGGACGAGCCACCGAAGAACCTCGGCTGGAGCGCGTTCGAGGGCACCTTCCGGATCCACGAGACCCACGCGCTCGACCCGCGCGGCGAGCTGATCTGGCCGGTCGCGACCTACAGCCACGACGACGGCTGCTCGGTGACCGGCGGCTTCGTCTACCGCGGCACCGCCCTGCCAGCTCTGTCGGGCCGCTACCTCTACGGCGACTTCTGCAGCGGGGCCTTGTGGACCCTGAAGCCGACCGCCGACGGGTTCGCCGAGGACGTCCGCCGTGAGCGGGCCACCGTGCCCCAGCTCACCCACATCGGCGAGGACTCCGACGGCCGGATCGTCTTCGCCTCCGCGACCGGCGCGATCTACCGCGCCAGAATCGTGGAGGGCTAGGTCAGTCGGGCGATCTGCCAGCGCATGCCCGGGCCAAACTCCAACGCTACGCCGTAGGGCGTGATCAGCTCCCAGTTGGGCGGGTCATCCTTGTCGTCCATCGCGGTCGGGACGACCACCAGCTCGGAGCCATCCGACAGCCCGCAACGCAGCCGCCCCCCAGGCTCGTCGATGGCCGCTCCGACGACCGACCGGCCGATCAATGCCTCAGGGTCGTCCGGCGACCAATGCGCGTCTTGAGTGGCGAGCTTCCAGATCCGCTCGGCCTCGTCTCGGACCTCCACGTGTAGGACGTCTGGAAACGCGATCTCGGCGGCGACGACGACTCCCCTGAAGTCGGCGAGCAAGTTCGCTGGCGATCTGTCGAGTCCGGTTGCGACAGGCATCAGTCCTCCTTCCATTGTCGCAGCCACGCGAGCAGCTCCGCATAGCTCATGTGCCGGCTTTCACCGCGAGACCGCTTCTCCAGGTGAAGGATCTTGCTGGCCGCGTATCGCTCGTCGACACTGAGACCCAGCTCCCTACACGCCTGCCTGAACTGCTTGATGTCCCGCTTGTGGCCCAAGCGGTCGAACGTAGGACAGGCGTCGTAACAGCAGGCGAGTGTACGTGACGTCTAAACGACGGCCTCCGGTTAACCCTCCAATTCCTCGGCAGCGGCGCGCTGCCTTGCTAGCTTCGTCGCTCGTCGCCCTCCCCGACTCGCCGAGGTTCTCAAATGTCTCTTCTGCTCGCGCGTCTCGCGCGCACGATCACCCACCATTGGAAGCGCAGCGCGCTCGCTGCGGTCGTCGCGATCGTCCTGCTGACGCTGCTGTTCCGCTCGCT
>DATABO010000078.1:0-14600 GCA_036259535.1 Thermoleophilaceae bacterium
GCCACGGCCCCTGTCGCGGCGGTCGCGTGCCGGCATCGGGGCCAGCGGCTGGAACTCGGGGCCGTCGCTGCGCTCCTCGGTCAGGCGGTACTCCTCGACCAGGAGATACGGGTCGACGCCGACCACCTCGGCGTAGGTGCGCAGGAACGTCTTGACGAACGTCGGGCCGGGCAGCAGCCCCCACTCCTCGTTCTCGAGCGCGCGCAGGTACTTCGCACGGATCTTCGTGCGCTCCTCGACATCCGCGATGTCCAGGCGCTGGCGCATGCGCGCCTCGCGCAGCGTCTCACCGATCGGAGGCATCAGTGCATCCTAAGGGTGGGCCGACGGGTCAATCTGGCGCGCTGACGGCCTCTGCGCCCACGGGATCCTCGAGCGCTGCGAGGACGCGCGGCAGCTCGGCCTCGGAGATCAGGACGTTGCGCGCCTTCGACCCCTCGTAGCCGGAGATCACGCCGCGCCGCTCGAGCATGTCGATCAGCCGGCCGGCGCGCGTGTAGCCGACACGCAGTCGGCGCTGGAGCATCGACGTCGAGGCCGTGTCCATCTGCACGACGGTGCGGATCGCCTCGACGAGCAGCTCGTCCTGGTCCGGGTCGTAGTCGCCACGATCGTCCTCGCCGTCCTCGCTCTCGACGGCCTCGAGCAGCTCCTCGTGGAGCTCCGGCTCACCCTGGCGACGCCAGTGGGCGGTCAGCTTCTCGATCTCCTCCTCGTCGACGAAGGCGCCCTGGATGCGGTTCAGCTTCGAGCCGTTGCCGGGCTTGAAGAGCATGTCGCCCTTGCCGAGCAGCGACTCGGCGCCGTTCTGATCGAGGATCACGCGCGAGTCGGTCTGCGAGGAGACAGCGAAGGCGATCCGCGCCGGCACGTTGGCCTTGATCATGCCGGTGATGATGTCCGCGCTCGGCCGCTGGGTGGCGAGCAGCAGGTGGATGCCGACTGCGCGCGACTTCTGCGCCAGCCGGATGATCGCGTCCTCGACCTCGCCGGGCGCGATCATCATCAGGTCCGCGAGCTCGTCGATCACGCAGAGCACGTAGGGCAGCGGCCGCTCGCCGTTGCGCACGCGCATCCGGTTGAGCTCCTCGAGCTTGCGCGTGCGTGCCTTGCTCATCAGCGAGTAGCGCTGCTCCATCTCGCCGATCAGGTTCTGCAGGACGTTGGCGGCCAGGCGGGGACTCGTGACGACCGGCGTCAGCAGGTGCGGGATCTGCTCGTAGAGGTTCAGCTCGACCTGCTTGGGGTCGACGAGCACGAGCCGCACGTCGTTGGGCGACGAGCGCATCAGGATCGAGGCGAGCATCGCGTTGACGGCCCCCGACTTGCCGGCGCCCGTAGTGCCGGCGACGAGCACATGCGGCTGCTGGGCGAGGTCGATGCCGATCGCCCGCCCGTCGATGTCCTTGCCGAGCCAGACCGCCAGCGGCGACCAGCCGGCGGGCGGGTCCTGCGAGACGTCGCCGAGGTGGACCATGTGGCGGACGGTGTTGGGCACCTCGACCCCTACGGCGCGCTTGCCGGGGATCGGCGCGAGGATCCGCACGTCGTCGGCGGCGAGCGCGTAGGCGAGGTCGTCGCGCATGTTCGAGACCTTCGACATCTTGATCCCCGGTGCCAGCCGCAGCTCGTAGCGCGTGACGTGCGGGCCGCTGACGCTGCCGACGACCTTGGCCTCGACGCCGAAGTGGCCGAGCGCCTCGACGAGCTGGGAGCCGACCTTGTCGATCGCCGCGGTGTCTGCCTTGCGGCCGGTCGGCGAGCGCTTGAGGAAGCTCTCGCTTGGCAGGGCGTAGTCGACGTCGTCGGCCTCGGTGACGCCGCCGGTGCGCCGATTGCCCATTGGCGTCAGCGGCTCTTGGACGGGCTCGACGGCGGGCAGGTCGGCGGTCTCGCCCGCGGGGTCGTCGTCCTGCGCGACGGCCTCGACGCCCTCGGCGGCCTCGAACGGCTCGTCGTCGGCCCACTCGGCTACGGCGTCCTCGGCGGCGTCGATGCGCTGCTCGTGGTCCTCGTCGTCTGCGAAGAGATCGGCGAAGCGATCCTCGGCGTCCAGCGCCGGCGCCTCGACGTGGGTGGCATGGACGACCGGCTCGACCCCAGGCGGCTCCGGCGGTCCGTCGACCGCGGTCGCTGCGGCGGGCAGCGACGCCGGATCCGTCCGCCGCGCGGCGTGGCTGAGCGGTCCGCGCTCGCCCGAGAGGACCGACGTCAGCTCGGCGGTCGAATGACGCACGACGCGCGTCGTCGTCGCGACGCCGGCGCCGGTGGCGCGCAGGATGCTCGCCAGCGACGCCCCGGTCAGCAGCAGCACGCCCCCGGTCATCAGGAACAGGAAGAGGATGTGGGCGCCGATCTCCGAGAACAGCGTGCTCGAGGACCGAAACAGCAGCTCGCCGAGCACTCCACCGCGATCGGAGACGTAGGAGCCCTCGAGCAGTGGGTCGTGCGCCGCGGCGCCCGGGCCGAGCCCCAGCGAGCCCGCGGAGAGGCCGAGCGCGAGGCCTAGCGCGAGGCAGATCGCTCCCGCGCGGAACGGTCGCAGGGATGGGAGCAGGTCGTCGACGACCAGCAGCACACCGCCGGCCACGAAGCCGATTGGCGCCAAATAGGCGACGCCGCCGAGCAGGAAGCGGAGCGCGTCCGCGGTGGCCTCGCCGACGCGCCCGCCGGTCTCGCCGCCGTAGAGGACGACGGCCAGGAAGCAGCCGAAGGCGACCAGCCCGAGGCCGAGCAAGTCGCGGTGGTGCTGCTCGATCGCGGGCAGGCCGAGCGGGCCTCCGGTCCGACGTGGCCGCGGGCGCGCGCGGGCCGGCTTGCGCTTGGGGCTGCGGCGTGTGCTCTTGGCGCGCGACATGGCTCGATTCGGTCCTTCGACGGATCGAGTCCCTCCCCTCCCTACCATCAGGCCCATGGAGCGCTCGCCCAGGGTCCTCGTGGTCGAGGACGACCGCGACATCGCGGATGTCCTGCGCCGCTCGCTGGACCTCGACGGCTACGAGGTCCGGCTGGCAGGCGACGGCGAGTCCGCACTCGTTCAGGCCGACGTCTTCGAGCCCGACGCCGTGATCCTCGATCTCGGGCTGCCAAAGCTCGACGGCGTCGAGGTCTGCCGACGGCTGCGCTCCGACGGCGACGTGCCGATCCTGATGCTGACCGCGCGCGACGGCGTCGACGCCCGCGTCGACGGCCTCGACTCCGGCGCCGACGACTATCTCGTCAAGCCGTTCGAGCGCCGCGAGCTGCTCGCGCGCGTGCGCGCACTGCTGCGGCGCCGGCCGCCGCGCGGCAGTGCGTCGCTGGTCGTCGGCGACCTGAAGCTGAACCCCGACGCCCGCGAGGCCCTGCGCGGGGAGCGCGAGCTCGATTTGACCAGCCGCGAGTTCGAGCTGCTCGAGTACTTCATGCGCAACGAGCGACTGGTCGTCTCGCGCCAGCGGCTGCTCGACGAGGTCTGGGGCTACCACCCGTTCGCCGAGACCAACACGGTCGACGTCTTCATCTCGAACCTGCGCCGCAAGCTCGAGGCCGGCGGCGAGGACCGCGTCCTGCACACCGTGCGCGGCGCCGGATACGTCCTCAAGGCGGCGCCATGAGGGGACCGCTCGCAGGTGCGCGGGTCCGGCTGCCGATTCGGCTCAAGCTCGCGATCGTCTCCGGCGGGCTGACGTTCGCGATCCTGCTCGCCTTCGCGCTGGTCGTCGGCGGGTTCACCGAGCGCAAGCTGCAATCGAGCTTCGACAGCGAGCTGCGCGCCACCGCCGCCGACCTCCAGAGCCAGTTCCAGGTCAACGGGTTCGGCTCGCGGATCGACCCCGAGCTGTTCCGTGTCACGGCCGCGGGCGGCTCGGTCCTGCGCGTCTGGGATCGCGTCAACAACATTCCATACGAGCTGGAGGGCAGCCCCGACCTCGGCCCTGTCTACGAGGGGATTCGCGACGTCGGTGGCTACCGCGTCATCGGCCGCCCGCTGTTCACGCGCACGCTCGGGGCCGGCGGCTTGACCGGTGAGCCGCGCGCGCTCGATGGAGCCGCCGCCGCGATCCAGTACGGGCGGCCGACCGACAACCTCAACGCGACGATCGGGCGAGTCCGCTTCTTCCTGCTGCTCGGGGTCCTGATCGGGACGATCTTCGCCTTCCTGGCGGGCTTCTTCGTCGCGCGCCGGGCCATGCGCCCGATCTCCGGCTTGACCAACGCCGCCCGCGAGGTAGCTCGTACCCGCGATCCCGCCCGCACCGTGCTGCCGCGGCCGGTCTCCAACGACGAGGTGGCCGAGCTCTCGACGACGCTCAGCGAGATGCTCGCCGAGCTCGGAGCCGCGCGCAGCGAGACCGAGGCGACGCTCGAGCGCCAGCGCGAGTTCGTCGCCGACGCGTCGCACGAGCTGCGCACGCCGCTGACCAGCATCCTCGCCAACCTCGAGCTGCTCCAGGAGCAGCTCGACCGGCCGGGCGGTCCGCGCGACGACGCGGCGGCGGCCGAGATCGCCGACTCCGCGCTGCGCTCCTCGCAGCGGATGCGCCGGCTCGTCGGCGACCTGCTGCTGCTTGCGCGCGCCGATGCCGACCGCCGCGAGCGACCCCGCCCGATCGATCTCGCGGAGGTCGTTCGTGAGGCCGCCCGCGAGGCGAGCGCGGTCGGCGGCGATCACCCCCTGACGCTCGACCTCCCCGACGCGCCGGGGACGGCCGTCGTCGAGGGCACGCGCGACGACCTCCACCGGATGGCCCTCAACCTGGTCGAGAACGCCTTCCTGCACACGCCTTCGGGAACGCCGGTCGTCGCCTCAGTCCACCGCGATGCCCCCTCCGAAGGCACAGGGGGAGACCGCGTCCGGCTCGAGGTCGCCGACCGCGGTCCCGGCGTCCCGGCGGATCAGCGCGAGCGCGTCTTCGAGCGCTTCGCACGCACCGAGGGCGATCGCAGTGCGGTGCGCGGCACGGGGCTCGGCCTGTCGATCGTGCGCGCCGTAGCCGAGGCGCACGGCGGCAGCGCGGCCGTCCGCGACGCCGACGGCGGCGGCGCGCTGTTCGAGGTCGAACTGCCGGCGGCGCTCCGATCGACGTCTCCCCGTGTTGGGGACCGCGACACCGACCCGTCCACCGTCGTCAAGGGAGCAAAGTGAGCCGCATCTCCCCCGCGCTCGTGATCTCGTTCATCGCCCTGTTCGTCGCGCTAGGCGGCGTGTCCTACGGGCTCGCCACCGGCTCGATCGACAGCCGCGAGGTCCGGGACAACACGCTGCGCAGCAAGGACCTCCGCAACAACAGCGTCTATACGCGCGACATTCGCAACAACGACATACGCGACATCGACATCCGCAACGGCACGGTCAAGGGGCGCGACGTCGCCAGGGGGACGCTGACCGGCGACAACATCAACATGCGCAAGCTCGGGCAGGTGCCCGACGCCGCCGCGCTCGGCGGACGACCGGCCGCCGACTACGCGCTCACCACCGCTCCCGAGCCGGTTCGACTCGTCGGCACGGGCAGTGGTCCGCCCTTCGCTCCGGGCGTCGCGGCTCTTGGAGGCGCCGACCTCGCGCCCGGCTTCTGGAAGGAGGGCGCCACCGTCCACCTGCAGGGCTCGGTCAGCGGCACGGGCAGCCTCTTCACTCTGCCCGAGGGCTACCGACCAGCCGGGAACGCGAGGTTCCGCGTCCCGGCCGGCGTTCCATCCGGTGAGACGACCGTGACGATCACCGCAGCCGGCGTCGTCTCGAGCGCCGATCCCGACCCGGCTCTGGACGGGATCTCGTTCAGGGCTCCGTAGTCCTACACCTCTACGACGACTGGCAACACCATCGGGCGGCGCTTGCGCTTCTTGTAGACGAAGGCCGCGAGGTCGTCGTGCAGGCGGGTCTGGATCAGGTCGATCTCGCGGATGTCGTCCTGTGCGCTGCGCGCGAGCGATCCGATCACGGCGCCGCGCAGGTCGACCATGAACTGGTCCTGCTCGTCGACGAACGGGACGCCGCGGAAGATGATCTCAGGCTCGGCGACCGAGCGGCCGCTCTGCTCCGAGACGGTCGCCACGACGATGAAGATGCCGTCGGCGGACAGCATCCGCCGGTCGCGCAGCGCGACGTCTTCGACATCCCCGACGTCGACCCCGTCGACGAAGATCATCCCCGCCTGCTCAGGCTCGCCGAAGGCGGCGCCGCCGGCGTCGATCTCGAGCGGGATGCCGTTGTCGCCGCTGAAGATCGCGTCGGACTCGATCCCGACCGCCTCGGCGAGCTCGCCGTGCAGCTTGATCCGCTTGTAGTCGCCGTGGACCGGCATCACATAGCGCGGATTGGTCAGGTTGAGCATCAGCTTCAGCTCCTCCGCGTAGCCGTGGCCGGAGGCGTGGATCGGCGCCTCGCGTGGAGTGACGACGTCGGCGCCGATGTGGAAGAGGCGGTCGATCGTGTCGTTGACCGCCCGCTCGTTGCCGGGCACCGGAGTCGCCGAGAAGACGACCGTGTCGCCCTCGTGCAGCTTGACGTGCTGGTGGTCGCCGTGGGCCATTCTGCGCAGCGCCGACAGCGGCTCGCCCTGGCTGCCGGTCGAGAGGATGATCAGCTTGTGATCGGGGAAGTCCTCGATCTCGCGCGGCTCGACGAGCATTCCCTCCGGGATGTGGATGTGGCCGAGCTGGCTGCCGATGTTGACGTTCTTGCGCATCGAGCGCCCGACTAGGGCGACCTTGCGCCCGAGCACCTCCGCGGCGTCGACGACCTGCTGCACGCGGTGGATGTTCGATGCGAACGAGGTGACGACGATCCGGCCCTCGCAGCGCGCGAAGGTCTCCTCGAGCTTCGGCCCGACGAGCGACTCCGACAGCGACCAGCCGCCGCGATCGGCGTTCGTCGAGTCGCCGCAGAGCAGCAGCACGCCCTCGCTGCCCAGCTCGGCGAGTCGCGCGATGTCGGCGGGCACGCCGTCGACGGGCGTCTGGTCGAACTTGTAGTCGCCGGTGATCAGCGTCGTGCCGAGGTCGCAGGTCAGCGCATAGGCGAACATGTCCGGGATCGAGTGCGCGAGCTTGACCGGCTCGACGTCGAAGGGGCCGGCGGTCTTCACGTCGCCGGGCCGGACGTAGGTGACCTCGGCATCGAGCTTGTGCTCGTCGAGCTTCGAACGCGCCATTGCCATCGTCAGTGGGCCGCCATAGATTCGCGGCGCGATGTCGAGCTCGCGCAGTACGTACGGCAGCGCGCCGATGTGGTCCTCGTGGCCGTGCGTGATGAAGATCGCCTCGATGTCGCCGGCGCGCTCGCGCAGGTAGCCGAAGTCGGGCAGCACGAGGTCGATCCCGAGCTGGTCGGGCGCCGGGAAGCGAAGCCCCGTGTCGACCACGACGATCCGGTCCTCGTATTCGAGGACCGTCATGTTCTTGCCTATCTCCCCCAGCCCGCCGAGCGGAAGGACCCGCAGCTTTCCCGGCAAGCTAGACCCTCTCCCAGCCAGGTGCCGGACCTGCGGCCGACTGGCCAGGCGCCCCGGGGGGCGCGACCCTTCCGACCCTCTCCAGCGCGTCGCGGATCGTGTCCAGCTCCTCGGTGGACGCCTCGACCATCGGCAGCCGGACGCCGCCGACGTCGTGGCCGAGCAGGTTCAGCGCCGCCTTTACGGATGTGCACGCGGGCGCGACCGCCAGCGCGTCGTAGAGCGGCGCCAGCCGCTCCTCGATCGCATGGCGCTCGGCAGGCTCGTCGATCATCCGACGCATCTCTTCGCCGACCAGGTGGGAGGCCACGAGGATGCCGCCGGTCCCGCCCATGTCGAGCACCGCGGCGAGCATGTCGTCGTTGCCCGCGAGCAGGTCGAGCCCGTCGATCGGTGCCAGGTCGTCGGCCCGTGCCTGCTTGACGGCGACGACGTTGTCGATCCGGCCGAGCTCGGCGAGCAGGTCGTTGGGCATGTCGACGCCCGTGCGCGCCGGGATGTTGTAGGCGACGATCGGTAGGTCGGTCGAGCCGGCGACGGCCTGGAAGTGGGCCAGCAGCCCGCGCCGGTTGGGGCGGTTGTAGTACGGCGCGACGACGAGGGCGGCGTCAGCGCCGGCGGCAGCCGCCCGCGCGGTCAGCTCGACGGCGTGGCGGGTGTCGTTGGACCCGGTTCCGGCAATGACCGGGGCGCCGGGGCGCTCGCGCCGCGAGACCTCTACGCCGATGTCCCAGACCCGCGCCTTCTCGTCGTCGCTGAGCGTCGACGCCTCGCCGGTCGTGCCGGTGAGCACGACGCCGTCGGACCCGTTGGCCAACAGATGGCGGACCAGCCGCGCAGTCGATTCTTCCGCCAAGGCGCCGTCTGGATCGAACGGCGTGACCATCGCGGTGAGAATGCCCGAGAGCGTCACGCAGGCCACCTTACCGTGCCTGTCTGGCGACGGTATGGCGCTTGCAGCCCGGTCAGGCCGTCTGTCGGAAATGTCACAATGGATGGTCGCAAATGACTGAGCGCGACTACAGCCACCGCACCACCGTCCAGAAGCTCGGCGTCAAGGAGGGCGAGCGGATCGAGGTGGTCGGCGACGTCGGTCCCGGGCTGCGCGACGGCGTCAAAGCGGCGATCGGGCGCGGCCTGGTGCGCGCCGGAGAGCTCGACGGCGCCATCGTGCTCGTCGAGTCGCTCGACGAGGCGAAGGAGACGCTCGTTCGCTACCGAGCGCGGATCAAGGACTCGGGCTACCTGTGGGTCATCACACGCAAGCGCGGACATGACCACTACCTCGATCAGATGAAGATCGTCCCAGTCGCCAAGCGGATCGGAATGATCGACAACAAGACCTGCTCGATCGACGACGAGCGCTCCGGGATCCGCTTCGTGGTGCCGCGCGCACTGCGCAGAGACGCGGCAGACGCGGCCTGAGCGCCGCGACTACGCGAACAGCAGCTGCTCGAGCCCGAAGGCCGGCGAGTGATCGAGCTCGCCGACATGGCGGACGGCCAGCAGCACCCCGGGCATGAACGACTCGCGCGAGATCGAGTCGTGGCGCACGCTCAGGGTCTGGCCGAGCCCCCCGAAGACGACCTCCTGATGGGCGACGAGCCCCGGCAGGCGCACCGAGTGGATCGGCTCGTGAACGTTGCCGCCGGCGCTCGCGATCAGCTCGGCCGTGCGCGCCGCCGTCCCCGACGGGGCGTCGAGCTTGCGGTCATGGTGCAGCTCGACGATCTCGCACTCCGGCATGTGCGGCGCGATCAGCTTCGCCGCCTCCATCATCAGGACGGCGCCGATCGCGAAGTTCGGCGCGACGAAGAGGTTTGCGCTGCCGACGCCCGCCAGCGTGGCGAAGTCGGCGCCCGTCGTTCCCATCACGCAGTGGACGCCGGCTTCGAGGCACTGGCGCGCGTTCTCGAGCGCAGTGTCGGGACGCGTGAAGTCGACGACGACGTCGGCGCCGGCGAGGACTTCGGCGAGCTCGGTCCCCAGAGCCGGGTCGGCGCGGCCGGTGAGCTCCATGTCGTCTGCTCCTTCGACTGCGCGGCAGACCTCCTCACCCATCTTCCCGGCGGCGCCGGAGACGGCGACCCGGATCACGCGGCCAGCGCCTCACCGAACGGCGCCAGCGCGCTGCGGAAGGCGTCCTCGCTGGCGCCGACACCCGCCGCGGACAGCCGCTGCGGCGCATACAGCTCAAGCGCCAGGGCCGCCACGTCCTCGAGCGTCACCGCGTCGAGGGCGGTCAGGACCTCGTCGAGCGTCAGCACCGGCACCTCCATCAGGACCGAGCTGCCGAGGCGGTTCATGCGCGACAAGGTGGACTCCATCGAGAGCGTCGTGCGGCCCTTGACGTTCTCGCGCGCGCGCTCTAGCTCCTCGGCGGTGACACCGTCGGAGGCGACGCGCTCGAGCTCGCGGCCGATTATCTCCATCGCCTCGGCGACGTTGTCCGGCCGTGTGCCGACGTAGATGCCGACTTGGCCGCCGTCGACGAACTGGCTCGCATACGAGTAGACCGAGTAGGCCAGGCCGCGCTTCTCGCGCACCTCCTGGAACAGCCGCGACGACGTCGAGCCGCCGAGGATCGTGTCGAGGATCCGCAGCGCGAAGCGTCGCTCGTCGTCGCGCGCGATTCCGGGCCCGCCGACGCAGAGGTGGTACTGCTCGGTCTCCTTGACGTGAAAGCGTCGACGCGGCGTGATCTCGGCCGGCGCCGGCTCCGCCGGGCCGTCGGCGCCGGGCGCGGGACTGCAGTCGAGCTTCTCGCGCGCCAGCTCGACGAGCCGCTCGTGATCGACGTTGCCAGCCGCGGCGAGTACGAGGTTGCCGCCGACGTAGCGCTCGTCGTGGAAGGCGGCGATCTCCGGCACCGGCACCGACGAGACCACGTCGGCGCGGCCGATGATCGGGCGCCCGAGCGGGTGATCGCCGAAGACCGCCGTCGAGAGGATGTCGTGCACCTTGTCCTGGGGCTCGTCCTCGTACATCGCGATCTCCTCGATCACGACGTCGCGCTCGGAGTCGATGTCGGGATAGGTGGGGTGCAGCACCATGTCCGACAGGACGTCGAACGCCTGATCGAGGTGGCGGTCCAGGAAGCGCGAGTAGACCGACGTCGTCTCCTTGCCGGTGCCGGCGTTGACCTCGGCGCCGAGCGAGTCGAAGGTCTCGTCGATCTCACGCGAGCTGAAGCGGTCGGTCCCCTTGAAGAGCAGGTGCTCGAGGAAGTGCGAGAGCCCCGCCTGGGCGGGGCTCTCGTCACGCGATCCGGTGCGAATCCACAGCCCGAGCGCGATCGAGCGCACCGAGCCGACGCCCTCCGTCACGACGCGAACGCCGGACGGGAGCGTGGTCAGCTGGGCGGCCTGCTCGCTCAGCGCGAGTCCCTTCGGTGATCGCCGCCGCCGTTGTCGCGGCGCCGTCCGCCGCGGTCGCCACCGCGGCCCCGGCCGCCGCCGCTAGGGCGTCCGCCCTTGTCGCCGGTGCCGACCCCGGCAAGCTCCTCAGCGCTCTTGCCGGCGATGTCCGGGTCATCCGCCAAGCGCAGCCCGACGCGACCGCGCTCGCGGTCGACCTCGACCACGCGGACGTCGATCTCCTGGCCGCGCTCGAGCACGTCCTCGACCGCGTCGACCCGCTCGCCGGGCTTCACGTTCGAGATGTGCAGCAGGCCGTCGTTGCCCTTCGTCAGCTCGACGAAGGCGCCGAACGTCGTCGTCTTGACGACCCGGCCCCTGAACTCGTCGCCAACCTCGACGTCCTTGGTCATCGAGCGGATCCGCTCGATCAGGGCATCGCCCTGCTCGCCGTTGCTGGCGAAGACGCGCACGGTGCCGTCGTCGTCGATGTCGATCTGCGCGTCGAACTCCTCGGACAGCGCTCGGATCGTCTCGCCGCCCTTGCCGATCACCATGCCGATCTTCTCGGTGTCGATCTGGATCTGGCCGATCGACGGCGCGTGCTTGGACAGCTCCGCCCGCGGGCCCTCGATCGCCTCGGCCATCTTGCCGAGGATGTGCGTACGTCCCACCTTCGCCTGCGCCAGCGCGTCGCGCAGGATGTCGAAGGTGACGCCGGTGATCTTGATGTCCATCTGCAGCGCGGTGATGCCCTCGGACGTCCCGGCGACCTTGAAGTCCATGTCGCCCAGGTGGTCCTCGACGCCCGCGATGTCGGAGAGCACGATGTAGTCGTCGCCCTCCTTGATCAGGCCCATCGCGATGCCCGCGACCGGCGCCTTGATCTGGACGCCGGCGTCCATCAGCGCAAGCGACGAGCCGCAGACCGACGCCATCGACGACGAGCCGTTGGACTCGAGGATGTCCGACACGACGCGAATCGTGTACGGGAAGTCCTCGGGGTCCGGCACGACCGGCACCAGCGCACGCTCGGCGAGCGCGCCGTGACCGATGTCGCGGCGCTTCGGGCCGCGCATGAAGCCCGCCTCCCCGACCGAGAAGGGCGGGAAGTTGTAGTGGTGGAAGTAGCGCTTGGTCGTCTCGAGGCCGAGCGTGTCGAGGCGCATCTCGTCGCGCGTCGTGCCGAGCGAGGCGACCGAGAACGCCTGCGTCTGACCGCGGGTGAACACGGCCGAGCCGTGCGTCCGCGGGGCGACGCCGACGTCGATCGAGATCGCGCGGATCTCGTCGGCGGCACGGCCGTCAGGGCGCTTCTTGTCGATCGCGATCCGGCGCCGGATCGTCTCCTTCTCGAGCTTGTCGAAGGCCATCTGCGCCGCCGCGAGGCGGACGCTGTACTCGGGGTCGGACGGCTCGCCGGCGAGCTCCTGCAGCGCCTCGGACTCGACGGTCTTGGTCGCCTCCTGACGGGCCAGCTTGTCGACGACCGACGTCGCCTCCGAGAGCTTGGCGCCGAACTGCTCGGCCAGCTTCGCGAAGAGCGACTCGTCGACCTTCGGCACCTCGACCTCGGACTTCGGCTTGCCGGCCTTCTCGGCCAGCTCGCGCTGCGCGGCACAGATCTTCTTGATCTCGCCATGGGCGATGTCGAGCGCGTCGAGGATCTCCGCCTCGGAGATCTCCTTGGCGCCGGCCTCGACCATCAAGATCGCGTCCTCGGTGCCCGAGACGACGAGGTCGAGCGGAGTCTCGAGCAGCCACTCCTCCTCGGGGTTGACGACGAAGTTGCCGTCGGAGTCCTGGCCGATCCGCACCGCGCCGACCGGCTGCGGGAACGGGATGTCGGACACCATCAGCGCGGCGCTGGCGCCGTTCATCGCGAGAATGTCGTACGGGTGGACGTGGTCGATCGACATCGGGATCGAGACCAGCTGCGTCTCGCGTCGCCAGCCCTTCGGGAAGAGCGGGCGGATCGGGCGGTCGATCATCCGCGCGGTCAGGGTGCCCTTCTCGCCGGAGCGTCCCTCGCGCTTGAAGAAGCTGCCGGGGATCTTGCCCGCGGCGTACATCCGCTCCTCGACGTCCACCGTCAGCGGGAGGAAGTCGACGTCGCGAAGGTTGCCTGCGGTCGCCGTGCCGAGGACCATCGTGTCCCCACTGCGCACCACGACGGCACCGCTCGCCTGCTTGGCGAGCTTTCCGGTCTCGAAGCTGATCTCGGCACCGCCGACCTCAACTGAGACCCGGGTCACATCACTCATATGTTCCTTTCAATGCCGCCTCCGGTTGGCGGCTCGCTTCATGACTTCTCGATAGGAGTCCCGCGCAGCCTAGCAGCGAAGGGGTCATCCCCCGAGGCGGGCGAGCAGGTCCCGGTCGGGCACCCCCGGGTGAGCTACGTCGTCGACGAACAGCGTCGGCGTCGTCATCACTCCGGCCCGCACCCCCGAGCGGAAGTCCCGCTGCACCCGCTCGGCGACCGCGCCGGAGCGCCGGTCGGAGTCGAATCGCGCGACGTCGATACCCAGCCGCTCGCAGCGCTGCCAGAGGTGCGGATCGTCGAGGTGGCCCTGATCGGCGAGCAGGGCCCCATGCATCTCCCAGAAGCGACCCTGGATGCCGGCCGCCTCGAGCGCGTGGGCGAGCACGCGCGCCCGCGGGTGCTTGGAGACGATCGGGAAGTGGCGGAAGGCCCGCCGCACCGGCAGCTCGGCCAACAGCAGGTTGGCCCTGGCGCAGTAGGGGCACTCGAGGTCGGCGTACTCGATCACCAGCGTGCCGTCGCCGCGTAGGTGGTCGTCGTCGCGCAGCGGCGGCGGCGGGCTGGAGCCGAGGCCCTCGCCCGGCGCGTCAGGCGGCGACGGCGTCAAGCGCGTCGAAGATCAGGTTCGCGCCCGGGATCTCGAGCGGGCTCGGCGGTCGGTACGTCCAGGCGACGCGCAGGTCGGGACCAATCATCACCAGCGCCCGCGTGGCAACGCCGCGGTCCGGGACCCAGACCCCGTAGGCCTTGGCTACCTCACCCTTGGGATGGAAGTCCGACAGCAGCCGGATCGTCGTTCCGACGCTCTTCTGAAAGGCCTTGAGCGCGAACGGCCCGTCGACCGACACGCCATAGAGAGCGGTGTCGCGAGCCCGCAGCTCGGGCAGGACCTCCTCGTAGACGCTCAGCTGGTCGGTGCAGACGGGACTGAACGCCGCGGGAAAGAACACCAGTACGCTGTGCCGGCCCTCCAAGTCCTTCAGCGAGACGGTGGCGCCGTCCTGGTCGGACAGCGAGAAGTCGGGGGCAGGCTCCCCGACCTCGATCATCGGCGGAGGCCAAGCTCCTTGATCAGCGCGCGGTAACGGTCGAGATCGGTGCGCTGGAGATAGCCGAGCAGGCGACGGCGCTTGCCGACCAGCATCAGCAGCCCGCGACGGCTGTGATGGTCCTTCTTGTGCGTCCGCAGATGCTCGGTGAGCTCGTTGATCCGGGCGGTCAACAGGGCGACCTGGACCTCGGCAGAGCCGGTGTCGTTCGCGTCCTTGCCGTGCTTGGAGACGATCTCCTGCTTCTGGTCAACGGTCAGCGTCATGCGGTCGCGCAAGATAGCAGCCGGGGGGCTTAGGGACTGACGTTGCAGGCCGCGGGTCCTGTCTCCGATTTTGGTTTACGTGCTCGCAAGCTGCGCGCGCAAACGCAAAATCGTCGCCACCCGCGGCCACCAACGCCAAGTCCTGAGCCGCCCGGCTGCTATCTTCCTCCGCCGCATGACGCTGACCGTTGACCAGAAGCAGGAGATCGTCTCCAAGCACGGCAAGG
>DATABO010000079.1:0-18579 GCA_036259535.1 Thermoleophilaceae bacterium
CCGGGACGGGCGCGCTGCCCCACTCGCAGCGCGCCCGCCGGCGGCGTGGCGGGGGCGGTCGCGGCCGGCAGTCGTACCTGACGCCGCGGGCGCCGATCCCGCGTTGGCTGCGCAGCGCGCTCGCGGTCGGCGGCGGCCTGACGGTGATCGCGCTCTGGTCCGCGCTCTCCTACGGAGGGGTCTACGACGAGTTCTTCCTGCCGACGCCGACGACCGTCGCGTCGGCATGGTGGGACATGATCACCAAGCAGGGGTTCGCCAGCGACATCGGCGCCAGCGCGGGGCGGATCGGCCTCGGGTTCCTGCTCGCCGCGGTGATCGCCGTGCCGCTCGGGATCGCGATCGGCTCGTTCCGCGTCGTCCAGTCGTACTTCGAGCCGACGCTGGCGGCGATCCGCTACATGCCGGCGTCGGCCTTCATCCCGCTGCTGATCCTCTGGCTCGGGATCGGCGAGCAGGAGAAGGTTGCGGTGATCTTCCTCGGCGTCTTCTTCTCGCTGACGCTGCTGATCGCCGACGTCTCGGCGAACGTCCCGCAGTCGTTGCTGAACATCTCGTACACGCTCGGCGCCAGCCGTCGCAAGGTCTTCAGCAGGGTGCTCTTGCCGGCCTGCTGGCCCGGCGTGCTCGACAACCTGCGGATCGGGATGGGCTGGGCCTGGACCTACCTGATCGTCGCCGAGCTGGTCGCCGCGAGCTCGGGGATCGGGCACGTGATCCTCGCCTCGAGCCGCACGCTCTCGACCGACCAGGTGATCGCCGGCATCCTGACGATCGGCGCGCTCGGGCTGATCACCGACGGGCTCTTCCGCTGGGCTTACCGCGTCCTGTTCCCCTACGCCGAGAGGACCGCGCGATGAGCGTCGTCGAGATCAGCGACGTGTCGATGGCCTTCGACACCCGGGTGGGGCGGATTCAGGCGCTCGAGGACGTCTCGCTGACGGTCGCCGACGGCGAGTTCGCCTGCCTGCTCGGCCCGTCGGGCTGCGGCAAGTCGACGCTGCTCAACGTCGTCGCCGGGCTCGCGAGTCCGACCGGCGGCAGCGTCGCGGTCGACGGCGAGGAGATCCACGAGCCGGGCCGCGATCGCGGGATGGTCGCCCAGACCTACACGCTCTTCCCGTGGCTGAAGGTCCGCGCGAACATCGAGTTCGGCCCCAAGCTCGCCGGCGTCCCGCGCGCCGAGCGGGCGCGGATCAGCGAGCGGTTGCTCGACCGCATGGGCCTGACCGAGTTCGCCGACGCCTACCCGCGCGAGCTCTCGGGTGGAATGCAGCAGCGCGTGGCGATCGCCCGCGCGTTCGCCAACGAGCCGCGCGTGCTGCTGATGGACGAGCCGTTCGGCGCGCTCGACGCGCTGACCCGCACGCTCGCCCAGGACTTCCTCACCGAGGTCTGGGAGGCCGATCGCCGGACGATCCTGTTCGTCACCCACGACATCGCCGAAGCGCTGATGGTCGGCGACGTCCTGTATGTGATGGGCACGCGCCCGGGGCGGATCTGCGAGCGGATCGAGGTCGAGTTCCCGCGCCCGCGCACACGTGAGATCGAGGAGGACCCGCGCTTCGGCGCGCTCCGCCACCGGATCCTCAACCTGATCCGCGGCGAGGTCGTGCCGGAGGGCGAGGTCGTCGCCTAGGCGACCGGACAGCTGTCGGAGACAAGGGAGACGCATGACGGAGAGCAGCAACGGAGTGCCGCGGATGCGGCCGGCGGAGATCGTCACCAGGAGCCACTGGCAGGACCCCAACGAGGTCCGCGTCGCGAACTGGATCCGCGAGTGGGACGGCGCCGAGGAGCTCGACGCCGCGATCGTCGGCGTGCCGCTCGCGCGCGCGGCGATCAAGCAGGTGGGGGCGAACTACGCGCCCAACGCGGTTCGCCAGACGGGGTTCTTCTTCACGACCTACAGCATCGACTTCGACGTCGACCTGCGCGACATGGTCGTGCGCGACCTCGGCGACGTCGACGTGCCGCTGATCGACGTCGAGCAGGCGCATGCCAACGTCGCCGAGGCGGCGACCGCGATCTTCGCCCACCGCCCGGCCTACGTCCCGGTCTTCGTCGGCGGCGACCACTCGATCATGCGACCGATCGTCCACGGGCTGGCCGCCGGGCGCCCCGACGTCGAGCGGATCGGCATCGTCCACTTCGACGCCCATCTCGACGCCCAGGTGCTCGACTTCTGCGGGCCTCACAACGGCACGCCGCTGCGCGGGCTGCTCGGCGACGGCGTCGGGGTCGAGGCGCGCAACATCGCCCAGATCGGCATCTCGGGCTTCGTCAACGGCGGCTACTACCGCGACTACGTTCGCGAGCAGGGGACGACCGTCTTCAGCGCGCGCGACGTGGCACGAGGCGACATCGAGGCGATCGTCGCCGAGGCCCACGCGATCGCCGCCGACGGCACCGACGCCGTCTACGTGACGTTCGACATCGACTGCATGGAGCTCGCCTACGCGCCCGGCACGGGCGCCTCGATCAGCGGCGGGCTGAACGCCTGGCAGGCGATCGAGGCGCTGTACGCGCTCGGCCGCCAGGAGGACGTCGTCGCGCTCGAGGTCTCGGAGATCGATCCGACGCGCGACTTCGGCGACATGACCTCTCGGTTGGGGATGAAGCTGATCCTCTCCTTCCTCGCCGGCGTGCACCAGCGCGCGACGCGACCGACCACGGCGGCGACCGTCGCCTCGACCACCCCTTAGGAGCAAAGGAGAGCCGATGTACCGAATCACGCTCGGACAGCCGATCGGCGACGTGAGCGACTGGGAGATGTTCCGCGGCGAGGTCCACTACCAGCCGATCGCCAACGAGCAGAACGCCGAGCTGTTCCGCTCCGCCCACATCAGCTTCCGGCCCGGCGCGCGCACCCAGTGGCACCACCACGGCTGCGACCAGATGCTGATCGTCACCGGCGGCCACGGCACGGTCGCGAGCGAGGACGAGGAGATCCCGGTCCGGACCGGCGACGTCGTGATCGTCCCGGCCGGGACGCGGCACTGGCACGGCGCGACCGCCGAGAGCGACCTCTCGCACATCTCGGTGCTGACGCCGGCCGACGAGGTCATCCACGAGGACCAGGACTGACATGGAGGGCGCGGCCGTGGCGAGCGGCGAGCAGGCCAAGCAGTGGGACCGCGAGCACGTGCTCTACCCATGGGCGGTTCAGGCCCAGATCGAGCCGCTGGTCGTCACGGGTGCCGAGGGGCGTCGCTTCTGGGACAGCGACGGGAACAGCTATCTCGACTTCGCCTCCCAGCTCGTCAACGTCTCGATCGGCCATCAGCACCCGCGGATCGTCGCCGCGATCAAGGAGCAGGCCGACCGCCTGTGCACGATCGGCCCGTCGCTGGCCAACGAGCCGCGCTCGCGGCTGGCCCACCTGCTCGCCGAGGTGACGCCCGGCGACCTCTCGATGGCGTTCTTCACCAACGGCGGCGCCGAGGCCAACGAGTACGCGATCCGGCTCGCCCGCCGCTACACCGGCCGCCACAAGGTCGTCGCCCGCTATCGCTCCTACCACGGCGGCACGGCGGGTGCGATCGCGCTGACCGGCGAGCCGCGCCGCTGGCCCACAGACCCCGGCGTGCCGGGGATCGTGCGGATGCTCGACCCCTACACCTACCGCTGTCCGGCCGGCCATCCGGACCCCTGCCCGGTCTGCTCGGGCGGTCCGCACCTCGAGGAGATCCTCCAGTACGAGGGCCCGCAGAACGTCGCGGCCGTCGTGCTCGAGACGATCACCGGCACCAACGGCATCCTGGTCCCGCCCGACGGCTACCTGCAGTCGATCCGCGAGGTCTGCGACCGCCACGGCATCCTGCTGATCGCCGACGAGGTGATGGCCGGATTCGGCCGCAGCGGCGAGTGGTTCGCGGTCGACCACTGGGACGTCGTGCCGGACATCGTCACGGTCGCCAAGGGGATCAACTCCGGCTACGTGCCGCTCGGCGCGATGGTCGTTCGCGAGCCGATCGGCGCTTGGGCGCGCCAGAACCCGTTTCCGGGCGGCCTGACCTACAGCGGCCACCCGCTCGCCTGCGCCGCGGCCGTCGCCTCGATCGAGGCCTTCCGCGACGAGGGCATCGTCGAGCACGCCGCGCGCATGGGCGGGGTGATCGGCTCGGCGCTGCTCGAGCTGCAGGATCGCCATCCCTCGATCGGCGAGGTGCGCGGCCTCGGCTGCTTCTGGGGGCTCGAGCTCGTGCGCGACCGCGCGACGCGCGAGATGCTGGTGCCGTTCAACGCCTCCGGCAAGGACGCCCAGCCGCTCACACGGATGCTGGCCGCCGCGCGCGAGCGCGGGCTGTTCATGTGGGGCCACTGGAACGTGCTGGCCGTCACGCCGCCGCTGACGATCACCGACGCCGAGGTCGAGGAGGGCGTGGCGGTCCTCGACGAGGTGCTGTCGATCGCCGACGAGCTCTACAGCGGCGGATAGCGCCGATGGCGCTCGACCCGCGACGCACCGTCGCCGAGCTGGGCGAGCTCGCGCGGCTGACCGGCGACGAGCGCGGCGCGCAGCGGCTGGCCTGGACCCCGACGTGGGCGCGTGCCCGCGAGTGGCTGCGCGCCAGGCTTGCCGAGCTGCCGGTCGAGGTCGAGGGCGACGCGGCCGGCAACCTCTGGGCGACGCTGCCCGGGGGATCGCCGAGGACCGTCGTCGTCGGCAGCCACCTCGACTCGGTGCCCGACGGCGGCTGGCTCGACGGAACGCTCGGCGTGCTGGCGGCGCTCGCTGTGCTGCGCCGGCTCGCCGACGCGGGCGAGCCGCCGTTGACCGTGCGGCTCGTCGACTGGGCCGACGAGGAGGGCGCCCGCTTCGGGCGCAGCCTGATCGGCTCGGACGCGGCCGCGGGACTGCTCGACGGCGAGGAGCTCGCGGGGCTGACCGACCGCGACGGGGTCGATGCGCGCCAGGCGCTTGCCGCCCACGGCGTCGAGCTGGCGCGGATGGGCGAGGCCAACGCGCAGCTCGCCGACGTCGTCGCCTACCTGGAGCTGCACATCGAGCAGGGCGTCGAGCTCGAGCGCCGCGGCCTGCCGGTCGGCGTCGTCAGCGGCGTGCTCGGCGTCGCGCGCCACGCGGTCCGCTTCCAGGGCGAGACCGCCCACGCCGGGGCGACCGCGCTCGAGCTGCGCCGCGACGCGCTGCTGTCGGCCGCACGCTTGGCGCTCGAGGTGCGTGAGATCGCGCGCCGCCACGGCGGGCGCGGCACCAGCGGCGACATCGCCGCCGTGCCGGGGATCGTGACCGCGGTCGCCGGCGAGGCGACCCTGCTCGTCGACCAACGCCACGAGACCCACGAGCTGCTCGCCGACGGCGAGCTGCGCGCCCGCGAGGCGGCCGACCGGATCGCCGCCGACGAGCGGACCGTCGTCGAATGGGACACCCTCCTGAGGACCGCCCCGGTGCCGTTCGATCCGCTGCTGGTCGGCATCGCCGACGACGTCGTCACCGAGCTCGCGGGCGAGGCGCTGCGGATTCCCAGCGGCGCCCTCCATGACGCCGCGGCCGTCGCTCGCGCCGGCGTCCCCGCGGCGATGCTCTTCGCCCGCAGCATCGGCGGCCGCTCGCACACGCGCGAGGAGGACACGCACCCCAAGGACCTCGAGACGGCCGTTCGCGCGCTCGACGCGCTCGTCGACTGCGTCCTGAGAAGGCTGGCCTGAGCGCACCGACGACGGCGCACGACCCGTCGGCTCGCTCAGCCGAGGAATCGGCCGGCGACGGCCCGGAAGAAGTCGCCGCGCGTGATCAGTCCGCGCACCGTGCCGTGGTCGACGATCGGGACGACCAGAACGCGGTGGTGGAGGAAGGTCTCGGCGATCTGAAGATCGGAGTGGTCCGGCGGGACGTCGACGTGCTCGGTGTTCATGTGCTTGGAGACCGGCTCCTGGCGGCACGTCTCGTTGCGCTCGAGCGCGTCGTCGAGGGTCTGGGAGACGAAGCCGGCGTACTTGAGCTGCTTGAGATAGCCGGGAAAGGCAGCGGCCATGAACTCGCGCTCCCCGTAGATGCCGGCGAAGCGCTCGTCGGAGTCGACGACGGGGAGGGCGGGCAGGCCCGAGTCGAGCAGCTTGCGAGTCGCGTCCTCGACCGTCTCCTCGCTGTGCAGGAGCGGCGCGTCGCGGCGCAGGCGGTCGCTGATCGTCTTGGGGGTCATGCGTACCTCACCATTACGTAGCCGGTTGCCAGGATCAACGAGATCGCGGTCACCGCGAGCCCGTACTTGAGGAAGTAGAGGAAGCCGATCGGCCGTCCCGAGCTCGCCGCCATTCCCGACGCGGCGACGTTCGCGGCGGCGGCGACGATCGTCGCGTTCCCCCCGAAGCACGCCCCGAGCGCGAGCGCCCACCAGTAGGCGTCCTCCTGGCCGCCGCCGAGCGAGTCCACGACGGGGATCATCGCCGCGGTGAACGGGATGTTGTCCACCAGCCCCGAGCCGATCGCCGAGACCCACATGATCCCGAGCAGCTCGGCGGTGCGCCGGCCGTCGGTGACCGAGGCGATGCCGTCGGTCACCTCGTCGAGCGCCCCGGTCGCCTCGAGCGCGCCGACCATCACGAACAGGCCGATCAGGAAGAACAGCGTCGACCACTCGATCCCGCTCAGCGCCTCCTCGACCGACTGGCGGGTGACGAGCAGCATCGCGCTGGCGCCGGCGAGCGCGACCGTCGCCGGCTCGATGTGGAGCGCCTTGTGGGCGAAGAACGCGAGAATCGTCGCGACCAGGATCGGGACCGTGCGCTTGGCCTCGGCCGCGTCCTCGATCGACCGCGACGCGTCGAGCTCCATCATCCGCCGGCGCGCCTCCGGGGCGATCCGCAGGCGCGAGCGGAAGGCGAGATAGAGGCCGGGGATGACGACCGCCAGGGTGACGACCACGATCGGCGCGAGGTTCACGATGAACGCGCCGAACGACAGCCCGGTGTGGCCGGCGATCAGGATGTTCGGCGGATCGCCGATCAACGTCGCCGTCCCGCCGATGTTCGACGCGACGATCTCGATGATCACCAGCGGCAGGGCGTCGATGTCGAGCGTGTCGGCGAGCAGGAACGTGATCGGCACGACCAGCAGCACGGTCGTCACGTTGTCCAGGAAGGCCGACAGCACCCCCGTCGTGACCGCCAGCGCGACGACGACCGCCAGCGGACGACCCTTCGACAGCTGCCCGGCGCGAATCGCCACCCACGTGTAGACGCCGGTCGCCTCGGTCAGCTTGACCATCAGCATCATCCCGGCGAGCAGGCCGATCGTGTTCCAGTCGACCGCCTCGATCGCGTGCTCCTGATCGATCGTCTGGGTCAGCACGATCAGCGTCGCACCCAGCAGCGCGACCTTCGTACGGTCGACGCGCTCGGATGCGATCGCCGCCAGCGCCACGACGAAGATCGCGATCGCGGCAGCCATCAGCGACCGCCTTCCGACTCAGCACGACACGACGACGATGGCACCGGGATCCTCCTCGAGGGTCGACGAGACAGTCGCCGACCAGTCTTCCCGGCACACCTGCGCTGACCTTACCCGGGCGGCGGCCTGCAGCGCAGCCCGGCAGCTCGCCAACGTCGTGAAAGGATCGTCGGCGATGCCCGGAGATCGCACCCCGCGACCGTCGAGGCAATTCGCACGTCCATGGGTGCGGTCCGACCGCGCGCTGCCCCGGTTGGTCGTGCGGCCGCTGGAGCGCTTCCTACAGCTCGAGGCGGGCAGCGCCGCCCTGCTGATGGCGGCGGCGCTGGTCGGCTTGGTCTGGATCAACGCCTCCCAGGACTCCTACGAGGGGTTCTGGACCACGGCAGTGACCGTCGACGTCGGTCCGCTGGCGTTCGACGAGGACCTGCGCCACCTCGTCAACGACCTGCTGATGGCTGTGTTCTTCTACGTCGTCGCGTTGGAGGTCAAGCGCGAGGCGCTGTTCGGGTCGCTGCGCGACCCGCGGTCCGCCGCGGTCCCGATCGCGGCGGCGGTGGGCACGATGGTCGGCGCGGCGGTCACCTACGTCGCGATCAACCTCGACGGTGGCGCCCTGCATGGGTGGGCGATCCCGATCGCCACCGACATCGCGTTCGCCCTCGGCGCGCTCGGCCTCGCCGGCAGGCGGGCCCCACGCGAGCTGCGCGCGTTCCTGCTCACGCTCGCGATCGTCGACGACATCGGCACGATCGCCGTCATCGCGGTGTTCTACTCCGACGGGGTCGGCCTGACGTGGCTCGCGGCGGGCGTCGGTGCGCTCCTGGCCGTCCTCGTCTGCCGGCGCGTCGGCGTGCGTTCGCTGATCGTCTACGTCGCCTTGGCCGGCTTGACGTGGATCGCTGCGCTGGAGTCGGGAATCCATCCCACGCTGGCCGGTGTCGCGCTCGGCTTCCTCACCCCAGCGGTCGCCTTGCATGCCCGCGACCGGACCGGCGAGCAACTTGGGGCCCGACTCGCCGAGCTCACGCGCTCGGAGGCCGAGATCAGCGAGGCAGCGATGCTGGAGGCCTCGCGCATCGCCCGCGAGGCGGTATCTCCTCTCAGCCGGATGGAGGCGCTGTTGCACCCATGGACCGCCTACACGATCCTCCCGATCTTCGCGCTCGCCAACGCCGGCGTCCCGGTCTCGCTGAACGGGCTCGAGGACGCCCTCACCAGTCCAGTCGGCCTCGGCATCCTGCTCGGCCTGGTCGTCGGCGCGCCGATCGGCGGCGTGCTCCTCGCCTGGTTGCTGGTGCGCTTCGGCCCGGCCCGCATACCGGACGGGCTCGACTGGCCGGCGATCAGCGCGCTCGCCCCGCTCAAGGGGATCGGCTTCACCGTCGCGATCTTCATCTCTGTGCTCGCCTTCGACGAGCAGGCACTCCAAGACCAAGCCAAGCTCGCCATCCTCGTCGCATCGGCCGTCGCCGCGTTGATCGGCCTCATCGCCATCAACGTGCGCTTCGTGTTCGCCGGTGCCGACAGCGAGCGCCCACCGACCTCACGCTAGGCGGGCCACGCGCTGCCGCGCGTCTCGGCATCGGCGATCAGCGATCGGTCCCGGCCTGTTCGCTTCGCTTCGTAGAGCGCTTGGTCGGCGCGTCCGAGCAGCGCGCCGGCCGCCTCGTCGCCCTTGCGGCGTGCGATGCCAGCCGAGCAGGACTGGCCGCGCGGCGTCGCGGCGCGCAGGCGGTCGACGACGTCGCGCGCGGTCTGGAGGTCGTCTTCGCGCAGAAGCACGACGAACTCTTCACCGCCGTAGCGGGCGAGCGTGTCGGTCGGGCGTAGCACCGCACGCCACGCCGCGGCCGCCTCCTTGAGCAGTCGGTCGCCGGCCTGGTGGCCATGGTCGTCGTTGTACGACTTGAAGCGGTCGAGGTCGAGGATCGCGACGCAGAGCGGCTCGGGCTCGCGCACCGCCCGCTCCAGGTGCTTGTCCCAGGCGCGGCGGTTGGGCAGGCCGGTCAGCTCGTCGGTCAGCGCGAACTCGGTCAGCTGGCCGAGCAGGTCGGCGCGCTCGATCACGAACGCGGCCTCGGACGCCAGCAGGCGGACGAGCCCCCGCGCGCGGCGCTCATCGTCTGGAGGCGGCTCGCGCCAACCGGCGACGACGACGCCGGCGACGGTTCCGCCGTGGTGAACGGGCTCGAAGAGAAGCGCGGCCGGCCGGTCGGCGCCGTCGAGCGCGGCGACTCCGTCCAGCTCTGGGATCTCGCGGGCCACCGGCGCGCCGATGTCAGACAGGAACAGCGCCGCGCCTGAGGAGTAGGCGGTCATCGCCGCCGAGGGACCGTCGCTAGACGTGAAGGTCAGAGGGGAGAGGCTCAGTCCCGCTCCGGCGGTCCACTCGAGTCCGCCGTCGGGCTTGGCCTCGAGCAGCACGGCGAAGTGGGCCTCGCTCAGGTCGCACACGCCCGCGCAGATCCGTTCGCGGGCGTCGGTCACCAGCGACAGCGAGCGGAGCAGGTCGCCGACGGCCTCCAGGTCGCGTTCGCGGACCGCCAACGCGCTCGCGTGGCTGCGCACACGCGCGACGAGGTTCTGCACGGCGACCCCGATGATCGCGCAGGCGGCTCCGAACACGAGGGCGATCCGCCAGACGCTGATCGGATGCTGCTCCGGGTCGCCAGCGGGCAGGTCGGGAGCGACGAAGAACGCGCAGACGCCGGCGACGATGACCATGAGCTGCCCGCGGCTGCCATGCAGGGCGACCCAGAAGACCGGGATCAGTGTGAGCGCCCCGACGCCGGCCACGACCCCGCTGACGTCGCGAAGCAGCGCCACCGCGACGAGGAACAGCAGCGACGGGACGACGCGCAGCAGTGGCGGCAGCCTGCGCCAGGGAACCAGGACGATCGAGAGTCCGACCGCGATCATCAGGGCGGACGCGAGCGCATAGCCGCCCCAGTCGAGGAGGCCACCGATCGGGACGATCGCGAACCCGAGCAGGGTCGCCGCGGCAAACGGAGCGGTCTCGCGTGCGAGCCGGCGATCGAGCGTCATCCGACCTACTCGACGCGGGGCCGGGAAAGGTTGAATCCCGGGCCGGGCCGGGGGGGGGCGACGGCGCCGCGGAGCGCGACGAGCTGCCGTCAGGTCACGGGCCTGCCGTTTGGCTTTACGACCAACCAGAGGCCGCCGAACTCGTCGACGTCCTGGCAGAGGATGTTCCCCGGGGTGTCGTCCTTGTAGTAGTAGAGCGGGTGGCCGGCGTAGGTCACTTGGAGCGTGCCGTTGCGGCGCTTGGTCGTTCCGAGCAGCTTCTGCTTGGCGCCCTTGCCTGCGCGCGGCTCGCCTTTGGTGAGAACCGGCGGCCAGGCGACGGCACAGTCGCCATAGCACTGCGCCTTGTTGGTCTGCTCCTTGTCGAAGAGGTAGAAAGCCTCACCCTTGCGGTCGGCTACCACCGGGCCGTACTCGGAGCCGACGACCTTTACGATCGCGCCCTTGCGCGTGGCCTCCATCGCCGAGTCGGCCTTCATGGCGGCATCGGCCTTCATCGCAGGTCCGTCGGAGTTCGACGCGCCTGGGTCCCCGTTGTCGTCGTCGCCGCAGCCGCCCGCGACGAGCGCCGCGGCGGCGAGGGCGAGAAGTGTCCGTCTGGTCATTGGTGCTCACCCTGAGAGTCGGAATCCGCATTGCTGCTGGGCGGACGCCTCATGGGCCGTGCTGGGCTCGAACCAGCGACCTCCGCCTTGTCGAGGCGGCGCTCTCCCAACTGAGCTAACGGCCCGTCGCGGTCGCCGAGGATAGCGGGACCGAGGCACAGCCGACCGTGCGCCGCTCGGCGATGGGCAGGGCATCCTTGGCAACTGGTAGCTTGGCCGCGCCGCATGCGTCTCTCCAGCGTCATCGCCCCCCGCGACCGTGAGTTCTTCGATCTGTTCGAGGAGGCGGGCGGCAACATCGTCCGCGCGGCGGACCTGCTCGACCGGATGCTGCGCGCGTTCCCCGACCGCGGCGACGACCTGGCGCGCGACATCCTGATCTGCGAGCAGGACGGCGACCGGATCACCCACGACATCATCCGGCGGCTCAACGAGACGTTCGTCACGCCGATCGATCGCGAGGACATCTACGAGCTGGCCTCGGCGCTCGACGACATCGTCGACCTCACCGAGGAGGTCGCCGACTACCTGATCCTCTACAAGATCGAGGCGCCGATGGAGCAGGCGCAGCGACTCGCCCACGTGCTGCTGCAGTGCTCGCGCCAGATCGCCGAGGCGATGCCCCGGCTGCGCGGCTTCAAGGACCTCTCGCACTACACGGTCGAGATCAACCGGCTCGAGAACGACGGCGACCGGATCGTCCGCGAGGCGATCGCTTCGCTGTTCGACAACGGGATCGACCCGATGGTGGTGATCCGCTGGAAGGACATCTACGAGCGCCTCGAGGAGGCGATCGACGCGAGCGAGAAGGTCGCGAACATCCTCGAGGGAATCGTCATCAAGAACTCGTGACGCAGCGCTAGCGCCACCGCATGGACAGCGAGATCATCCTGGTCATCGTCGTGGTGACGGCGCTGGCGTTCGACTTCACGAACGGCTTCCACGACACCGCCAACGTCGTCGCGACTTCGATCTCGACGCGCGCGATGCCGCCGCGGATCGCCGTCGGCTACGCCGCGATCCTGAACTTCTTCGGCGCGTTCCTGTCGCTCGAGGTGGCCGCGACGATCGCCGGCGGCATCGTCGAGGCGGACCTGATCACGCCGCTGATCGTCTTCGGCGGCCTGATCGGGGCGATCGCCTGGAACCTCGTGACGTGGTACTTCGGGCTGCCCTCGAGCTCCTCGCACGCGCTGATCGGCGGCGTCGTCGGCGCGGCTTTCGTGGCGGCGGGCCCGGACGCGGTCCTCGGCGACGGGCTGATCGGCAAGGTCGCGGTCCCGGCGATCGTCGCGCCGACGCTCGCATTCGCGGTGGCGGGCATCGGCATCCTGGTGATCTACCGGATCGTCGGCCGTCAGCATCCCGGGCCGGTCACGCGCGGCTTCCGCTTCGGCCAGATCGTCTCCGGAGGACTGCTCGCGCTCGCCCACGGGACCAACGACGCGCAGAAGACGATGGGCGTCATCACGCTCGCGCTGATAGCCGGCGGCGAGCTCGGTGCCGGCGCCGAGCCGCCGTTCTGGGTGATCGCCTCAGCCGCCACGGCGATCGCGCTCGGCACCTACATGGGTGGCTGGCGAATCATCAAGACGATGGGCAGCCGGATCATCAAGATGGACGCCGCCCAGGGCTTCGCCGCCCAGGGCAGCGGCGCGGCGGTGATCCTCGCCTCGACGCACGTCGGCTTCCCGCTCTCGACGACGCACACGATCTCGGGCGCGGTGATGGGAGCCGGTGCCGCGAAGCGGGTGTCGGCGGTGCGCTGGGGCGTGGCGGGCAACATCGTCGTGGCGTGGATCCTCACCCTCCCGGCGGCAGCCGGAATCGGCGCGCTGACCTACGGCGTCACGCGGATCTTCGGCACCGGCGCCGCCGGCCCGCTGATCGTCTCCGCCGTCCTCGTGGTGGCGATGGCCGTCGTCTTCGCCAGTCGCTTGCGGCAGGGCTCCCCGATCACGGCGGCTGAGGGCTAGCGATGGCTCCGCTCGCGCAGATCGTCGACGTCGCCGACCTGGTCAGCGTCCTCTGGACGTCCCTGGTCGCGGGGATTGGCGTCTGCCTCGTCTTCTCGCTGGCGATCGTCGGCTTCGCGCGCGCGACCGACATGCGCCGCGAGGGCAACGGCGTCGCGATGGTCGCGTACATGACGCTGGCTGTGACGGCGTTCGTGGCGGTGATGGCGCTGGTCGTCTTCGGCGTCGTCGTCATGACGTCGAAGTGACGGCACCGACCAGCCGGTCGATCTCCTCCTCGCTCGTCCAGCCCCCGACCGAGGCGCGCACGTAGGGCGTCCCGGGCAGGCTACGCACCAGCAGGCCGGCGTCGAGCAGCCGAGCCACCTCGGCCTGGGGCTCGGCGGACTCCCAGGCGACCAGCGTCGAAGGCCCGCGCTCTGCGACCGACACGCCGCGCTCCGCGAGCTGCGTCGCCAGCGATGCGGCCAGCTGCGCCGCCCGCGCCTGAACCGCGTCGAGGCCCGCGTTCTCGAGCACGTCGAGCGCACCGAGCGCCCAGGCCGTCTGATGGGTGACCGGGAAGCCGCCGTCGAAGCGGGCCGCGCCCGGCACGAGCGGCAGCTCGAGCGCGCGCAGCGGGTCGGCGAGCGTGCCATAGCCGGGCGAGGTGGGGGAGAGCGCGCCGATCGCGTCCTCGCGCACGTAGAGGTAGCCGCTGCCGATCGGACCGCAGAGCCACTTCTGGCCGGAGGCGGCGTAGTACTCGCAGCCGAGCTCGTGGACGTCGACGGGGATCGCGCCTGCAGCCTGCGCGCCGTCGAGCAGCACCGGCGCCGGGACCGCGGCAAGCGCCTCCCCGTCGACGACGCGGCCGCTGATCCAGGAGACGTGCGAGCAGGCCACCAGCCGCGTTTGGGCGCCGACGGCGTCGGCGATCGCGTCGAAGGGCGCGGTCCGAACCCTCACGCCCCGCCGCTCGCGCGCGAGGCCGAGCGGCGCGAGCAGGCCGGGATGCTCCTCGTCGCTGGTCACGATCTCGTCACCCGGCTGCAGGTCCAGTCCGGCCAGCACCGCGTTGACGCCGTCGGTCGTAGCGCCCGTCAGCGCGAGCTCCCACGGATCGGCCCCGAGCAGCGCGGCCACCCGGGCGCGCAGGCGGTCGCCCTGCTCGGCGGCGTGCTCGAACTGAATCTGGGCGCCACGGCCCTCCTCGAGCTGGCGCTGCATGTCGACCTCGGCCGCTCCGACCGCCGCGCGCGCCGCGGGACCGACCGACCCGGCGTTGAGGTAGGCGAGCCGCTCGAGCACCGGGAACTGCGCTCGGAGCGCCGCGAGGTCCATGCGGTCGGATGCTACGCGGCGGGTAGGCTCCCGGCCGATGGCCGCCACGATCGAGCGCTCGCTGCATCCGGGCTTCCTCTCGAACGCCTATCTCGTCTACGACGAGCCGGGCGGGACGGCGGTGATCGTCGACTCCGGCGCGCCGCCGGAGCCGCTGCTCGAGTCGATCGAGCGCAACGAGCTCACCCCGACCCACCTGCTGCTGACCCACCACCACCACGACCACGTCGAGCGCAATGCGGTCTACAAGGAGCGCTTCGGCGTCGAGGTGCTCGCCCACCCGCTCGAGGCAGCCCGGCTCGACGACGTCGACAGGACGATCGAGCCCGGCGACCTGGTGCTCGAGACCGGCGGCCTGCGGATCGGCGCGCTGCACACCCCCGGCCATACCGACGGGATGCTCAACTTCGTCCTCGACGGCGATGACGTCTTCACCGGCGACACGCTCTTCAGGGGCTCGGTCGGCGGAGTCAAGGCGCCGGGCGCGACGACCTACGCCGACCTCAAGTCATCGGTGATGGACGTGCTGATGGCGCTCCCGCCGCAGACTCGCCTGCATCCCGGCCACACCGACCCGACCACGGTCGCCGACGAGTGGGAGTCCAACCCCTTCGTTCGCGTCTGGCGCGGCCTCGACCCAGAGGGCGAGGACCGTTGCACCGTCTGGGAGCGCGGTGCCACGCTCGTCCTCTGGGCGCCCGACTACGACGGCGGCCACAAGGCCTGGATCCGCTGGGACGACGACGGCAGCGACGACATCGTCCCGGGCTCTCAGGTCGTGCGGGACTAGCGTCCTAGCTGCCGCAGACCGGCCACTGGCCGGGGCCCGAGGTGTTGTAGAGGATGATCGCGCGGCGGTCCTGCTCGGCCTCCGGCGCGGCTGCCGGGTCGCCGGTTCCGCCGACGGCCTGCCAGGTCGCCACGGAGAACTGGTACTTGCCGCGGTAGAGCCCGCCGCCGCCGATCGCCGTCGGGTCGCCGCCGGACTCGCACTGGGCGATCGCCTGCAGGTGCGGGGGGACCGCGACCGGCTCGGGCCTCGGCGGACGCGCCCGCCGCTTGGCGATCCGCAGCTGGCGCCGCGCCTCCTGGACCCGCAGCGGGTCGCTGAGGTCGTGGAGGACCAGCGCTGGTCCGGCCGAGTCGGCGGACGGAGCGTCCGAACCGTCGGCGGGCATCGCGAACGCCGGAAGGGCGACCGCGGCGCAGAGAGTTGTCAGTAGGGCGAGCTTGCGCATATGGCGTGGGCCTCCACGCGTCGGGTGCATGCGCCGGACGGGCCGGCATCCGCGCTCCTGTGCGTCGCTGCGACGTGCGCGGAGAGTGGAGAGCCGGCGGGGACGTTCGTCCGCTCCAGACCGGCTCGACCTGGCCAGGGTAGGCGCCCCTGGGCGCCCGTCTGTGATGAGCGTCACACTTCGGCGGCGCGTGTAGGTTCCTGCTCGTGACGGTCCAGCTGCCAGACGAGACCCGGCTAGACGTCCCGGAGGGCGCCTCCGGCCTCGACGTGGCGCGCGCGATCGGCGAGGGGCTGGCCCGCGCGGCGCTCGGGATCAAGGTCGATGGGAAGCTGCGCGACCTCTCGGCGCCCGTGCCGGACGGCGCCCAGGTCGAGATCGTCACCGCGAAGAGCGGGGAGGACGCGCTCTGGCTGGTTCGCCATGACGCCGCTCATGTCCTCGCCACCGCGGTGACGGAGCTGTATCCCGGCGTGAAGGTGGCGATCGGACCCCCGATCGCGGACGGCTTCTACTACGACTTCGAGTTCCCCGAGGGGCTCAAGCTCTCCGATGCCGACTTCGAGCGCATCGAGCAGAGGATGCGTGACCACGTCAAGGCCGATGAGGCCTTCGAGCGCTCGGAGCTGCCGGTGGCCGAGGCGATCGAGCGCTTTCGCGCCGACGGACAGGACTACAAGGTCGAGCTGATCGAGGACCTCGTCCGCGACCAAGGCGTAGAGACCGTCTCGCTCTACCGCAACGGCCCATTCACCGACCTCTGTCGCGGGCCGCACGCGCCCTCCACGAAGCGGATCAAGGCCTTCAAGCTGACCAGCGTCGCCGGCGCCTACTGGCGCGGCGACTCCAGCCGCCAGATGTTGACGCGCGTCTACGGCACCGCGTTCCTCTCGAAGGAGGACCTGGCCGCCCACCTCGAGCGGCTCGAGGAGGCGCGCAAGCGCGACCATCGCAAGCTGGGCAAGGAGCTCGACCTGTTCATGTTCAGCGAGCTGTCGCCCGGCTCGCCGTTCTGGAAGCCCGCGGGCCAGCAGCTCTGGAACGAGCTGACCGACCTCTGGCGCGGCGAGAACGCCGAGCGCGGCTACCGCGAGGTCCACACGCCGATCCTCTACGACGCCGACCTCTGGAAGCAGTCGGGCCATTGGCACGTCTACCGCGAGAACATGTACTTCACCGAGGTAGAGGGCCGCACGATGGGCCTCAAGCCGATGAACTGCCCGGCGCACACCCAGATCTACTCCTCGGAGCGCCGCTCCTACCGCGACCTGCCGATCCGCTACTCCGAGGCCGGCCTCGTCCACCGCCACGAGCCGAGCGGAACGCTTCACGGCCTGCTGCGCGTCCGCCACATCACCCAGGACGACGCCCACATCTTCTGCACCGAGGAGCAGGTCCCCGAGGAGGTCCAGCGCTGCCTCGACTTCGGCTTCGCGATCTACGACGTCTTCGGCTTCGAGCCCCGGCTCGAGCTCTCGACGCGGCCGGACAAGCGGGTCGGCAGCGAGGAGATGTGGGACCGCGCGGAGGCGGCGCTCGCCAAGGCGCTCGACGACCGCGGCCTCGCCTACGAGCTCAACCCCGGCGACGGCGCCTTCTACGGGCCGAAGATCGACCTCCACATGACCGACTCGATCGGCCGCTCGTGGCAGCTCGGCACCGTCCAGCTCGACTACTACATGCCCGAGCAGTTCGAGCTGACCTACACCGGCGCCGACAACGCGGAGCACCGTCCGGTGATGATCCACCGCGCCCTGATGGGCAGCTTCGAGCGCTTCATCGGGATCCTGATCGAGCACTACGCCGGCGACTTCCCGCTCTGGCTCGCGCCTGTCCAGGCACTCGTCCTGCCGATCTCCGACCGTCACGTCGACTATGCCGAGAGGGTCGCGAGCGAGCTGCGCGGATCCGGATTGCGAGTCGACGTCGACGACCGCGCCGAGTCGATCGGCAAGAAGATCCGCGAGGGGGAGCTGCGCAAGGCGCCCTACATGCTGATCCTCGGCGACAAGGAGGCCGAGGACGGCAGCGTCGCGGTCCGCCGCCACGGCGAGGGCGACCTCGGCGCCATGGCGGTCGCCGAGTTCGCGCAGCGCACCGCATCGGAGATAGCCGAGCGGAGTTAGAGCGGTCGGAGTGGCCTGCAGGGGGCCGCGAGAGCAGGAGGGGAGTGCAGATGCGAATCAGGAGTCTTTGCGTCGGGGTCGTCACGCTCGCGTCACTCGCAGGCGCGGCCAGCGCGACCGCGATCCCGGCTTGGCAGCCGGTCCAGACCCTCGATTTGGTGCGCGGCCTGCCGCATCCCGACGTGGGAATCAACGGGTCGGGCAACTCGACCGTCGTGTACACCAGCGCCGACACGAGCTTCGGCGAGCCGCGTCCCTGGTTCGCCGTGCGTCCCACCAACGGCAACTTCTCGGTCAAGGTGGTGAAGCCGGGCGGTCGATCCGACGCCCGGGTCGCCGTCGCCCCGAACGGCGCCACGGCGATCGCCGCCATCGACCGTGGCCGGCTCTACGTGACGCTCTATCCCGCTCCCGGGCCGGCGGGCGCTCCCGGCGTCCCCGGGACCGACGGCACGCCGACCCCGATCGAGGCCGGCAACGGCCTCTCGATCGACGCCCTCGATCTGGCGATCGACGGCTCGGGCAGGGCGACGGTCGTGTGGGCATCGCCGCGCGTGAGCAGGCAACCGGAGCCTCCGACCCAGATCTACACGGCGACCGTCAGCTCTCCGTCCTGGTCGCCGGGCGTGGCCCAGGCGCTCGGAGCGCCCAGCCGCTGCCGGCCCTCGGTGGACGTCAACCTGCGCGGCGACACGGTCGTAGCCCGGAACTGCGACGGCGAGCCCGACGACTTCTTCTACCGCCCGGCGGGCGGCAACTTCGGGCCGAGCGAGGCCCCGTTCGGCGCCGGCGATCCCGGCCCGGGTGGCGGATGGGTCGGGATGGCGCTCGACGGCGCAGGGGCGGTCC
>DATABO010000080.1:0-7462 GCA_036259535.1 Thermoleophilaceae bacterium
CCGGTCTACGGCGACGGCCGCCAGGTGCGCAACTGGCTCTACGTCGAGGACTTCGCCCGTGCGATCCACCTCGTGCTGGAGCGCGGAGCGCCCGGCGAGGCCTACAACGTCGGCGGGCCCGACGAGTGCGAGAACATCGACTTCGTCCGGCGGATCATCGAGCTGACCGGCAAGGACGAGTCGCTGATGGAGTACGTGACCGACCGCCCCGGCCACGACCGCCGCTACTCGCTCGCCTCCGACAAGGTGCGCGCGCTCGGCTGGGAGGCCCAGGTCCACTTCGCCGAGGGCCTCGAGCGCACAGTCGCCTGGTACCGCGACAACGAGGACTGGTGGGCGCCGATCCGCTCCGGCGAGTACCGCGAGTACTACGAGCGTCAGTACGGCCGCGCGCTGAGCGGCAAGTAACGTCTCCTAGGTGACTGACCCCACCCCGCCCGCGCTCGAGGTGCGCGGCCTGACCAAGCGCTACGACGACGGCACGCTCGCCGTCGAGGGCTTCGACATGCAGGTGCCCGACGGCGCCTTCTTCGGCCTGCTCGGGCCCAACGGCGCCGGCAAGACGACGCTGATCAGCGCGGTCTGCAACCTGATCCGCGTGACCGACGGCGAGATCCTCGTCTTCGGAGAGCCGGCGAAGTCGCTGCAGGCCCGCAGCTGGATCGGGCTCGCCGAGCAGGACATCAACCTCGACCGCTTCCTGTCCGTCAAGGAGACGCTGATCTACCACGGCGGCTACTTCGGCATGACCGGCGACGAGGCCGAGGCGCGCGCCGACGAGATGATCGACGCCTTCGATTTGCGCGCGAAGAGCGGCGTCCGCACGCCGAAGCTGTCCGGCGGCCAGCGGCGCCGGCTGCTGCTCGCCCGCGCGCTGATGCACCGCCCGCGGCTGGTGATCCTCGACGAGCCGACGGCCGGCGTCGACTTCGAGCTGCGGCTCGAGCTGTGGCGCTACATCCGCCAGCTGCACGCCGAGGGGACGACGATCCTGCTGACCACGCACTACCTCGAGGAGGCCGAGGAGCTCTGCGAGGAGATAGCGCTGATCCGCGGCGGCCACCTGATCGCGCGCGACAGCGCCGACGGCCTGCGCGAGCACTACGGCGCCGGGACGCTCGCCGACGTCTACGTCAAGGCGATGGGCGCAGGCGCGTGAACGGCTACCGCAGCATGGGCTGGCTGGCGCGGCGCGAGGTGCTGCGCGTCTCGAAGCTCTGGACCCAGACGGTGCTCGCCTCGGTCGTCTCGTCGTTCCTGTTCATCCTCGTCTTCGGGCTGTCGCTCGGAGGGCGGATCAAGCAGGTCGAGGGCTTCGACTACGAGGTGTTCATCGTGCCGGGGCTGATCGCGATGGCGATGGTCCAGGCGGCCTACGCCAACAACGCGTCGACGATCTACCAGGGCCGCTCGGACCGCTTCATCCACGACGTGCTCTCCGCGCCGATGCACGGCTGGCAGATGACCGCGGGCTACATCATCGGCGGGCTCTTCCGCGGCTTCGCGATCGCGGTCGCGCTGCTCGCGCTGGCGCTGCCGATCACCGGCGTCCCGGTCGAGCAGCCGCTGGTGCTGGTGCTCGCCACCGGCCTGGCGCTGCTCGGGTTCGCATCGCTCGGCACGGTCGTCGGCATCTACGCCGAGAGCTGGGACCACACGACGTTCATCCAGAACATCGTGATCCTGCCGCTGACCTTCATGGGCGGCGTCTTCTACTCGGTCGACATGCTCGCCTCGCCCTGGGAGGAGCTGTCGCACTTCAACCCGATCTTCTACATGCTGCAGGCGATCCGCTACGGGTTCCTCGGCAGCGCCGACGTGTCGATCTGGCTGTCGCTCGGCGTCACGGCCGCGCTCGCGATCCCCTGCTACCTGTGGGCGCAGTGGCTGTTCACCAGCGGGCGCAAGCTGAAGGCCTGACGCGCCGGGCCGCGTACTCACGGCCTTAACATCAGGCCATGGAGAAGCGCCATCCTGTCGCTGGGCGGAAGCGACTGCCACGGGTGACCGACTTCGACGACGAGGAGCGAGACCAACTGCGCGCTGACGCGACGGCAGACCCCAGCGAGCTCTTCGCGCGCGGCGTGGCCCTCAACCGGGCGGCGCGTCTGTTCCACGACGCGGGCCGAAAGGCGCGCAAGCGGTGACGACGCTGGTCGACCCGGTGCCGCTGATCGCCGCGCTCAACGAGCGCGCCATCCCCTACGTGATCATCGGCGGCTTCGCGGTGATCGCCAACGGCTACGTCCGCTCGACCGAGGACCTCGACGTGCTGGTCCCCGCCAGCGCGGAGACCGCCGCGGCCGTGGCGGAGATCTGCCGCGAGCTCGGCGGCACCGACCGCGACGGTGCGGAGATCCCGGCCGGGCGCTTCACCGGCGAGCAGCACGTCCGCGCCCACACCCGCCACGGGATCCTCGACATCGTCCCGGAGGGCGAGTCGCCGTTGTCCTACGCGGAGATCGCCGCGGGCGCCTTCGAGATCGACGTCGAGGGGCAGAAGGCGCCGGTCGCCGGACTGGCCCACCTCGTCGCGCTCAAGCGCCTCGGCGGGCGCACCCGCGACCAGGCCGACCTCGAGGCGCTCGAGGAGGCCCACGGCGAGCTGCCGGCGCTCGATTCCTCGGCGTGAGCGAGCCGAGCGGCGAGACGGCGCGCGGCCTCGCCGAGCTGGAGCGTCGCGTCACCTCGTGCCGCCGCTGCCCGCGGCTGGTCGAATGGCGCGAGCTGGTGGCGCGCGAGAAGCGCGCTGCCTTCCGCGACGAGGAGTACTGGGGACGACCGGCGCCCGGCTTCGGCGATCCCGCCGCGCGCGTGTACATCCTCGGCCTCGCCCCGGCCGCGCATGGCGCCAACCGCACCGGGCGCATCTTCACCGGCGACCGCTCGGGCGACTGGCTGTTCGCCTCGCTCTACCGCACCGGATTCGCGAACCAGCCGGAGTCGGTCCATCGCGACGACGGCCTGCGGCTGACCGACGCCTTCATCGCCGCCGCCGTGCGCTGCGCGCCGCCGGCCAACAAGCCGCTGCCTCGGGAGCGGGACAACTGCCTCCCATACGCGGCCGAAGAGCTGGCGCTGATGCCGTCGGTGCGCGTGATCGTCGCGCTCGGGGGCTTTGCGTGGGACGCCGCGCTGCGGCTCCATGCGCCTGTACGTCCGCGCCCGAGATTCGGGCATGGCGCGGAGGCGGCGCTTCCTGACCACCGGACCCTGATCGGCTGCTTCCACCCGAGCCAACAGAACACGTTCACCGGCCGCCTCACCGAGGAGATGACCGACGCGGTGCTGGAGCGTGGGCGCCAGCTGGCGTCCGGATAGGCCTGGCGGGCCGTCTGGCCCAACTGTGCGCCTCGTCACACTCCGCAACTTTCCAGGCCTTACGGTGCTCTGATCCGACAGGTCGACGCCTTACGGTGTCGAAACTGGTCTAGAGCACATAGCCGAGTCTCCCGCCGTCGTGCGGTGGGAGAGCGGGGGAACCACTTGGGTCCCTGGCCCTGGGGCGAATCGCCGGAAGTCCCGGCGTAGCGCAGCTCTCTTAGCGCGAGCCCGTCAGCTAACCCCGCAGGCGCGAAAGAGAGGAAGCCGCTCCCGATGTCCAACGCCCTGCCTGGCCCGCCGTGCGCACGCGCTCGCGTGCGCCCCCGCTCCGCCTCCCAGCAGGCCGCCGCCGAGCTGATCCGCGGCACCGACGCGGTCGCCGTCGCTGTCGCCGTGACGATGCTCGCCTCGCTTGCCTTCGCCGCCCTCGCGGGCGGCGCCGACGCCCGCACCCTGCCCGGCGTCGCCCCCGCTAAGGCCCCCTCGAAGGCGAAGACCACCGTCGGCGGCGGCGCCGTCGCCGGCACGCCGCTCAGCAAGCTGACGGCGCCGGGCGCGAAGGCCCGGCTCACGCGCAGCGGCCTGGCGATCCCGCCGGCCGGCGCTCCCGCGAAGGTCCAGGCAGTGATCCGCGCCGGCAACGAGATCGCCAAGAAGCCGTACAAGTGGGGCGGCGGCCACGGCCTGCTCGTCGACTCCGGCTACGACTGCTCGGGCTCGGTCAGCTACGCCCTGCGCAAGGCCCGCCTGATGACCGCCTCGCTCGCCTCGACCGGCTTCATGTCATGGGGCCGCCGCGGTCCCGGCCGCTGGATCACGATCCGCGCCAACGCCGGCCACGCCTACATGGTCGTCGCCGGCCTGCGCTTCGACACCAGCGCCAGCAAGCAGACCGGCAGCCGCTGGAGCGCCCAGATGCGCTCGCCGCGCGGCTACGTCGCGACGCATCCGCCGGGCTTCTAGCCGCCCCCCACAGCGCCTGGACAGTTGAGCACACCTTGGTGTGTCGAACTGTCCGTGCCGCTTCCAGGAAGGCTCCGGCGCGCGGTACGCTCGAAGGCTCCATGGCTTCGGACCCGCTCGCATCGTTCACGCCTCAGGTCAGGGAGTGGTTCGCGCGCTCGTTCGAGGCCCCGACCGAGGCCCAGACCCAGGCTTGGCCGGCGATCGCCGGCGGCGAGCACGTGCTGGTCTCGGCGCCGACCGGCTCGGGCAAGACGCTCGCCGCGTTCCTCTGGGGACTCGACCGGCTGGTCGCAAAACCGCTGCCCCAGCGGGAGGAGCACAGCCGGACCGGTCACGCGGCAGGCGACGCGGCGGCTCGGCCGGCGAGCACCGCACCGACCCCATCCGGTGAGCGGCGCACGCGCCTGGTCTACGTCTCACCGCTGAAGGCACTCTCCTACGACGTCGAGAAGAACCTGCGCGGCCCGTTGCAGGGGATCGGCGGCGACGTCACGGTCGCGATCCGCACCGGCGACACGCCGCAGCGCGAGCGCCAGGCGATGCTGCGCACGCCGCCCGATGTCCTGATCACCACGCCCGAGTCGCTCTACCTGATGTTGACCTCGCGGGCGCGCGAGTTTTTGACCGGCGTCGAGTGGGCGATCGTCGACGAGATCCACGCGGTCGCGCAGACCAAGCGCGGCGCGCACTTGGCACTGTCGCTCGAGCGACTCGACTACCTGGCGCGCGGCGGAGATCCCGCCGCGCCGGGCATTCAGCGGATCGGCCTCTCGGCGACCCAGCGCCCGCTCGAGGAGGTCGGCCGCTTCCTCGTCGGCACGGGACGGGAGTGCAGGATCGTCGACACCGGCGTCCGCAAGCCGCTGGACCTGAAGATCCAGGTCCCGGTCGACGACATGCGCGAGCCCAGCGCGCACGACATCGGCCACCCGGCGGTCGAGACCGTTGGGACGGCCGGCGGCGGCGGTGACCTCGTCGGGCGCGGTCGTCAAGACGGTGACGGCGACCACCCTCCGGCGCCGCCGGCTGGCGGCAACGGCGGGACGGCGCCCTCCGCCAGGGCGGCCGACGGGCCTATGCCACCTCCGCCAGGCACCGAGGCGCTGCCGTCGCTCGACCCGCAAGTCGGCATCGAGGCGCCGTACGCCGATCCACTCGCCGGCACGGGCTTTGGGGACGACCCCAACGCGGCGACCCGACGCTCGATCTGGCCGGCGATCTACCCCGAGCTGCTCGAGCTGGTCCGCTCGCACACCTCGACGATCATCTTCGTCAACGCGCGCCGTGCCGCCGAGCGACTGGCGGTCCGCCTCAACGAGCTCGCCGGCGAGGACGGCGCGCCAGCGGGAGGAGCGCAGCCCGCGGACCCGAGCGCCGTTCCCGCGTCGCAGGGCGCCGTGGCGGGCGAGCACCGCTCCGACGGCATCATCGCCCGCGCCCATCACGGCTCGCTCGCGCGCGAGGAGCGGCTCGTTGTAGAGGATCTACTCAAGTCGGGCCAGCTGCCCTGCCTGGTCGCGACCTCCTCGCTCGAGCTCGGCATCGACATGGGCGCGGTCGACCTCGTGCTGCAGGTCGAGTCGCCGAAGTCGGTCACCGCCGGGCTGCAGCGGATCGGTCGCGCCGGCCACAACGTCGGCGACGTCTCGAAGGGCCGGATCTTCCCGAAGTTCCGCGCCGACCTGCTCGAGTGCGCGGTGGTGGCGAAGCGGATGCGCGCCGCCGAGATCGAGACGACGGTGATCCCACGCAACCCGCTCGACGTGCTGGCCCAGCAGATCGTCGCGATGGTTTCGGCGCCGCCCGTCGACGGCGAGCGCGCCGCCGACACCGAGGTGGGCGGCGAGGAGTGGTCCGTCCCGGTCCTCTACGACCTCGTCCGCCGCGCCCACCCCTACTCCGACCTCCCCCGCGAGCTGCTCAACCAGGTGCTCGACATGCTCGACGGCCGCTACCCGTCCGAGGAGTTCGCCGAGCTGCGCCCGCGCATCGTCTGGGACCGCGTCGCCGACACGGTCCGCGCGCGCAAGGGCGCCCGCCAGCTTGCGATCACCAACGCCGGGACGATTCCCGACCGCGGCCTCTACGGCGTCCACCTCCCCGACGGCCGCCGCGTCGGCGAGCTCGACGAGGAGATGGTCTACGAGGCCCGTCCCGGCCAGACGTTCCTGCTCGGCGCGTCGACCTGGCGGATCGAGGAGATCACCCGCGACCGGGTGATCGTCACCCCCGCGCCCGGCGCGCCCGGGGCGATCCCGTTCTGGAAGGGCGACGGGATCGGGCGGCCGGCCGAGCTGGGCAAGGCGATCGGCGAGTTCTCGCGCTGGGCGGTCGACCGCGAGCCGGCCGAGCTGATCGACGCCGGCTACGACCTCGACGAGCGCGCCGCGAAGAACCTGATCGCCTACCTGCGCGAGCAGCAGGAGGCGACCCGCGTCGTCCCCTCCGACCGCACGATCGTCGTCGAGCGCTTCCGCGACGAGATCGGCGACTGGCGGCTCTGCGTCCTGTCGCCGTTCGGCGGCCGCGTCCACTCCGCCTGGGCGCTCGCGATATCGGCCCGGATCCGCGACGAGTTCGGCCTCGAGTCCGACGCGATCTGGTCCGACGACGGCATCATCGTCCACCTCCCCGACGCCGACGAGCCGCCCGGGCCGGAGCTCGTGCTCGTCGAGCCCGACGCCGTCGAGGACCTCATCGTCGGCGAGCTGTCGGCCTCCGCGCTCTACGGCGCCCGCTTCCGCGAGAACGCCGCCCGCGCGCTGCTGCTGCCGCGCGCCTACCCCGGCAAGCGCACGCCGCTCTGGCAGCAGCGACTGAAGGCGCAGTCGCTGCTCGAGGTCGCCAAGCGCTACGGCCAGTTCCCGATCGTGCTCGAGACCTACCGCGAGTGCCTGCGCGACGTGCTCGACCTGCCGGGCCTCGAGCAGCTGCTGACCGGCCTCCACACCCGCGAGCTGTCGCTGGTCGAGGTCGAGACCCAGCGCGCCTCGCCATTCGCCTCGTCGCTGCTGTTCGACTACGTCGCCACCTACATGTACGAGGGCGACGCGCCGAACGCCGAGCGGCGCGCGGCGGCGCTGTCGCTCGACCGCGACCTGCTGCGCGAGCTGCTCGGCCAGGAGGAGCTGCGCGAGCTGATCGACGCCGACGCGCTCGCCGAGGTCGAGGC
>DATABO010000081.1:0-5275 GCA_036259535.1 Thermoleophilaceae bacterium
GGGCGTGGCGGCGGCCCGGGCGGGCGTGGCGGCGGTCCCGGCGGGCGCGGCGGCGGTCAGGGTGGTCGCGGCGGCGGTCAGGGTGGCCGTGGCGGCGGAAGGGGCCAGCGCTGATGCTGCAGCCCAAGCGCGTAAAGCACCGCAAGCAGCATCGCGGCCGCAGGGCCGGCTACTCGCGTGGCGGCACCGCCGTCGAGTTCGGCGAGTACGGCCTCAAGACGATCGAGCGCGGCTGGATCACCAACCGCCAGATCGAGGCCGCCCGTATCGCGATGACGCGCAAGATCAAGCGCGGTGGCAAGGTCTGGATCAACATCTTCCCCGACAAGCCGGTGACCAAGAAGCCGGCCGAGACCCGCATGGGCTCCGGCAAGGGCTCGCCCGAGGGCTGGGTCGCCGTCGTCAAGCCGGGCCGCGTGATGTTCGAGCTCTCGGGAGTGCCCGAGGACCTCGCCCGCGAGGCGATGCGGCTCGCCGGTCACAAGCTGCCGGTCAAGACGAAGTTCGTGATGCGCGAGGGGGCCGGACAGCAGTGAAGGCCGTCGAGGTGCACAATCTGGACGACCCGCAGCTCGTCGAGTTCGTCGACAACGCGCGCAAGGAGACGTTCAATCTGCGTTTCCAGCACGCGACCGGGCAGCTCGAGAACACCGCGGGGATGAAGAACGCCAAGAAGGACCTGGCGCGCGCGCTGACCGTTGCGCGCGAGCGCGGTCTGGACATCGAGGCCGAGATCAGGAAGCAGCAGCGCAATGACTGACGACAACACCGAGAACGACGAGAACGTCGACGAGACTCCGGAGACCCCGGAGGACACCGCAGCCACGGCTCCGGCGCAGGACGCGGAGCCTGGCGCCGCGCTCGACCCCAAGCAGCGCCGCAAGCACGCCCGCTCCCTGAACCGGGGCGAGGCACGGCCGCAGCGGTCGGTGGAGGAGCGCACCGCCGAGCGGCTCGAGCGCCGGCGCAAGAAGGCCGTCGCCCGCCGCGCCTGGCGCGTCAAGAGCCGCGAGCGCCGTCGCGCGGCCAGCTCGGGCCAGGGCACCCCGCCGGCCGCGAAGGCGACGACCGGCAGCCCGCGGGTCCGCCAGGGGGTCGTGGTCTCCGACAAGGCCGACAAGACGATCACGGTCCGCATCGACGTCGCGCGGCCGCACCGCACCTACGGCAAGATCGTCCGCTCGACGTCCACGCTGCACGCCCACGACGAGCGCAACGAGGCCGGCGCGGGCGACACCGTGCGGGTCGTCGAGAGCCGTCCGCTGAGCCGCACCAAGCGCTGGCGCCTGGTCGAGGTCGTGGAGCGTGCCCGGTGATCCAGCAGGAGACCCGCCTGAGGGTGGCCGACAACACCGGCGCCCGCGAGATCCTCTGCATCCGCGTCGCGGGTGGCAGCAAGCGTCGCTACGCCGGCGTCGGCGATGTCATCACCGCGACCGTCAAGCACGCAATCCCGCACGGCTCGGTCAAGAAGGGCGAGGTCGTCAAGGCGGTCGTCGTCCGCACGCGCAAGCAGTTCGGGCGCGAGGACGGCACCTACATCTCCTTCGACGAGAACGCCGCCGTGCTGATCGACCAGGCGAACAACCCGCGTGGCACGCGTATCTTCGGGCCGGTCGCGCGCGAGCTGCGCGACCGCAACTTCATGAAGATCGTCTCGCTGGCGCCGGAGGTCCTCTGATGGCCTCGCGCATGAAGATCCGCAAGGACGACACCGTCAAGGTCATCTCGGGTAAGGACCGCGGCAAGACCGGCACGGTCTTGCGCACCGATCCGGAGCGTCAGCGGGTCTACGTCCAGGGCCTGAACATCCAGAAGCGCCACCAGCGGCCGCAGCAGCTGCAGGACACCCAGCGCACCTCGCAGGTCGAGGGCGGCGTGATCGAGGTCGAGGGCCCGATCCACGTCTCCAACGTCCAGCTGCTCGACCCGAGCAGCGGCGACCCGACGCGCGTCGGCATTCAGCGCGAGGACGGACGGCGCAAGCGCGTGGCGAAGCGCTCCGGGACGGTGATCGACTGATGCCGGTCGCCACCGCGAAGGTCACGCCGCGCCTCAAGGAGCGCTACCACCAGGAGATCGTCCCGGTGCTCGTCGAGCGCTTCGGCTACGCGAACCCGATGCAGGTGCCGAAGGTCGAGAAGATCACGCTCAACATGGGAGTCGGCGACGCCAAGCAGGACAGTCGCGCGCTCGAGTCGGCCCAGGGGCAGCTCGCCGCGATCGCCGGCCAGCGGCCGAACGTCCGCCGCGCGCGCAAGTCGATCGCCGCCTTCAAGCTGCGCGAGGAGATGCCCGTCGGGCTGTCGGTGACGCTGCGCGACGCGCGCATGTACGAGTTCCTCGATCGACTGATCACGATCGCGATCCCGCGCATCCGCGACTTCCGCGGCCTCAACGCCCGCTCCTTCGACGGGCGCGGCAACTGGACGATGGGCGTTCGCGAGCAGATCATCTTCCCCGAGATCGACTACGACGGGATCGACCAGGTGCGCGGTCTCGACGTCACGATCACGACGACCGCGAACACCGACGAGGAGGCCTTCGCGCTGCTGCACGAGCTGGGAATGCCGTTCCGGGCCGACGGCCGTCCGGGCGAGCAGCGCAAGACCGACGAGGACGGAGACTGAGATGGCCAAGACTTCGAAGCGGGTGAGCCAGCAGCGCCCATCCAAGTACAAGACCCGTGACTACAACCGCTGCCGCAAGTGCGGCCGCCCACGCGCCTACCTGCGCAAGTTCGGCCTCTGCCGGATCTGCCTGCGCGCGCATGCCCACGAGGGCGACATCCCCGGCCTGACCAAGTCGAGCTGGTAGCGGACGAGCAGAACGAGAGACGATCGCCTTGAGCCTCAACGACCCAATCGCAGACTTCCTGACGCGCGTGCGCAACGGCCTCCAGGCCGACCACGACGCGGTCGTGATGCCGCATTCGCGCTTCAAGACCGAGCTCGCCCGCATCCTCAGCGAGCAGGGCTACGTCGAGGGCTACTCGGTCGAGCCGGGCCGCGTCGGCCAGCAGCTGCGCGTCACGCTGAAGTACACCGAGAGCCGCGACCCGGTCATCTCCGGCATGGAGCGCGTCTCCAAGCCCGGCCGCCGTCAGTACGTCGGGGCCGACGAGGTGCCGAAGGTCCAGGGCGGCATGGGAACGACGATCGTCTCCACCTCGCGTGGCGTCATGACCGGACACGAGGCGCGCAAGGCTGGCGTCGGCGGCGAGCTGGTGGCGAAGGTCTGGTAGCCGATGAGCCGCATTGGAAAGCAGCCGATCCCAGTGCCCGACGGCGTGTCCGTCGAGATCGCCCCTGAGCTGGTGAGCGTCAAGGGCCCGAAGGGCGAGCTCTCCGAGCGCGTCGCTCGCGACATGGAGATCGTGCAGGAGGACGGGACGGTCGTCGTGCGCCGACCTTCCGACCGCGGCGAGCACCGCGCGCTGCACGGCCTCACGCGCACGCTGATCTACAACATGGTCGCCGGGGTCACCGAGGGCTTCGAGAAGCGGCTCGAGATCCAGGGCGTCGGCTACCGCGCCCAGCTCAAGGGCAAGAACCTCGAGCTGGCGCTCGGCTACTCGCATCCCGTGGCGATCGAGGCGCCGGAGGACGTCGAGTTCGAGGTTCCGCAGCCGACCCAGGTGATCGTCCGCGGCATCTCGAAGCAGGTCGTCGGCGAGACGGCGGCTCGGATCCGCAAGCAGCGCCCGCCGGAGCCCTACAAGGGCAAGGGCATCCGCTACGAGGGCGAGTACGTCGCGAGGAAGGTCGGCAAGCGCGCATGAGTGCCGCCACCAAGCCCGACAAGCGGCTGCGCCGGCGTCGCCGGGTCCGTGCCAAGGTGCGCGGCACCGCCGAGCGACCGCGCCTGTCCGTCTTTCGCTCCAACCGCGGCGTCATGTGCCAGCTCGTCGACGACGAGCGCGGGCACACGCTCGCCGCCGTCAACTGGACCGAGGCCGAGCTGCGCGACCTGCCGCGCATCGAGGCCGCCAAGCGCGCCGGCGAGCTGCTCGGCGAGCGCGCCAAGCAGGCCGGCATCGAGACCTGCGTCTTCGACCGCGGCGGCTATCGCTACCACGGTCACGTCAAGGCGGTCGCCGACGGGGCGCGCGAGGCGGGACTCGTCTTCTAGCTACCCTGCGACAGGAACGACTGGAACTTCTCTCATGGCACGTAACGACAACAGGCAGGGCGGCCGCGGCGGTCGCGACAGCGATCTCCAAGAGCGCGTCGTCGAGATCAACCGCGTGGCGAAGGTCGTCAAGGGCGGCCGGCGCTTCTCGTTCACTGCGCTCGTCGTCGTCGGCGACGAGAAGTCGAAGGTGGGCGTCGGCTACGGCAAGGCGAACGAGGTCCCGGTCGCGATCCAGAAGGGCGTCGAGCGCGCCCGTCGCAACCTCGTCGAGGTGCCGATGCACGGATCGACGATCACCCACAAGACGATCGGCGTCCACTCCGCGTCGCGCGTGCTGCTCAAGCCGGCCTCGCCCGGTACCGGCGTGATCGCCGGAGGCGGCGTCCGCGCCGTGCTCGAGCTCGCGGGCATCCACGACGTCCTCTCGAAGTCGCTCGGCAGCCAGAACCCGATCAACCTCGTCAAGGCGACGATGGCGGCGCTCGAGTCGCTGCGTCGCCCACAGGACGTCGCCGCGCTGCGCGGCTTGTCGATCGCCGAGGTCCTCGGGCTCGACGAGCGCAAGGACGACGAGCCAGCCGCCGTGATCGAGGGAGACGCCTCCGACGCCGAGCAGCCCGCCGAGGCCGAGGCAGAGCCCGTCGCCGCTGCCGCCGGGGCGGAGCAGGAGTCCTAGCGATGGCGGCCACGCTCGAGATCACGCAGGTCAAGTCGTCCAACGGAGCCTCGAAGAAGCAGCTCGACTCGTTGCGAACGCTCGGCCTCGGGCGGATCGGCAAGCAGGTGCAGCGCCCCGACGACGCCGTCGTGCGCGGCCTCGTCGCGAGCGTCGACCATCTGGTGAAGGTCGGCGACGATGGCTGACGACGAGCGCTTCATCGGCCTGCACAACCTGAAGCCCGCGAAGGGCTCGACCCATCGCCGCAAGCGCGTCGGCCGCGGTGAGGGCTCCGGCGTCGGCAAGACGTCGGGCCGCGGGCAGAAGGGCGCCGGCGCTCGCGCCGGCTCGAAGACCCGGGTCGCGTTCGAGGGTGGGCAGAACCCGATCCAGCGGCGCATGCGCAAGCTGCGCGGTCCGCACATGAAGAAGTCGATGCCGTTCGAGAAGTTCCGCACGCACACGCAGCCCGTGAACCTGCGC
>DATABO010000082.1:0-4267 GCA_036259535.1 Thermoleophilaceae bacterium
GGCGCGTGCCGCCGTCAAGGAGACGACCCCCGGCACGAAGGCCAACAAGAAGGCCAAGGCGAAGGTCGCGAAGTCGAAGAAGAAGGTCAAGAACGCCAAGGCCGCGGTCAAGACCGGCAAGGCCGCGGTCAAGAACGCGCAGCGGCAGGCGGAGGCGCGCGGCTGCTAGCCGTCTAGCCGGCGCCGTTCGCGGCGCCGGCGCCCGCTCGCCGCAGCAGCTCCGCACGCACGAGCTCGTCGAGATCGCCGTCCAGGACGCCCTGGGCGTTGCCGATCTCGACGTTCGTGCGGTGGTCCTTGACCATCGTGTAAGGGTGCAGCACGTAGGAGCGGATCTGCGAGCCCCAGCCTACGTCCTGGGCCTCCCCCTTCTCCTTGGCGATCTCCTCTTGGCGGCGCCGCTCCTCGCGCTCGATCAGCTTGGCGCGCAGCATGCGCATCGCGGTGTCCTTGTTGGCGGACTGTGAGCGCTCGTTCTGGCACTGGACGACGATCCCCGAGGGCCGATGGGTGATCCGGACCGCCGAGTCGGTCTTGTTGACGTGCTGGCCGCCGGCGCCCGAGGCGCGGTAGGTGTCGATCTGGAGGTCGTCGGGCTCGATCTCGACGTCGACGGCGTCCTCGACCAGCGGGGCGACCTCGACCCCGGCGAACGCCGTGTGACGGCGAGCCGCGGAGTCGAATGGCGAGATCCGCACCAGCCGGTGAACCCCCTTCTCGGCAGAGAAGAGGCCGTAGGCGTTCTCGCCCGCGGCGGTGAAGGTCGCCGACTTCAGGCCGGCCTCCTCCCCCTCGCTGGCCTCCTTGAGCTCGACCTTCATGTCGCGGGCCTCGGCCCAGCGCATCAGCATGCGCAGCAGCATCTCCGCCCAGTCCTGCGAGTCGGTGCCCCCGGCACCGGCGTTGACGGTGACGACGGCGTCGCCCGCGTCGTAGTCGCCCGAGAAGAGGCGCGCCTCCTCGAGCGCGGCGAGGCGCGACTCGATCGACGCACGCTGCCCCGCCACCTCGGCGACGATCGACTCGTCGTCGGCGGCGAGCTCCTCGAGCTCCTCGAGGTCGCCGATGTCGGACTCCAGCGTGCGGAACTCCTCGAGCCGGCGCTGGACCCGCGAGTGCTCAGCCGACACCTTGGCGGCGGTCGCCTGGTCGTCCCAGAACCCCTCGGCGCCCATCTGGCGCTCCAGCGCGTCGGCGCGCTCGCTCAGCGAAGCAGGGTCAAAGGTAGTCCGCGAGCAGCTTCAGCTGGTCGCGGAGGCCACTGGCGCTAGGCGCCATGGCACTTCTTGTACTTCTTCCCCGATCCGCAGGGACATGGGTCGTTACGGCCGATGCGGTCCTCGTCGGCGACCACGCGCGTCTCGACCCGCGGCGCGGCCTGAACGTCGTCGAGCGCGAGGTCGGCGGCGTTCTGCACGCCGGCCGGCGCGACGCCGGTCGCGGCGGCCGCCTGCGCCGCGGCGCTGAGGGCGCTCGGCTGGTCGGCCGCAGTCCCGCCGGCGTAGTTGAACGAGGCGGTCGAGCTGTTGTTCGACGACGCGCCCCAGGTCGTGCGGCGAGCGTCGCCGTCGGCCCCCTCGACCTGGACGTCGACGACGAAGATGTAGCGGCCGAACTCCTCCCAGATGGCGTTCATCAGGCCGGTGAACATCTCGAAGCCCTCGTTCTTGTAGGCCACGAGCGGATCGATCTGGGCGAACCCGCGCAGGTGGATGCCCTCGCGCAGGTAGTCCATGTCGTGCAGGTGCTCGCGCCAGCGCTCGTCGATGATCTGGAGCAGCATGAACCGTTCGAGGGCCCGCATCAGGTCCTCGCCGAGCTCCTCCTCGCGGTCGCCGTAGGCCTCGACGATGTCCTCGCGCAGCTCGGCGATCAGCGCTGCGCGATCGACCTGCTTGGGATCCATGTCCGACAGGTCGATGCCGACCGGGTACATCTGCTCGAGCTGGGTGTAGAGGCCCTGCAGGTCCCAGTTCTCGACGAAGTCGCCCTCCATGTACTGGCTCGCGAGCCGCTCGACGACCTCGGCGAGCTGCTCGCGCGCGGTGTCGGACATGTCCTCGCCCTCGAGGATGCGGTCGCGGTACTCGTAGATGATCTCGCGCTGCTGGTTCATCACGTCGTCGTACTCGAGGACGCGCTTGCGGATCAGGAAGTTCTGCTCCTCGACCTTCTTCTGGGCGCCCTCGATCTGCTTCGAGAGCATGCTGGCCTCGATCGGCTCCTCCTTGCCGTCCTCGCCGGTCGGGCCGAGCCGGTCGAGGATGCGGTAGATGCGGTCGCCGGCGAACAGCCGCACGAGGTCGTCCTCGGCCGAGAGATAGAAGCGCGACTCGCCCGGATCGCCCTGACGGCCCGAGCGGCCGCGCAGCTGGTTGTCGATCCGGCGCGACTCATGGCGCTCGGTCCCGAGGATGAACAGCCCGCCGGCCTCCATGACCTTCTCGCGGTCCTCGGCGACCTGCGCCTCGAAGCGCGGGTAGGTCTCCTCCCACGCCTTGTCGTACTCCGGCGTGCCCGGCTCGTGCTTGCCGCGCAGCTCCAGCTCGGTGAGGTGCTCGGCGTTGCCGCCGAGCTTGATGTCGACGCCGCGCCCGGCCATGTTGGTCGCGATCGTCACCGCGCCGGGACGACCGGCCTCGGCGATGATCTCGCCCTCGCGCTCGGCGTACTCCGGCTTCGCGTTGAGCACCGCGTGCTCGATCCCGCGCTTGCGCAGCTCAGCCGACAGCAGCTCGGAGACCTCGACCGAGATCGTGCCGACGAGCACCGGCTGGCCGTTGTCGTGGCGCTCCTGGATCGCCTCGGCGACGGCGTTCCACTTGCCCGGCTTGGTCTTGTAGATCTGGTCGTTCTGGTCGACCCGCGCCATCGGCCGGTTCGTCGGGATCTCGACGACCTGGAGGTCGTAGATTTTCATGAACTCCGTCGCCTCGGTCAGCGCGGTCCCGGTCATGCCGGCGAGCTTGTCGTAGCGGCGGAAGTAGTTCTGGTAGGTGATCGTGGCGACGGTCTGGTTCTCCTCCTGGATCGCCACCCCCTCCTTCGCCTCGACCGCTTGGTGAAGTCCCTCCGACCAGCGCCGGCCCTCGAGGATGCGGCCGGTGAACTCGTCGATGATCTTCACCTCCTTGTCGATCACCTCGTAGTCGACGCCGCGCTTGTAGAGCGACTCGGCCTTCAGCGCCTGCTGGAGGTGGTTGACGAGATGGCCGTTCTCCGCGCGGTAGAGGTTGTCGATGCCGAGGAACTTCTCGGCCTTCTCGACCCCCCGCTCGGTGATCGCGACGGTCTTGTGTTTCTCGTCGAACTCGTAGTCGAAGTCCGCGACGTAGGCCTTCGACTTCGCCTCGAGGCCCTCCGGCTTGTTGCCGGGCTCCAAACGCGGCGCCAGCTTGGCGAACTTGTAGTAGATGTCGGCCGCCTGCTCGGGCTGGCCGGAGATGATCAGCGGCGTGCGCGCCTCGTCGATCAGGATGTTGTCGACCTCGTCGATGATCGCGAAGCCGTGTCCGCGCTGGGCCTTCTCGGCCATGTCGGTGGCGAGGTTGTCGCGCAGGTAGTCGAAGCCGAACTCGGAGTTCGTGCCGTAGGTGATGTCGGCGTCGTAGGCGGCGCGCTTGTTGTTCCAGTCGCGCTCGTCGGACTGCAGGATCCCGAGCTTCAGCCCGAGCGCGTCGTAGATCGGCTTCATCCAGAGCGCGTCACGGCGAGCGAGGTAGTCGTTGACGGTCACCAGGTGGACGCCCTTGCCGAACGCGGGCTCTCCCTCGGCGTCGCGCGAGTTGAGCGCGTTGAGCACGACCGGCAGCGTCGCCGTCAGGGTCTTGCCCTCGCCGGTCTTCATCTCGGCGATCGAGCCGTCGTGGAGGACCATGCCGCCGATCAGCTGGACGTCGAAATGGCGCTGGCCGAGCGTGCGCTTGGCGACCTCGCGGGTGATCGCGAACGATTCGAACAGCAGCTCGTCGAGCGGCTCGCCGTTGATCGCGTGCTCGCGTAGACGGTCGTAGCGAGCGCGCAGATCCTCGTCGCTCTCGAGCTCGAGCTCCGGCTCGAAATCGCCGATCCGGGCGACGTGCTTCTCGAACTGCTTGAACTTCTTTCCCTCGCCTACCCGCAGCGCTCGGTCCAGAATTGACATCGCGGACCTACGGTAGCAAGGCCCCGGACGGCCTCGGAGGCGCTCTCGTGGGCCCTAGACGGCGTGTTGCTGCGCCGCCGCCTTGTGGGCCTCGCGGCGCGCGCGGCGCTTGTCGCGGTGCTT
>DATABO010000083.1:0-18810 GCA_036259535.1 Thermoleophilaceae bacterium
AGGTCGGCCCCCGCGGGCCGGCGCCCCGGCTGCGCGCCGCACCGCCCGCACGTGCGCGGCCCGGACGGTCGTCGGGGCGGGGAGCGTCGCCTCTCGCTCGAGAGTCCCCGGATCGGCGCCCGGCGCGCGTCCGGCCGCCGCCGGGCGCTCCCTCGCCGCCGACGGCGACGCGCGACTCCAGGACGCCGCGGGAGCGCACGCGAACGACATAGACGCCGCTGCGCGCGTCGTCGGGGAGCCGCACCAGGAGCCTGCCGCCGTGGCGCGTGCCCTGCTTCAACGTCCGACGCGACCCCAGTCGCGTGAGCTCCCAGTCGAACCGCCGCGCGGTCGGCCCGACGCGCAGCCGGGCCAACGACCCGGCGGAGACGACCCCGCCCGGTCCCTCCAGCGTCAGCCGCCGGACCGCCGCGCCGGTGCGCGGCCGCGCGGTTTGGGCGGTTGGCCTGCCCGGCGGGCCGAGCGCCTCGTTGCCCGCCCGGTCGCGCACGCGCACCTGGAAGGCGTAGTCGCCGTCGACCGCGTAGTCGCCGCTGATCACCCGACCGTTCCAGACGCCGCTGCGCGTCTCGTCGCCGCGGAAGCGGTCGACGATCCGCGGCGGCCCGTCGTCGGTGCGCCAGACGCGGAACTCCGGCCCGCGCGTGCTCGGCCCGCGATAGCGGACCCTCACGGCGACCCGCTTGCCGCGCGACGGGTCCACGACGCCCGGCGCCGCCGAGCGCAGCGCCACTCGCGGGGGCGTGGTGTCGAGCACGATCTCCTTGAACGAGTCGAGCCGCCGGCCCTCCTTGCGCCGCACCACGCGCATCCGGTAGACGCCGTCGGGGACGACGTCGCCCTCGTCGTCGCGACCGTCCCAGGCGAAGCGGTGCTTGGCGTCGCCGGCCAGCTCGCGGTCGTCGAGCAGCTCGCGCACCTCGTTGCCGTCCATGTCGATCACCGAGAACGACACCTCGGCCGGCTCGGATAGGTCGAAGCCGATCCGCGTCCGGTCGCGCGTGCCGTCGCCGTTCGGCGAGAAGTAGATCGGCCCGACCGCGAACCGCAGGACGACCGGCATCTCGGTCTTGAGCACCTGCGTCAGCACGAACGCCCCGGCGGTGACGAGCACGAGCACGGCGAACACCACGCGGACCAGGCGGCTCGACTGCACGCCGCGGAACGCTATTCGAGCCGGAGCATGGCTGCGCAGGCCGGGGCGGCAGCTTGCGGGCTCGACCTCCCGGTCCGCACAGCGGGGAGAATGCCGCGATGCGCGTTCGGCTCGTCGATCCCCCGGCCTACACGCCCCCATACGACCACTCGCTCGCGACGGCGCTCGCGCGCGCGGGCGCGCGCGTGGAGCTCTCGACCAGTCGGCCGACCTACGAAGCACCGACCCCGGACCGCGACTTCGCCGTGCGCGAGGACTTCTATCGGCGCGCGATGGCGCGCGACCGGTCGACGAGCGCGCGGCGGGCGCTGCGGCTGGCCGAGCACCTGCCGGACATGCTGCGCCACCGACGGGCGGGCGGGCGCGGCGTGGACGTCGTCCACTACCAGTGGCTGACGCTCGAGGCGGTCGACGCGGCGCTGCTGGCGCGCGGGGCGCCGCGGGTGTTCACCTCGCACAACGTGCTGCGGCGCGGCGGCGGGCGGCTGCGTGAGGTGGGAGCGCGACGGGTGGCCGCGGCGGTCGACGCGGTCGTCGTCCACACGCGCGCGGGCGCGCGCGAGCTGGACGAGCGCTACGGCGCCGACCCGGCGAAGGTCCGCGTGATCCCGCACGGCGCGTTCGACTACCTGGCCCGCCAGCCGGACGAGGCGCCGCTGCCGCCGGAGCTCGCCGCGGTCGAGGGCCCTGTGATCCTCTGCTTCGGCATTCTGCGCCCGTACAAGGGCGTCGACGTCCTGATCGAGGCGTTCGAGGGGATCGAGGGAGCCGAGCTGTGGATCGTCGGCCGGCCCTGGATGGACCTCGAGCCGCTGCACGCCGCTGCCGCCCGCGCCGGCGGGCCCGTCCGCTTCGTCGACCGCTTCGTCGCGGAGGCCGAGCTGCCCGCGTACTTCCGCCGAGCCGACGTGGTCGCGCTGCCCTACCGCGAGATCGACCAGTCGGGCGTCCTCTACACCGCGCTGGCGTTCGGAAAGGCGATCGTCGCATCGGCGATCGGGGGGTTTGCCGAGGTAGCCGAGGATCACGCGGCACTGGTCGCCGTGCCGCCCGGCGACCCGGCGGCACTACGCGCGGCCCTCGCCGACTTCGTCAGCGACCCGGGGGCGCGCGCGACCCAGGAGGCCCGCGCCGCGGAGGCCGCGGCCGGCCCCTACTCGTGGAACGAGGCGGCACGCCTTACGCTGGCGCTCTACGAGGAGGTGGCGGGCCGGTGAGGTGCGTCTACATGGGCAAGCACAAGCGATCGGCGGTCGGCGGCTTGGAGCACCTGATCACGACCGGGTGGGACGTCGCCGCCGTCGTGGCGCCGCCACCGGACGAGCGAGCGGCCGAGACGCAGAGACTCGACCTGGCGGCCGCGCGGGCCGGCCTGCCGCTGGCGACCGACGACGACCTCTACGCCGCGATCGAGAGCCCGGCGGACGCGCCGATCGATCTCACTGCCGTCGACGCCGTCTTCTCGTTCCTCTTCTGGAAGCGGATTCGTCAGCCGCTGATCGAGCTGGGACGGCTCGGCTGCCTGAACTTCCATCCCGCGCCGCTGCCCGACATGCGTGGCCTCGGCGGCTACAACGTGGCGATCCTCGAGGACTGGCCCGAGTGGGGGGTGTCGGCGCACTTCGTCGACGCCGAGTTCGACACGGGAGACGTCGTGCGCGTCGACCGCTTCCCGATCGACCGCGAGCGGGAGACGGCGCTTTCGCTCGACTACCGCAGCCAACGGCGCCTGCTCGAGCTGTTCCGCTGGACCGCCGACGAGCTGGCCGCTGGCCACGAGCTGCCGCGCACGCCCCAGGGCAACGGCCGCTACGTCACGCGCGAGGAGTTCGAGGCGCTGCGTGTGGTCCGCTTCGACGACCCGCCGGAGCTGACGGCACGTCGGATTCGCGCCTTCTGGTACCCACCCCACGACGGCGCAACCCTCGAGCTTCAGGGACGCAGCCTGTCGCTGGTCGACCGTCGCCTGCTGGCCGAGGTCGCCGAGGCCTACGGCGACGCCGGCGTGCGCCCCTGAAGCGGCTGCGTCACTCGTAACCAACGTACAGCGGCTGCCTGTCGGTGCCGAGTCCGGTCGACCTCCCCGCCGCCACGCACGTGCCTGCCACAGTGCATGAGACTCCGGTCAGCTCACTGGAGGACTGCGCCGGCGCGTTGGGCGTGAGCTCGACCCCAGCCGGTGATCGGCTCGCGTAGCCCTTCCGGTTACCCGCTGCGTCGACGTAGCTGCCGACGGCTACTGTCGTACCGTTCCCTTGCGATACGTCGGTCAGCTGTGCCGACGCCGCTCCCGTTGGTGCGGGCGACAGCTGGGTGACGACCACCCCGAATCCCCATGTGAGGTGGAGCGGCTGGCGGTTCCCGCTCGAGTTGACCGAGCTGCCTACCATCGAACACACCGCCTGGCTCGAGCATACGACGTCGTCGAGGCGCGCCGACGTCGAGGCCGACGGCATCGCGGAGAGCGGCGTCCACGTGCTGCCGTTCCGCCGGACCGCGAAGTAGCGCTCGCCCGCCCCGGCGTCATAGACGCCGACCGCCGTGCACGCCGACGCCGAGTTGCACGACACGCCGGTCAGCTCAGCGGTGGTCGCCCCCGCGGGGACCGGCACTGCGCCCTGGATCGTCCAGGAGGAGCCATCCCAAACCTCGGCCAATGGCGACTCCGCGCCGGCGGCGTCGACATGACTGCCGACCGCCACGCAGGCGCTCGCCGACGCGCACCAGACGTCCTCGAGGTTGGCGTGAGTGCTCCCAGAAGGCTCAGGGGCGGACTGGGTCGCCCAGTGGATGCCGTTCCAGCGCTCGACCAAGACCTCCGAGCCCGAATCGCGACTGCCCACTGCGACGCAAGCGTCGGTCGCGGTGCAGTGCACCGACTCGAGCGAGCCGTCGGCTGCGGACGTCAGCACCGGCATCCCCGACCACCGGTCTCCGTTCCAGCTCCTCGCCACGGCATCTCCATCCGAGTCCCCTACCGACACGCAAGCCTTCGGCTGCGCGCACGACACCGCCCGCGCTTCGGCGTCGGGTACGCCGTTGCCGGCGTCCGACCAGCCGCCGCCGTCGAGCTCAGAAGCGACGAGGAAGTCTCCCGACGAGTACGCGCCGACCCCCGCCGCCAAGCAGGCAGACTGCGACGCGCACGACACCCCCGAGAGCGCAGCTGCCGTGGCGCCAGCCGGCTTCGGGATAGAGACACTGGACCAGTCGTCGCCGTCCCAGCTCTCGCCGAGCGGTACCTCTATGCCCGCCGAGTTCACATAGCCACCCACGGCCACGCAGGACGAGCTCGAGGTGCACGCGACTCCCGACAGCCCGCTGCGCGTCGCGTCGCTCGGGACCGGCGGCGAGGACACCGTCCAACCGTCCGAAGCCTCGGAGATCGCCACCAACGGCTTGCGCAGACCCGTGGCCGGCTCGAACCACTGACCGACGGCAACACAGGACGCGCCCACGCACGACAGGTCGGTCAACTCGCTCCAACCGGCGCCGCCGAGCGCCGGAATGCTCGAGTGCCCCCAAACGCCGACGGCGTACAGCATCAGGACCGACGACGTGACGCCCGAGCTTCGCTTCCACCCCAGCATTCGGCATGAGCTCGAAGACGCGCAGTAGACATCGCGCAGCCCGTTGCCCGTGGAGCCCGTCGGGGGAACGGTCAGCGTCGTCCAGGACGTTCCGTTCCAGCGATAGCCGAGGTTCTTGTCCATGCCACTGACCCTGTGGCCGCCCACGGCCGTGCAGCCGCCCGAGTAGCACGAAACGGCCAGACCGCGATGGGAGGCCGAGCCGCTGATCGTCGGCAGCGACCCCGCGGTCCACGACGAGCCATCCCAGTGCATCGCGAACGCGCGACTGCTGCTGTCCAGGCAGCAGGCCACGTCAGACGTCGTGCCCACCGCGACGCAGGACGTCGCCGACACGCACGATACCCCCGTCAGCACGGCACGCACGGATCCGCTGGGCGACGGCATGGGTCGCTTGGCCCAATCCGACCCGTCCCAGTGTGCGGCGAAAGGGCGCTTCCTCCCCTCTGGCCCCACCTCGCTGCCGACTCCCACGCAGGCGTTGGCGGAGACGCAGTGGACGTCCTCGACCTTCGAGGCGAGCCTGGTGCGGTTGACCTGTGCCCACGCCGGCGGCCTGTACAAGTAGGGGTTCTCGGCTCCTCCCACGTTCCAGTGGCGGTCTAGCCACTCGCCCGGCTCGGGCGCCGCGTCGAAGTAGGTGTCATACCCACAGTCGATCGGCAATCCCTCGGGGGTGCCAAAGCCTTCGTCGAGCGGACAGCGGGTGTTCGTGTAGGTGGGGTTGCCAAAGGCGTAGCAGATGAGATCGATGCCGTCATTGCAGTGCCCATTCCCGTTCGCGAAGGGCGCGGGATCGTCGAAGCCGGCCGAATGGACATCCTGACCGGCGACCGCGCCCATCGCGTGGAACAGCTCGTGAAGGGCCGTGTGATCGCCCCACGGATCGGTTGCATCCAAGCGAACCGCGGCGACCGAGATCATCGAAGTAACGCGATAGTGATTGCTTTCGTCGGCATCGAAGCTGCCGGGACTATCCGCGGGATCATCTGAGGCGCTCTTGACGGTCTCGGGGAAAGCTACGGTCTCGGCGTCAGACTCGATCTCAGCGCGGAACACCAGAATCTTGATCGCATCGGCCCCCTTGGGCAGCCGACCGTCGGGCCCCTCGAAGAGATCGCTCGCCGCCGCGCGCCAGTCGGCCGCGGTCTCACCGTCGCTGACCGACTCATAGATCTTCACCTGCCCACCGGCGTCGCACTCCATCTTCAACTCGAGAGGCGGGCCGCCAGACAGCTGTGCCTGCTGCTTCACCTTCCAGTTCATCCGCGCCAGGCGATTGCGAACGGTGTCGGCGTCACGGATCGGCCCGTCGGACCCGTACGAGAGGACCGCGACTATTCGATGGCCGCTGTCCACGCAGACCGGCGGATCCTGGCTGGACGGCAGCTTCGCATCCGAGCCAGCGTCCTCGACCCCGGCCGCCGCGTCACCGGAGCCGGCGAGCGCGATCAGGATTCCAGCGACCGTCGCCGCAACTGCGGGGTGGAGCGTCCGGCGAGTCATCTATCGGCCCTCCGCGTCTCGAGTGACTCTCCGGGCGGGGCGCGCATGCCGGCTCCCACTCTTGGCCTCGTCGCCCTTCTGGGCCTTCCGGCACGGGGTCTTCATGCGGACGTCGCGGTCGAACCGCCTGCCGTTGTGGCCGTCCATGTCGGCCTCTGCGATGTGCCGCCTCGGGCCGGCGCAGAGGTTGATCCGGGCCCGCCTCGTCCGCGTGACCGCGAGGATGCCGCTCTTCCCTCCACGGATGTTGAGGTTGAAGCGGGTGATCGGCGCGTCGGGCACGTCGGCGAACGTGTTGACGAGCTTGCCCGACTTCGTCGTCGAGCTCTCGCCGACGAGGTTGATCGCGATCTCGCCGCGCAGCGCGACGACGATCATCGGCAATGTCCGTCGTGGCTTGCCCGTCAGCGGGTCGATGCGCACGTTCTTGACGAAGTAGACGTTGCCGACGAGGTCGCGGTCGAGCAACGGCGTCTTGGCCCTCGCACGCCCGACGATGCTCTTCGTCGGGCAGTGGCTCTCGAGATCCGGCTTGGTGCCATCGGCGAACTCGCACAATGCCCTGGCGTTGTTGACGTCGAGCGCGAGGCTCTTGGGCAGGCGGACGACGGCCTTCTCGATCCCCGCCTCGCCGATGCCCGTCTGGCGGACCACCGCGCGTACGCCGGGATGCTTGCCCGTCCGGACCTGCTTGCGGCCGGTGAGCCGCAGGGCGAGCCGCGGCTTGAACGGCATGGCGGCGCAGCCAGACGCCTGGAAGGGGCTGGCCGTCTCCGCACGCGCACCGTCGGTGGAGATGAGCGTCGCCTGGACCTGCTTCGGCGAGCAGTTGGAGGGGTTGAGCATGAAGCTCGGCCGGTCGACGTTGACCAGGACCCGCCGGACTCGCAGCGGGACCCCGTGCCAGATCGTCGGGAACGGATCGGAGATCGCGCTGACTTGGGCCGTCGCGGGGTCGACCTCGATCTTCTGGCGAACCACGATCGGGCTGAGCTCCATCGCGCCGCGGAACGGGCCCGCAATCGCCCGAATCTTGACCATCAGGCCGTAGGGCCCGCCCTTGTAGCCCTCGGTCAGGTAGACGTCGCCCTTCTGCTCGAGCACGAGCGGATCGCCGGACCCCGCGCTGGCGTCCACCATGCCGATGCGCGACGCCGGCGGGCAGTTGCCCGCGTCGGCCTGCGCGTCGGAGCAGAGCGGGAAGTCCCTCACGGAGGTGAGCAGTCCCTTCGGCAGCCGCGCCGTCAGGCCCGAGACCCACTGGTCTCCCTGCCGGCGCGTGAGCTCGAAGCTGAAGCTCCCGTGCTCGCCGCCGCCGGCATTGCTCATGCCGGCGCGCAGTCCGGGGGCGAATCCGAAGCCGCAGTCGCCGTCGACCGTCCAATCCTGAGCGACGACCGAGGGCCGCTGACTCGCCGAGGCGAGATGCGATTGCGACCACGGCAGGAACGAGGACACCGAGCGGTACTGACCCGCACGGCTGTTGCAGCGTGGCGGCATCGCGAGCATTCCGCGATCGCCGCCCTTGAGCTTGACCGTGATGTTCTCCACCGGCACCCGCGGGTTCTTGTCGAACGTCGCGGTGAGCCGGCCCGTCGCGGGGTCGGCGACCGAGGAGCCGTAGACCTTGGCAAGCAGTCCGCGCTCCTCGTTGCGCAGCACGAGGAACAGCCGCAGCATCTCCCCGCTGGCTGGATCGGTGCTCTTCGGAGCTCCGAGGATCACCTCGCCGGTCAGGTTCGGCGAGCCCTCGAGCAGCGGAGTCGTCGCCTCGACGGTCCCGATCCGGCTACCGTCGGGGCAGGTCGGCTCCCGGTTGTCGAACAGGTACGGGTTGCCGACCCGGCGCACGCCGATCTGGTCGTCGCTGCACGCCTCGAGCCCGGCGGCTGCGGATGGGTTGACCGACATCCCCTCGGGCAGCTGCACGACCGTCTTGTCGAGCTGCGACGTCGCGACGCCCGCGTCGGACCTCCAGTGCTCCGTCGCCGCGACGGGGTTCGTCGCCACCGCCGCGGGCGGCTGGTCGTTCTGCGGCACGTCGACGTCGACGTCGAGGCCCGAAGCCGAGTCGGCCGCCGCTGACGTCGGCCGCATGTCGATCCGCGGATCGAACGGCAGCTTGTCGCACCCGGTCATCGGCGGGGCCGGCGACTCGTAGCGCTTCCAGTCGGGGTCCGCCGGGTCGGGGTCGCCCTCAGGGGTGAACGCGCCCTGTCGCTGGTAGGAGTCGGTCGCGAGCCGGGTGACGGGATCGCGGCCGTCGCACTCGGTCATGTTCCAGACGAACGGCCGGACCGGGCCCCACGAGGGGTCGTAGGACACCGGCGTGCGCTGCGGCGCGCTTCCGTCGAGGCCCTCGGCGGGGATCTTGCCCGTCCCACTCGGGGCGCGCCACATGTCGTTCGTGGCGTCCCATGGCACTCCCCAAAGGGTGATCGACTGAGCGATCAAGGGAAGGGCAGCCGGAACCTGGGCGACGAACGTTCGCACGCCGAAGTCGCCGTTGGTGCGCGCCCGAGCGACGATCCGCACGCTCGTGGCGTCCTCGACGCTGGCGTAGGCGAAGCCGAGCTCGGCGACGTTGCCCTTGCGCGGCTCGATGTTGTAGACCGGCAGCACCTCCTCCTCGGCGGGACCGAGGTTCGCGGAGGTCCCTGCCAGGGGCGCCACTGTGTAAAGGTGAATCATCCCCACCTGGGTCTCGGGCGGGCACCTGAGCGGCCTGACCGCGAACCGCTCGGCGCTGCACTTGGGCACCGCCGTCGGATCCCCGACAAACCCCGCCGGCAGGTCGACCACCGCGTTGTCGAGCGCGCCGTCGACCGCGTTGAGATAATTGCGCCGGTACATGAAGTAGGCGGTGCCGTCGGGATGCCCGCCCGCCTTCGCGTCGGCGGGCAACCGCCACGACGGCGGCCGATTCCACAGCGTCCCCTCCGCGTTCCGATACGGAGCCGCCGATCCCCAGTCGACGCAGTGGGGGGCGACCGCGGGCGCCGGAACCTCGGTCTGGGCGAAGTTTCCACCCGAGCCCGACGGCGCCAGGATGGTCGTCGGGCGAGCCCCGAAGCCCCCGACTATCGGCTCTCCGAATGGGGGAGCCAAACCCCGATCGCAGGTCCCAGCCCAGAAGGCGGTCCGGGTCGGCAGAGCCGGCGCTGCAGGCTCGCCGGGGCCATTGATCGGCGCGATTCCGAAGAACTCGCCGAACGTCGTCACGCGAGCCGTGGTCGTCGCGACGTCGCAGCCGATCCCCGTCCCGCACGCCTCGACCTCGCTGACGAGCATCGAGCCGACAGCCACGTCGGGGTCGGCCTTGGCCTCGATGACGATGCGGCAGGGAGCTCCCAGCTCTGCCGCACAGGCCTCGCCGTTCGGCGGGATCGAGAGGAACGACGGGCCGGTGCACGTGACGGTGCGTCGATCCACCGAGACCGAGCAGTTGTAGATGTCGAGGAACTCGAAGTCGTCGCCGGCGCTGACGGCGGCAAGCTGAGGCGGCAAGGTGGCGGTCACCGTCAGCGAGTCCGTCGCGACGCTCCCGTCGCCCACGTTTCGAACGGCAATCTGATAGCTGGCGTCGCCACCGGCGACCAGCCCCGAGGGCGAGCGCTCGAACGTCACGTCGAGCGCCGGGGCCGCTTGGGCGGCGTTCGCGAAGCTCGCGGACAAGAACAGGGCCGCCCCAACCGCCACCATCGTGGCGACGAGGCGCCCAAACCGTGCCCCCTTGACGCCGAAGGCAAGGCTCACGCTACTCATGGTCTGCATTCCTCTCGTCTCTTCGGTCATGACGGCACTCCAGGCAGGCGGACGGACATAGATCGAGCCCGGGCGCCCGCCTGACTGACGCGAAGGGTCAGGCGGATCGCGCGGCCGTCGTCGAGCCAGCGCCTGGCGCGGCGGTCGAGACGCAGCCTGACCCGCGTCGTGCCCGCCTCGCGCACCGTCCGCGAGGCGGATCCCAGCTTGCGAACCCGTCTGCCCGCGAGGCGGCCCCGCGCCACGACGTGGAGACGCCCCGCGCCGGCCGCTCGCACACGCAGCGCCAGGACCCCCCTGCGCGAAGCCAACCTACGAGCCTTGCGCCCGAGCTTGCCGAACTGCAGCGCCTGGCGCTCGCCCAGCGCCGCGTTCCCACTCGGCCGCGGAGGGACCGTCTCGGCAGGAGGAACATCGACGGGGCTGGCTCCAACGCCATGACACGCCCCAGCCAGCACGTCGCAGACCGACGGCCGTGGCGGCTGCGGGATGCCACCGCCAACCCGCGCGGCGTAGACGTCGAGGACCGCGTCGTGGTCCTGCCAGGTCAGCCGGTCGCGTGTGATGAAGTAGACGTTGCGACCGGTCCGGTCGGTGGCCCTGTACATCGCGCCGTCGGTGTCGCTGGCGCCGGTCGAGACGAGCGACAGCTCGCCGTTGCGCCACTCGTAGACGTCGTAGGCGTCGTCGCGATCCTCGCGGACCAGGCGCGTACGGCTCTGGAAGAAGGCGATCCGGTCGCGCGGGTCGGCGGGTCGAGCCGGCACGCCGACCTGAGAGGCGATCCCGCCGTCGCCGAAGCAGCGGGTGCCGCTCGCATGGCCGTGGGTCACACAGTCGTATGGGCCTCCGGCGCCGCCCTGAGGCGCGGTGATCCGTGCGAGCTCACCGCTCTCGGCGTCGTAGCCGTAGATGTCGCCGGTTTCCTCGTCGGGGTCGTCGGCGGTGAGGCGCCCGTCGGTCCAGAAGGTCAGGAACGCCCCGTCGGCGCTTCCGCTGACGCAGGTGGCTTTCTGTCGGAGCCCTATGTCGGGGCCGGCCTGTCCGGCCAGACCACCGCCGCCCGAGAGCCCGTGCATGGTGGCGCAAGCGCCGAGAGCGCTCGATCGCGGCAGCCGGGCGACGAAGCTCCAGCGCTGCGCGGGTTCGCGGCGCCCGTCATAGAGGTACAGGTTGGTGAGCTCCGTGGACGCCGGCGAGCCGCCTGGCTCGGTGAGGCCCTCGCTCGCGGCGGGGACGCCCGAGAGGGGCGCCGCCGACGTGAAGTAGACACGCTGGCCGTCGTCGGACGCGTGCCGAACGGCGAGGTCGTTCTCGCTCGCCGCGACGTTGCCGTCGGCGACTCCCGCCGGCCCGGCCGAGATCCGTACCAGGTGCCCATCGGCCGGATCGGCGGACGCGCCGTCGGGAAGGTCGTACATGTACAGGTCCATCGAGTCGGGATGCGGCATCCCCGACTTCACGCCGCCGGGCACGGGTAGTCCACCGTTCGGGTCGTCGGCGGTCAGCGGAGCAGCGGTCCGGAAGAAGACCTTGTCGCCGTCGGGCGTGGCGCCCTGGAAGGTGACCCTCGCAGCCAGCGACGCCTCCTGCCCGGAAACCTCCGAGCGAGAGACCCAGCGTGTGAGGACGTCGCCATCGGGCTGCACCGCCCGGACGTAGAGCTGGGCCGGACATGTGGTTGCCTCGCCGGTGCCGCTGCATTGCCCTACCTGCCGCCCTGGCGCCTCGCCGGGACTGGCGAAGAAGATGCGCGACCCATCCGCGGAGATCTGGTTGGGAGCCTCAATGTCGTTCGGACCCAGCCACGCGCCGAGCGGACTGATGAGATGGGCGTCACGGCCGGGCAGCGCCGCCGGGCAGGGCTGGGCGGTCAACACAAACGCCCCGCCGCTCTCGGTCCTGACGGGGATCTCCGTCCCCGGCGTGCAGACGTTGACGAGGCTCCGCCTGCCTTTGCCCGGGAATGTGTCTGACAGGCCTGCGGAGACGTCGTCGACGTAGACGCTGGGGCTGCCGGCGACGAGATCCGGGAACACCGGGCTAGTCGGATCGCCCGGGCCGGCGAGGCCGCGAAGGCGGCCCGCCCCAAGCGCATGGCGGCCAGCGCCGGCGACCCGGTTCTCGTCCATGCCGTCGCTTCCGGCTTGGATATCTCTGACTTGGTCGCTGGTGGTCGGTCCGAAGGGCTCCCACCTCCCGCTCGCCCACTCGCGAAGGAACGTGACGCCGCCGTTCTCATTCTCGTCCCATGACTCCAGCTCCGGGAACAGCCGAAGCGTCCCCCCGTTGCTGGTGAAGAGCATCAGCGAGAGGTCGTCCGATGCAGCGCTCACCGCCATGAACCTCGTCTCCTGCGGGCCGTAGCCGCCGCGGTTCGCGGCCGGCTGGCTGATCCATCCGCTTGTCGTCCGCTCGGCGAGAGCCGTGTCGTCCGCGAAAGCGAAGGCGCCATCGACGAGCATCGAGCCGAGCGTCGCGCGGACAGCGAAGCGATCGCCCTCGTCCGCGGCAACGCCAGCGCTCGATCCCTCACTGGGACCCGTATACCACTGGCTGACGCCCGTCCCGCCGATCTTGTCCGCCGGCGACACCAGCTCATACGCGCGGCTGGCGGGCGAGGTCGGCAAGGGACGCGTCCGGAACGCGACGTCGCCACCCTCGACGCGGCCTAGGGGATTCTCGGCGACGACGCGGAAGTGGTAGACCGTGTCGGGCGCGAGGCCCGTCAGGCTCGCCGAGACGGTGCGAGCCATGCCGGCGCCGGCAGACGCGCCCGAGCTCGGCGATCTCGTGCCGTAGGTGCTCGAGGGGCCGTACTCGAAGTAGTACTCCGTCGGCGACCCATTGGGATTAACCGTCCCCTGTAGCACGGCTGACGTCGATCGGACGTTGACGGCAGCGTGCGTCGTCGCCTCGGGCGGCACCGCATCGGTGAGGAAGGTGCTCTCCGCCGAAGTGGCCGTCTCGGCCGTCGTGAGACTCGTGTACCTGGTTCGAAGCATGCGGACCCGGTACGTCGTGTTCGGCGTCAACCCGGTCAGCGACGCCGTGACGACGCGCTCCTCGGAACCCGCGGCGTAGCGGACGGGCGCCGACCGCCACTCGATGCCGTCTGAGCTGTACTGCAGGCGGAAGCTCCAGAGGCCGTTCGGCGTGACAAGCCCCCGGACGGTCGCCGTCGTCGCCGCCGACTCGGTTGCCGTGATCGACCCGAACTCGGCCTCGCCGGCCGGATCGGCGAGAACGATGAAGCCCGCCGAAAACCCACAGTCGCAGGCGGTGAAGGCGTCGCCGTTGTCGCTGAACGGGAGCAGCAGGCGCCGGTCGGGACCGGCCACGGCGATGCCGCCATTGGCCGCCCGAGGCGCGAAGACGTGCCGGTCGATCTCCGTGGTCACCGGGCCGGTCGCGGGGGCGGAGATCGCGAGCTCCTGGACGACCGTGTCGCCCACGCTGGGGTCGCGCAGGACGAGCAGCGTCTCCTCGTCGGCGCCGGCGCCGTCGTCGTCCCGGTCGATCTCGAGCTGGCCGGAGGTCGCCGACGTCCTCGCGACCAACAGCGGGCCGCCCGCCGGCGTCGCGTCGATCGACGTCTCCAGCATGTCGGCGGGCGCGGCCTGGGTCGAGTCGAAGCGCAGCACGCGCGAGTCGACGTTCGTGTCGGAGGCGTAGACGATGCCGCTCGAGTCGACCGCCACGTGCTGGGGCTGACTCGATTCGAACCGGCCGTTCTGCGTGCCGGCGGCGGTGCTGCCTGCCTGACAGGTGCTCGCGGTCGTGCAGACCTCGAACTGGTCGGCGCCGGTGTCGACACCCCAGCCCCACGCCCGGACGAACGTTCCGCCGGCGTCGTACTCCGCGACACGGCGGTTCTGCGGGTCGGCGACGATCACGTGACGGTCGACGGGATTGACCTCGAGCTTGGGCTGCCCGGATGTGTCTCCCAACTGGCCGGCGGCGGAACCGGGCACGCCAGCCCTGCACGTGTCGCCGGACGCCTGGGTGCAGACGTCGCGCTGGGCCTGGGGCGCCGCGGCGTCGATAGCCGTCTGGTTTACGTCCCGCCCGAACATCGCGACGAAGTCGCCGTCGGGGCTGAACTTCTGGATCCTGAAGTTGGACCGGTCCCAGACGTAGACCGAGCCGTCGGCTTGGTCGACGGCGATCCCCGAGGGCAGGCTCATCTCGCCCTTCAGGGAGCCGACCATCGTGTCGTCGCACTCGGCGGCCACGGTGCAGATCTCGAATCCGTCGTCGGGCGTGTCGCCCGATCCGCCCGCCGTCACCGCGTCCTTGCCCCAGGCGCGCTCGAAGTTGCCGTCGACGTCGAGTCGCTGGACGCGGGTGCTCGAGCCGAGCGCCTCGATGGTGAAGATCTTGTCGTCGGCATAGTCAACGGGATTCGCGCCTTGCCAGACAGCGATGTCGAGCGGCTGGGTGAACAGGCCGCCGCTGTTGATTCCCGCCGCCCCGCCGATGAAGTGCTGCATCGTCTTCGTCGCCGCGGAGGCCGACGCCGGCGCCATGAGAGCGCCCGACGCCAAGCAAAGCGTCAGGGCCGCCGCGCGGCCGATGCGGGTAGCGCCGCCGCCGGCAGACGACGGTCTACGCCCTTGGAGCGGACGCGCGACGAAGAGCGAGCGCAGGATCCTCGAAGCCACGCCACGGCCATCCGTGCCCCCGGCTGAAGACCTCTGCTGGTGCGCTCTGCTCATCGACTGTTCCTCTCCTCGTCGCTGACTGTGGTGTCCGTTCCGGGCCATCGGGCTCAGAACGGCAGGGGAGTGCGCAGGCGGGCGTTGTCGCCGCCCAGCCGGCGGCGCCCATGCACGCGCCCACACGCCCGCATCCGGGCTCGTGCCATGGCCGCCCGCGATGGCGGACGCTCCGGTACGGCCGGATCGATGGGCTCGGGCGCGGTGCGCCCGCTGGGTCGTGCTCGCAACTGCTCTTCTCCTCACTGCGTTGCCGCCCTCGGCCGAGAAACAGCCGAATTTCTAGTGCCTATGTAAACGGATGCCTATTGTTGGTGTCAAGGGCCAACCGTTCATGGGGTTAGGCAATGGCCCGATGTGCCCCTCCGGTCGCGCATCCGGCGGTACTGAGCCTAGAACCCGGCGATTGCTCTATAGACATGCTCATACCCATGTGAACCGCACTCGTTCGGTCCACGAACGGCTCTGGAACGGGGGCTATCGTTGGCGCATGAGCCGGACGCCCTGGGGAGATGCGAGTGAGCTGCGCACGCGGATGCTGCGCCCCGGGCCGCGGCTGACGCCCGACCTGGTCGCGCAGAACCAGCGCGAGCGCCTGATGGCTGCGACGGCGGTCGCCGTCGCCGAGCGCGGGTACGAGCAGACGCCGGTCGCCGAGCTGCTGCGGCTGTCGGGAATCTCGCGGACGACCTTCTACCAGCACTTCCCGGGTGGCAAAGAGGAGTGCTTCCTCGCGACCGTCGACGCGGGGATGGCGACGGCGCTGGATGAGGTGTCGCGGGCCTGCGACACCGAGGGGGAGTGGGAGGAGCGCGTCGAGCGGGCCTTCGCGACGCTGGGCGCCACGCTCGCCGAGCAGCCGGCCGCCGCTCGGCTCTGCCTGATCGACGCCTACGCGCCCGGCGAACCAGGGCTGAGCCACGTCGACGAGGCGCTGTCGAGCTTCGCGTGGCTGCTCACACGAGCGCTCGGCCAGTCGCCGGCGCGCGCCGCGGTCCCGCCCACCGTCGTCGGCGGGATCGTCGGCGGAGCGCGCGAGGTCCTTGGGGCGAGGGTAGGCGCCGGCAGGTCGGAGGAGGCGCCGGCGCTCGCGGACGAGCTGCGCCGCTGGGCGCTCTCCTACCTCAACCCCCCCACCCCGCTACGCCGCCCGCGCTCGCGCCCGCCCGACGACGGGGCCTCGCGCTTCATCGTCCACGACCAGGTCGAGCGGATCTTCGGCGCGGTCGCCGCGACGGTGGTCGAGAAGGGCTATCCGGCGATGACGCTCGAGGACATCGTCAAGAACGCGTCGGCTTCGCTGACCACGTTCTACCGCCACTTCGACAGCAAGGAGGACGCGTTCCTGGCCGCCTACGACGCGACGATGGCGCAGGCCGAGGCCGCAGCGATGCCGCCATTTCGCTGGTCGCGCAGCTGGCCGCTGGCCGTGCGCGCCGCGCTCGAGGCGTTCCTCGCCTTCTTCGCGTCGGAGCCGATCTGGGCGCGGATCGCAATGGTCGACGCGCTGAGCGCCGGGCCGCGGGCGCTCGAGCACCGGGCGCGGACGCTGCACCTGCTCGACGAGATCATCCGCCCGGGCTACGAGCAGGCGCCCGACGTTCCCGAGGTTGCCGCCGAGGCGATCGGCGGCGCGATCTACGCGCTGATCTACGAGCAGATCAGGCGGCGCGGAGCCGAGCACCTGGGGCAGATCCTGCCGACGGCGACGTTCGTCGCGCTGACGCCGTTCGTCGGGCCCGAAGAGGCGGTGGCGGTCGCCAACAAGGGGGCGCTGCGCAGCCACGGGCGGCGGCGCCCGCGGCGGTGACGCGACGCCGCTCGCGACCCGGCGCAGGCGGCGTCGGGACACGTGACGTTTCTGTTGCATTGCGCGAAACCGTAGGCTACTGTCTACAGATCGCAGCGCTCGGCAAGCCCCGCGATCCACCAGGGCCTCCGCTTCCAGGGGCGGCCACGGCCGCAGCGACTCTCCGGCGGGCCGCACGGGATGACGCGCTCCGAGGTGATCGCCTCGCAGCGCTCGCGGATCTTCCAGGGGCTCGTCGAATCGGTCGCCGAGCACGGCTACGCCGAGACCAACGTGCGCGAGATCATCGGCCGCGCGGGCGTCTCGCGAAAGACCTTCTACGAGCTGTTCTCGACCAAGGACGACTGCCTGCTGGCGATCTACGACGAGAGCGCCCAATGCCTGCGCGGCGTCGTGCAGGGCGCCTACGAGCGGGGCGTGACGCCGCGCGAGCGGATCGACGCCGCGCTCGACGTCGTGCTCGAGTGGGTCGATGCAGAGCCCGGCCTGGCGCGACTCTGCGTGCTCGAGACGCCGAGCATCGGAGTGGTCGGCCAGCGCCGCGTCGCGGCCACGCTCGGCTGGCTGGCCGGCGTCATGACCGACGTGCTCGGCGAGCTCGACGTCCCCGAGCTGCTGCCCGAGCTGCTCGTCGGCGGCATCCACCAGCTGATCGTCCAGCGGCTGATCAACGACACCAGCGAGCTGCCGACGCTCGCCACCGACCTCAGCGAGGTCTGGTCCTACGTCGAGCGTGCCGGCCGCTGAGCGACGGCTGGAGAGGGTGCAGCCAGCGGTACGTCGCTGTTTCCGTAGCGAGCGCCGCGTCTACTGGTTCTGATCCGCCCCGGCAACGACCACGACGGTCGCGTCGCCGGCCAGCGCCTGGCTCTCGGCGTCGATCGGCTCGCGCTGGGAGATGTCGAGCCGGCGGCCGACGTCGGCGGCCTCGCGCTCGGCGCCGGGCGCGTACAGCACGACGGACTCGGCGCGCTCCTGATCGAAGTTGTTCGTGACCGTGCCGAGCTGGAAGCCCTCGCCGACGATCTGGTCGCCGATCGTGGCGGCGAGGCCGGGGACGGTGGTGCCGTTGAGAACGGCCACCGTGACCTCCGAGGGGTCGATCGGCGGAGCCTGGCCGCCGCCGTCGCCCGTGGCGCCGCCGTCGCCCGTGCCTCCCGCCGACAGGCCGGCGTCGCCACCGCCGCCTGAGTCGTCGCCGCCGGTCAGCTGCAGGACGCCGAAGGCCACGACGGCGATCGCGACGAGCGTCGCGAGGGCGAGCACGACCGGGCGTCGGCCGGCCCCCCCGCTCGCTGGCGCGTCCGCGGTCTCCCCCGCCGGTCGGGCCTCCGCGTAGGGCGGAAGGATGGGCGCGCGCCCGCGCGCGTAGCCCGTCGCGGGAACGGGAGCGCCGCGCCGCTGGTAGGGGCGGGGCGGCGTCGGCGGCCGTGGGGCGCTGGCGGCGGGCGTCGCCGGCCCAACCGCGTCGTGCTCATCGGTGAAGCCGAGGTCGGAATGCTCGTCCTCGGGCCGCCACTCGCCGGTGTCGCCGTCCTCTACGGCATCCATCTCGCCCGAGTCGCCGGGGCGGTGAACGACGGTCTCGTCGGGTGGCACGGCCGCGTAGCCGCCTGTGCCCTGGTCGTCGGTGGGCTCCTCGCGGTCGCCCTCGAGGTCGTCGTCCTCCCCCTCGAAGGCATCCTCGCCCTCGACAGCCGCGGCATCCGCGACCTCCGTTCGATCGCCGCCGTCCTCCTCGTCGCGCCCGTCCTCGTCGGGCGGAGCGGGGGGCGGGTGGACCTCCGTGTCCATCGCGGTCACGTCGAGCTCGGGCTCGCCGGTCGGCTGGTCGCCCTCGAGGCCCTCGTCACCGTCCTCTTGCCCGTCCGCAGGCGTCACAGGCCCCGGCCCGCGCGCGATCGCCGGACCTGCTCCCGCCGCTGCAGCGGCCGCGGCAGAGGAAGCCGGCGGGGCCCCCGGGGGCCGCGGCACCGGTGGAGGGGTGCCGCCAGGCACTGGCCGCGCCGGTGGCTGCGCGATCGGCTGCGCCACGACGCCGCGCGGCTCCGGGATCGCCGGCGTCGGCGCCCGGTCGGGCGCCCGCCCCGCCCACTCGCGCAGGCGCTTGACGTCGCGCGCCTGCGAGAAGTAGAGGGCGGACAGCACCGCGAGCCCGAGGACGGCCGCGATGCCCGCGTACGAGCCGATCTCCTGGACTATCTCCATAGACGAATGTGTGAGCCTAGCTGCGCTGCTCGCCGGACTCCGCCGGTGTCGTGAGCT